>JBKEBU010000061.1:0-22041 GCA_047973325.1 Propioniciclava sp. | reverse complement strand
GCGCAGGCGACCGCGCTGGCGGAACTTGCCGAGCGGCTCGATCGGGCGCAGGCGACCACCGAGGTGACCGAAGCAGATCCCGCCGAACGAGATCGAGCGGCCGAGGCAGCTGTGCTGGCCCGCCAGGCCGAAATGGACGCTCGGCTCGAACTTCGCTCGGATGAGGAGCGAGTGCGGGCACTGTCGGGTCGGGCCGATTCGCTGGATCGGGCAGCCCGAGCTGAACGGGATGCGCGGGTGAAGGCGGCGGCCCGGCGGGAGCAACTCCGTCGTGAGGGCGAGGTGGCTCGGGCGGCGGTTGCTGCGGCCGAGTACTTGCTGACGTTGATCGACAGATCACAGGAAATGGCGTCGCGCCAGCGGGCCGAGGTGGATGCTCGCCGGATCGATGCCGATCGGCAGGTTCTGGATGCCCGTCAGCGCAGTCGTGATCTGGCGCGCGAGTTTGAATCGCTGGTCGATGTGGCGCACCGCGACGAGCTCGCGCGGGCGGAGCAGCGGCTACGGGTGGAATCGCTGGCAGACAAGGCGTTGGCCGAGCTTGGTTTGGAGCCGGACGTACTCGTCGCCGAGTTTGGTCCGGATCAGCTGATCCCGGTGCTCACCCATGCTGACGGGACTGCGATCACCGACGATGAGGAACAGCCCGACCCGCGTCCGTTCGTTCGAGAGGAGCAGGAGAAACGCCTACGGGTGGCGCAGCGCAATCTTGACCTGTTGGGCCGGGTCAATCCGCTCGCCTTGGAGGAGTTCGAGGCGATGACCGAACGACATACCTTCCTCGCTGAGCAGTTCGACGACCTCAAAAGAACCCGGGCCGATCTGCTGGGGATCATCGAAGAGGTGGATGCCCGGGTGGAGCAGGTCTTCGCGGAGGCATACGCCGATGTCGAACGGGCCTTCGAGAGTTCGTTCTCCCGGCTGTTCCCTGGGGGAGAGGGGCGTCTCGTCCTGACCGAACCTGACTCCTGGCTGACCACAGGCGTCGATGTGGAAGCTCGTCCTGCTGGCAAGAAGGTCAAGCGGTTATCGCTGCTGTCCGGCGGTGAACGATCGCTGGTGGCGGTGGCATTTCTGGTGGCTCTGTTCAAAGCCCGGCCTAGCCCGTTCTACATCCTGGACGAGGTGGAAGCGGCTTTGGATGATGTGAATCTGGGTCGACTCCTCGGCATCTACGAAGAACTCCGGGAAAACAGCCAGATGATAGTGATCACGCACCAGAAGCGCACGATGGAGGTTGCTGATGCATTGTATGGCGTCACCATGCGCGAGGACGGCGTATCCACGGTGATCAGCCAACGCATGCGTGATTCCTAGTGGCTATCCGTGGGCATTTGCTCCGCACCCGGTTGCCGTCAGGCATACTAGGTAGTGAAATCGACGAGAGGCTGGGGGATTTCCGTGCCAACAGTGGTTCTAGCTCTGCTCGCCATTGTGGTGCTCGCAGTCCTTATTATTGTGGTGGTCCTGGTGGGTATGCATGGGGTTGGCCGAACTAAGGCGCCCGACCTCGCCAACGCCATGGCGCGCACCGCCCGCCAACTCAACGGGGAAGGTCAGCCCCCGCGAGGGCTGATGCTGCTGTTCAATGAGATGGATGAGGTCAGCGCCGCCGATCTTGATCCGCGGCAGATCCCCGGAAAGATACGGTCCTCGATAGCGTCCGCTCGTTCGGCGGCGTCTGCCCCATCGCCGACCCCACCGGCAGAGGTTGCGGCGGATCCATCGCCCCCTCCCGTGGCGGTAGCGACAGTTGACCCGCCCACCAAGGTGAGTGTGGCGGCTTCGCCGATTGGTGCGAGTGGCCCCGAGAGTGGTGGCGAGGATCTTGCTGAGCAGCTGGCGGCGGCGCTGGCGTCGCCGGTGAGTCTCGACGAGGAGGATCCCTACGGATTGAATCCGGAGGCGGACCCAGACGATCCGTATGGAGTCAACGCCACCGATGACGCTGTGGTGGCTGCGGAGGCGCATCGCTGACGTGGGTCTGCTCGCCGACCCGATAGCAGTGCTCGGGCCTTCTTCAATGTGCGGGGCCCGATAGTCATCAACCTGATGACTATCCGGGATCGCGATCCCCTGCCATGACTACGATATGCCCGTGAACCTCTCTGACCTCATTGTTGTTGGCATTGTTGTCGCCGTCCTGGTGGGGGCGGTGGTGACAGTCGGCATCCGGGTCGCTCGCACCCGGAGCCACAGGGAGGTGGAACGGCCCAGTGCCCCGTCCCTGCCGGTGGCTGCCGAACCGGCTACCGCCGAGGAAGCCAGCGTTGAGCAACATGGTGCCGCTCCAGAGGTGGATGTTCCCGAGGCGCCGGGGACCAGGCTCGCCCGGCTCCGGCGTCGGCTCGCGTCATCGAACAATGTGCTTGCGCGGGCGCTGGGTGATCTGCTGTCGGCTGATCGGCTGGACGCAGAGGTCTGGGACGATTTCGAGGCCACCTTGATCGGTTCTGATTTGGGTGTCGGCCCAGCGACCGAGTTGGTCGAGAAGCTGCGGCGGGAACTGGCCATCGATGGGGTGACCGACCCGGAGGCGGCGCGCAGTGTCCTTCGGCGAGAATTGGTGGCTCTGGCTGATCCCAGCATGGATCGCGCCTTGCGCACCGAGGGGCCAGACGGGCTTCCCGGAGTGGTCCTGGTGGTCGGGGTAAATGGCACCGGAAAGACCACCACCATTGGGAAGCTCTCCCGCTTGCTGGTGGCTGAAGGAAACTCGGTGCTGCTCGGTGCGGCGGACACGTTTCGGGCTGCGGCGGCGGACCAGCTGGAAACGTGGGGAAACCGGGTGGAGGTGCCGACGGTGCGCGGCCCCGAAGGCGGTGACCCAGCGTCGGTCGCGTTCGAGGCCGTCGGTGCGGGTATTGAGCGCGGCGCTGATGTGGTCCTGGTGGATACTGCCGGTCGACTGCACAACAAGGCCAACCTGATGGAGGAGCTTGGCAAGATCCGCCGGGTGATTGAACGCAAAGCCCCGATCACCGAATGTCTGCTGCTCATAGATGCGACGACGGGACAAAATGGGCTGGTGCAGGCGCGGGTGTTCAACGAGGTGACCGAGGTCACCGGCATTGTCTTGTCCAAACTGGATGGGTCGGCCAAGGGCGGCATTGTGGTGCAAGTGCAGCGGGAGCTGGGAGTGCCGGTCAAGTTCATTGGCCTGGGGGAGGGGGCCGATGACCTAGCGCCCTTCACCGCAGATGGTTTCGTCGACGGCCTGCTCGGAGATTGATGGGTGGGGCCAGCCCGCGATGGCCCAAGGCGTGGCTGGTGAGCCGGTAGGCTGATCCGGTACCCGTTCGCCGGACAAAGGGCCCGCATGTTCGACACACTCCAAGACCGACTCCAAGCCACGTTCCGAGGCCTACGAGGCAAAGGGCGGCTCTCTGATGCCGATATTGAGGCAACGATTCGGGAGATCCGGCTCGCCCTGCTGGAGGCCGATGTCAACCTCGGTGTTGTCAAGGAGTTCACCGCAGCCGTTCGGGAACAGGCCTCCGGAGCTGAGCTCAGTCAGGCGCTCAACCCCACCCAGCAGATAATCAAGATAGTCAATGCGGAGCTGGTCGAGATTTTGGGCGGAGAGGCCCGGCCGCTGCGGTTCGCCAAGCGGCCACCGACAGTGCTGATGCTCGCCGGGCTGCAAGGCTCCGGTAAGACGACCCTCGCCGGGAAACTTGGCACATGGCTCCGCGAAGAGGGCCACACCCCGATGCTGGTGGCCTGTGATCTGCAACGCCCCAACGCCGTGAATCAGCTTCAGATAGTGGGTGAACGTGCCGGGGTGCCCGTCTTCGCTCCCGAGCCGGGCAATGGGGTGGGGGATCCGGTAGCCGTGGCCCGTGCTGCCATCGCCGAGGCCGAGCGCAAGCTCTATGACACTGTCATCGTCGATACGGCTGGCCGCCTGGGGGTAGACGCTGAACTCATGCAACAGGCCGCCGATATCCGGGACGCGGTCTCACCCGATGAGGTGCTGTTCGTGGTTGATGCCATGATCGGCCAAGACGCAGTGAACACCGCGAATGCCTTCGCCGAGGGCGTGGGTTTCGACGGGGTGGTGCTCTCCAAGCTGGACGGCGACGCCCGCGGCGGCGCTGCGCTGTCGATCGCGAAGGTCACCGGCAAACCAATAATGTTCGCCTCCAACGGCGAGGGTCTGGGAGATTTCGATCTGTTCCATCCAGATCGGATGGCCTCCCGGATCCTGGATATGGGCGATCTGCTGACCCTGATCGAGCAGGCGGAAAAGACCCTCGATGCCGAGCAAAGTCGGCAGGCCGCCGAGAAACTCATGCGGGGCAAGGGTTTCGGTCTGGATGACTTCCTGCAGCAGATGCAGGCAGTGCGCAAAATGGGTCCGATGAGCAAGATCCTCGGCATGATGCCCGGGATGGGCCAGATGAAGGACCAGATCGCGGGGATCGATGAGCGCGAAATCGACAGAATCGAGGCAATCATCTACTCGATGACCCCGGAGGAACGTGCCACCCCGGAATTGCTCAACGGTTCGCGCCGTGCCCGGATCGCACTCGGATCCGGCACCCAAGTATCTGATGTGAATGGCCTAGTCAAACGCTTTATGGAAACCCGCAAGATGATGAAACAGATGGGTCAAGGGGGGATGCCCGGAATGCCGGGAATGCCTGGTGGCACCCGCCAGCGGCCTAAGAGCAAGAAAAAGGCAAAGAACCGGTGGGGTGGGCCCAATACCCCCGCAGCCTCGGATGAGAGTGCTTCCTCAGCTTCTCCCGGGTCAGCCTTCGGTATGCCTACTCCGCAAGGCGATGCCACGCAGACGATGGGCGATTTCACGCTGCCGCCGGAGTTGCAGAAAATGTTCGATCAGGGTGGCAAGGGGTAGTGGTCGCACCCCTGCATCTGAGCGGGGTGCTGCTTCCGGCGGGTGAGCACACCGACCTGTGGGTGGTAGATGGAGAGCTCAGGTTCGACCCGGTGGCCGGGGCCACCACGGTGGTGCGCGACGGTTGGATTCTCCCCGGTTTGGTGGATTCCCACTGCCACATCGGCCTGGATCGGCACGGAGCCGTCGATGCCGCGACCGCTGAACGTCAAGCCATCACCGATCGCAATGCTGGAACCCTGCTGATTCGGGACGCGGGTTCTGCTGCCGATACCCGCTGGGTCGATGCTCGCCCGGACCTGCCGCACCTGATTCGCGCCGGCCGACACATTGCTCGCCCCCGGCGCTATCTGCGCCACTTCGCCGTCGAGGTGGAGCCGGAGGACCTGGTCGCCGAAGTACGCCGCCAGGCCCGCCGCTCCGACGGGTGGGTCAAGTTGGTGGGCGACTGGATTGACCGAGCCGTCGGTGACTTACGTCCGCTATGGCCGACAGACATCGTCGAGGCTGCGATCGCGGCGGCCCATGCCGAGGGTGCCCGGGTGACGGCGCATTGCTTCGATGAGGCCTCGGTGACGCAACTGGTGACGGCCGGGATCGACTGCATCGAGCATGGCACGGGACTGGACGATACGACTATCCAGGTGATGGCCGAGCGCCAGGTGGCGTTGGTGCCCACCCTGATCAACCTGGAGACCTTTCCGCAGATCGCCGAGGCAGGGCAGGTGAAGTTCCCCCGATATGCCGCGCATATGCGCGCCCTCCATGCCCGCCGGTTTGAGACTATCGGCCAGGCGATTGAGGCCGGGGTGCCGGTCTATGCGGGCACGGATGCGGGCGGGACTATCGCGCATGGCCGGTTGCCCGAGGAGATCTCATTGTTGTCTCGAGTCGCAGGGCCGGAGCGAGCTTTGGCGGCGGCCTCGTGGGCGGCGCGGGCCTGGCTGGGACGGCCCGGGCTGACCGAGGGCGCTTCGGCCGATCTTCTGGTCTATGCCGACGATCCGCGAACCGATCTGGGTATGGTGTCCGCGCCGCACCTCATTCTACTCGGCGGAGTTCCGCTATGACCGGTGGGCTCGGCTTCCCGGATTCCGTGCTGATCGCCAATACGGCTACACTGACGGTTGCGTTGTGTCCGCAGGTGCCCTCTCACGCCTGAGGATGCGTCCACCCGAGTCGTCGGCACCGGACTCCCACACCGGACGATGGCTCACCCGATTCGTCCCCGCAGCGCGGGGGCATAGTGCACACAGGAGAAACCACACTCGTGGCTGTCAAGATTCGTCTCAAGCGGATGGGCAAGATCCGCAACCCGCAGTACCGCATCGTCGTGATGGACTCCCGCACCAAGCGTGACGGGCGTGCCATCGAAGAGATCGGCATCTACCAACCTAAGTCAGAGCCTTCTATCATCCAGATAAAGTCGGAGCGGGCCCAGTATTGGTTGAGCGTCGGCGCGCAGCCGACCGACACCGTGGCCAAGCTGCTCAAGCTCTCGGGGGATTGGCAAGCATTTTCCGGTGAGGAGGTGCCCGCTGGCATCACTCCGCAGCCGGAGAAGGCTGACAAGCTTGCGATCTTCAACAAGGCGCTCGCCGAGTCCGATAATGAGCCAGCTACTGGTGCCATCACCGGGAAGAAGAAGGCCGCGGAGGCCCCCATCGAAGACGCTCCCGCGGAAGCGCCTGCTGCAGAGGCGCCTGCCGAGGACGCCCCGGCCGACGAGGCCTGACCGGTGCTGGCTGACGCGCTCGAACATTTGGTTCGAGGGCTGGTGGCGAATCCGGACGATGTCACTGTCGCGGACCTGGAACGGCGCCGCGTGCGGACCCTGGAGGTCAGGGTCAATCCTGAGGACATCGGCAAGGTTATCGGACGCCAGGGCCGGACGGCTGGTGCTCTGCGCACTGTCATTGGTTCGCTGGCCGGCCGTGAGCAAATCCGGATCGACTTTGTCGATGTTGATCGGCGCGGGCGTCGCACCTGATCCACACGATCCCCGGGTCCGCAGCCGGGCCCGGGGATTCCTGCGCCCTCCCGCCGGGAGAGCACACGCCCGACAGGAGCAACGATGACTGAGACCGTAGAGGTGCTGGTAGGAATCATCGGCCGAGCGCACGGTCTTCGCGGGGATCTGTCGGTGCATGTGCGCACCGATGAGCCCGGCAGACGGTTTCACCGGGGGGTGGCGCTCCGGGCAGGGGATCGCACCCTGGTGGTACGCACCACCCGTGAACATGGGGGGGCGCTGCTGGTCGCCTTTGAGGGAGTCGACGACCGTTCGACGGCGGAACAACTGCGTGGTACCGAACTGTGGGCGGCAGTGCCGGCCGCCGAGATGCCCAGCGGAGATGACGAGTTCTTTGATCGCGCCCTGGTAGGTCTCCGGGTCCGCGATCAGGATGACCGGGAGCTGGGGACGGTTACCGGGGTGGTCCACCTGCCAGCACATGATTCTCTTGTGGTGACCACAGCGTCCGGCACCTATCAAGTGCCGTTCGTGAGTGCCCTGGTGCCGATGGTCGACCTGGAACAGGGCGTTGTCGAGGTGGCTGCCATCGGTGGGCTCCTCGGTGATGTGCCTGAGCCCGGCGGAGAGAACTAGTGCTCGCCGACATAGTCACTATTTTCCCGGCGTACTTTGCCCCGCTGGAGTTGTCGCTGATAGGCAAGGCCCGTACGGCCGGGCTGGTGGACTGGCGAGTCCACGATCTGCGTGCCTGGACCCATGATCGGCATCGAACTGTCGACGACACCCCCTACGGCGGGGGAGCGGGCATGGTGATGCGGCCCGAGCCCTGGGGCGATGCCCTCGACGAACTGCTGGCCCAAGCCACCTCACCCCCCACCCTGGTGGTCCCAACTCCGGCCGGGGAGCGGTTCACTCAGCAGCTGGCCCACGAATTGGCGGAATTGCCGCACCTCGTGTTCGCCTGCGGCCGCTACGAGGGCATTGATGCCCGAGTTCTGGACTATGCCCGGACCCGGCTGCCGGTGCGCGAAGTGTCACTCGGCGACTACGTGCTCAACGGCGGTGAGGTGGCCGTGCTGGCGATCCTGGAGGCGGTGGTCCGACTCCTGCCCGGCGTGCTGGGCAACCCGGACAGTCTGGTCGAGGAATCACACGCTGCTGAGGCTGATGGCTGGCTGGAGTACCCCACCTACACCAAGCCGGCATCGTGGCGGGGGCTGACTGTTCCCGAGGTGCTGCTCTCGGGTCATCACGGTCAGATTGCAGCGTGGCGCCGGGAGCAATCCCGGCTCCGTACCCGGGAGCGGCGACCGGATCTGTTAGACCCATAGGGATGCGCTGATCAATCATGCCCTGGCTGGGGCGCACCGGATCGGGCGAACCACGTCCCTCACATCTGGCGATGGACATCCAGTACACCCACCAGATGTGGGGTTGCGGTTCATCCCGCCCGGCACGTCCTCGCACAGCGCAGCATTGATCAGCGCATCCATAGAGACCTTCGCTGATTTTGATAAGCCAAATGCACTGTATTTCGGGTTCGGCCCTCTGAGTGAGACACAGACCGCCGTTGTTCGGGATTCGTTCGAAATGGGGCACCCGCAGGGGGTCCGCTTGTCTATGGTGTCTCCCGTGACGATGACACTGACTCCCCACCAGCGGGCGTTGCGGTCGACAGTAGCCTTGAAGGTCCTGATGGCCCTCACGGGGCTGATCATGGTCGGGTTCCTGCTGGTGCACATGTTCGGCAACCTCAAGGTGTTTCTCGGACCTGAGGAATTTGACCACTATGCCCACTGGCTCAAGGTGGAAGTGCTGGCTCCCTTCCTTCCGGAAGGCTGGTTCATCTGGATCTTCCGGACGGCCATGCTGGCCGCGATAGTCATTCACGCCTACTGTGCTGCCACGTTGTGGCGCCGGGCCCTGGACGCGAGTAGCAGCAAATATGTCACCACCAACCGGCTCGCCCAGACCTACGCGGCCCGAACCATGCGCTGGGGCGGGGTCATCCTGCTGGGTTTCTTGATCTTCCACCTGTTGCAGTTCACGGCACAGGTGGTCACCACCGGATTCGATCGCGGTGCCGCGCCCTATGAGATGGTGATCGCCACCTTCAGCCAATGGTGGCTGGTGCTGGCCTACGGGCTCTGGGTCGTCGTGGTGTGCATGCATGTGCGCCATGGTGTCTGGAGCGCACTGGCCACCCTCGGGGCGAATACCTCCCCGAATGCGCGGGCGCTGCTCAACAGCTTGGCCTGGGTGATCGCGGTTCTCCTGTTTGCTGGCTTCATGGTGATGCCGGTTGCAGTTCTCTTCGGATGGGTGGGTTGATGACGACAACAGCGGGTACCGACTACTTCAGTGTGGGCGCGGAGATCCGGGACACCAAAGCGCCTGCGGGGCCGATCGAACGGAAGTGGCCGAGCCGACAGTTCAATGCGCGGCTGGTCAATCCGGCCAACCGGCGCAAGTTGACGGTGATAGTGGTGGGCACCGGACTGGCCGGCGGTGCCGCTGCCGCGACCCTGGGCGAGGCCGGATACAACGTCCTCAACTTCTGCTACCAGGACAGCCCCCGTCGGGCGCACTCCATCGCGGCCCAGGGCGGGATCAACGCTGCGAAGAACTACCGCAACGACAACGACTCCACCTACAGGTTGTTCTACGACACCGTGAAGGGCGGGGACTATCGCGCCCGGGAGACCAATGTCTACCGGCTGGCCGAGGTGAGTGCTCGGATCATCGACCAGTGTGTCGCCCAAGGGGTGCCGTTCGCCCGTGAATACGGCGGACTGCTGGATACCCGCTCCTTCGGTGGAGTCCAGGTGCAGCGGACCTTCTATGCCCGCGGGCAGACCGGCCAGCAGTTGCTGATAGGCGCCTACCAAGCGCTGGAGCGGCAGGTACACGCCGGGACGGTGCAGATGCACACGCGCCACGAAATGATGGAGCTCATCACCGTTGACGGGGTGGCTCGGGGGATCGTGACCCGGAACATGGTGACCGGCAAGATCGAGGCCTGGACGGCCGACGCGGTGGTGCTGGCGACCGGCGGCTACGGGAACGTGTTCTTCCTGTCCACCAATGCCATGGGGTGCAATGTGACGGCGTCCTGGCGGGCCCACCGCAAGGGTGCCTTCTTCGGCAATCCGTGCTACACCCAGATTCATCCCACCTGCATTCCGGTGCATGGCGATACCCAGTCCAAGCTCACCCTGATGAGCGAATCCCTGCGCAATGATGGCCGGATCTGGGTTCCTAAGAACGCCGAGGACTGCACGAAGGACCCGCGGCAGATTCCGGAGGAGGATCGCGACTACTATCTCGAGCGAATTTATCCGGCCTTCGGCAACCTGGTTCCACGCGATATCGCCTCACGTCAGGCGAAGAACCGGTGCGATGAGGGGCGGGGGGTCGGGCCGGAGGTTGAGGAACTCGATCACGCATCCGGCGAGACCCGGAAGCGGCGCCGTGGGGTCTACCTGGACTTCTCCAGCGCCATCGAGAGGATGGGGCGCGACGCTGTCGAGACCAAGTACGGCAATCTCTTCGACATGTACGCCCAGATCACCGGCGAGAACCCTTACGAAACCCCGATGCGCATCTACCCAGCAGTGCACTATACGATGGGCGGCTTGTGGGTGGACTATGACCTGCAGAGCAATGTGACCGGGTTGTTTGTGGCGGGGGAAGCCAATTTCTCCGACCATGGCGCCAACCGGCTGGGGGCTTCGGCCCTGATGCAAGGCCTGGCCGACGGCTACTTCGTGCTGTCGAACACCATCTGCGACTACCTGGCCGATGCTCCGTTCGAGAAGATAGGTCCGGACCATCCGGCCGTCGTGGAGGCGCTGGACAGCGTCACCGATAGGGTCAACACCTTGCTGGCTATCAACGGCACCCGCACCGTAGACAGCTTCCACAAGGAACTGGGCAACATCATGTGGGAGTACTGCGGGATGGAGCGGACCGAAGCTGGGCTGACGTTCGCGATCGGGCGGATCCGGGAGTTGCGCGAAGAGTTCTGGACCAATGTGAAGGTCACCGGGATGAACGAGGACTTCAACCAAACCCTGGAGCGGGCCGGTCGAGTTGCAGACTTCTTCGAACTGGGGGAGTTGATGTGCATTGACGCGCTCCATCGCCGGGAGTCCTGTGGCGGCCATTTCCGGGCCGAATCCCAGACAGAAGACGGGGAAGCCCTTCGCAATGACGATGACTTCCTCTACGTGGCGGCCTGGGAGTACGGCGGCATGGCCGGTAGGCCGGTCCTGCACAAGGAGCTGTTGGAGTATGAGTCCATCGAGCTGAAGCAGAGGAGCTACAAGTGATCATCAACCTGCGGGTCTGGCGCCAGGCCAATGCCGAGGCCGAGGGGAAGATGGTCTCCTATCGCGTCGAGAACGTCAGCGAGGACATGAGCTTTCTAGAGATGCTCGATCTCCTCAATGAGGATCTCGCTGTCAAGGGCGAAGAGCCCGTTGCCTTCGACCACGATTGCCGCGAAGGCATCTGCGGGATGTGTGGCGTCGTCATCAATGGCACCGCTCACGGTCGGGGTTCCTCGCCGGTGCCCACCACGACCTGCCAGCTGCATATGCGCTCGTTCGCTGATGGTGCCACCGTGGACGTCGAACCGTGGCGGGCGGGAGCTTTCCCGGTGATCAAGGACCTGGTGGTGGATCGAACCGCCTTCGACAGGATCATCCAGGCGGGCGGTTACATCAGCGCAAATACCGGATCTGCGCCAGAGGCGCACTCGACGCCGGCGCCCAAGCTACAAGCGGATCGGGCCTTTGATGCCGCGACGTGCATCGGCTGTGGTGCCTGTGTGGCCGCCTGCCCGAATGGATCGGGGATGCTCTTCACCGCGGCGAAGATAACCCATCTCGCGATGCTGCCCCAGGGCCAGCCGGAACGCTATGAGCGGATCAAGACCATGGTTGCCACCCATGACGAGAACGGGTTTGGTGGCTGCACCAATATCGGCGAATGTGCTGCGGTCTGCCCCAAGCAGATCCCGCTGGATACCATTAGTCAACTCAACCGTGATCTGATGAAGTCACTTTTCACTGGAACCGGGAAGCGTTAGCCCGTCATCGTGGATGCGGAAGTTCTCCTGTGGGCCCTTCGCGGCTAATCGTGGTGGATCCGACCTCAGGGCAGGCTATCGGCCAGACTGATGTCCGGGGGCAAGTGCACGAACTGGAGAGTGGGCTGGCCATCTTTGCCTATGGCCGCGGGATCGGCCGGGCGCGGGTTAGCTAGCCAGTGATCGAGGGGTGACTGGGCCCAGAGGTGTGGCCGATTTCGTCGGATACCGTTGATGTGGCAAGCTTAGTCAGGTTGCGGTCGTCCCTGCCACAGGGGGATAGGCGGCCGTCGCATATGAACGACGACGAGGTGTCCTGTGGCACCGACGAAGGAACTAGCCATGAATGAGATTGTCGCTCAGATCGCCGCCGAACAGCTGCGGGCGGATCTGCCAGATTTTCGACCGGGCGACTCCTTGCGGGTCCATGTCCGCGTGGTCGAGGGCAACCGGTCCCGAATCCAGGTTTTTGCTGGCGTGGTGATCGCGCGCACAGGCCGAGGCGTTGCTGAGGCCTTCACGGTGCGCAAGATTTCTTTCGGCACCGGTGTGGAGCGTACCTTCCCGTTGCACTCCCCGATTATCGAGAAGATCGAGGTCGAACGCCGAGGTGATGTGCGCCGGGCCAAGTTGTACTACCTGCGCGGCCTGCGCGGCAAGGCAGCCAAGATCAAGGAGAAGCGGGAGCGCTGACTTCCGACGGCACCCCTGTGACTGAGAAAAAGCCTGGCCCCATAGTCGTGTTCCTACGGGAACTGGTAATCATCGCGGTTGGTGCGGTGATTGCGTCGACCCTGTTGCGGCTGTTTCTGCTGCAAGTGTTCGAGATCCCCAGTCGGTCCATGGAAACCACCTTGGGGGTGGGGGATCGGGTGGCTGTGCTGAAAGTCATTCCGCCGAAACGCGGCGACATAGTTGTCTTTTCTGACAGCCTGGAGTGGTTGGGCAATCCGGATCGGGTGACCTATACCTGGTGGGAGTCCGCACTGGTCTTCGCTGGCCTGATGCCCGATTCATCCAAGAACCATCTGATCAAGCGCGTGATTGGCACCGAAGGAGACCGGGTGGTCTGCTGCGATGCTGCTGGGCGGGTTTCGGTCAACGGGGTGGAGCTCGACGAGACCTCCTACCTGTACACCTCCCCGGATGGTGACCAGGTGGAGTCGGCGACCTATCCGTTCGATGTGGTGGTCCCGGCCGGCCGGATCTTTGTCTTGGGTGACTATCGGAGCAACTCCGCGGATTCCCGGTGTCACCTCACCGAGGAAGCCCTCGGGGTACCGGCTATGGGCGCGTTTCCCTCGGTCAACTCGGTGGTCGGCGTGGCCGGAGCCACCGTATATCCGTTCGATCGGTGGCGTACCTTCCCCCGACCGGATGCCTTCGATGTGATTCCTGACCCGACCGAGCCAGCTCCGGATGAGCCGGTGGTTTCCGGGGACGTCGGGAATTGTTGAGCGGTCGATGGCTACCGCGATCCGACGCGATGCTGGCCGGTACGGATATGAACGCGCCTTGGCGCGCGCTGGTTTCGGACTGGTAGCCGGCGTTGATGAGGCGGGCCGAGGCGCGTGCGCCGGGCCATTGGTGGCAGCAGCGGTGGTGTTGCCCCGCACGCCGATTGAGGGGCTCGACGACTCCAAGCGGTTGACCCCCCGGGCCCGGGAGCGGCTCTATGACGTTATCTGTGGCAAGGCGCGTGCGTGGGCGGTGGTGCGGATCGAGCCCGGTGAGTGCGATGACATGGGAATGCATGTGGCGAACCTGGCTGCGTTGCGCCGAGCGGTGGCTCTGCTGCACGTGCCCCCCGATTTCGTGTTGACCGACGGCTTTCCGGTTGACGGTCTGGGGGTGCCGTCCCTGGCCATGTGGAAGGGTGATGTGGTGGCGGCGAGTGTCTCAGCCGCATCGATTCTGGCCAAGGTCAGTCGTGATCGGGTGATGGCGGCCTATGCGGCGGACTTCCCGGGGTACTCCTTCGAGGTCCACAAGGGCTACTGCACCCCGCGGCACCAGGCCGAGCTCGAGACGCATGGCCCCTGCGAAATCCATAGGATGAAGTGGGACAACGTCCGGCGAACCGTTAGGCTGAACCCGAGATGAGCACCGAGGACCTGGAGCAGTACGAGTCCGACCTGGAACTCCAGTTGTACCGCGAGTACAAGGACGTGGTCGGCATCTTTACCTACGCGGTGGAGACCGAACGCCGGTTCTACCTATGCAATGCGGTGGATATGAAGGTGCGCACCGAGGGTAGCGACGTCTACTACGAGGTGTCGTTGAGCGATGCTTGGGTCTGGGATATGTATCGTCCCGCCCGGTTTGTGAAGTCGGCCAAGATCCTCACCTTCCGGGATGTGTCCATCGAAGAGATCGCCCATTCCGATCTCAAGGTTCCCGACAACCTCTGACTGGTGAGTATTCCAGAATCCACCTGACGCGGCTCGGTGCCACGCAGTTCAGGTGCGACGGCTCTGCCCTCAGGTTCCCGTCCGGCTAGATGGGTCGCTGAGCGCCAGCCGCGCCCGAGGGCGCGCGGGGACTACGCGCTATCCGCTGATTGCGGATCAACGGCATCAGGTCCTCTGCGAACAGCGGATTGAAAAGGTCGGGCCGGTAGGAGAGATTGTCGTGGGTGGCGCCTGCTACGTACCGGATCGACATGCCCGGAAGTACCTCGCGCCAATCGGTGTAGGCCCCCTCCCCATCGACGATGACGTCATCGAGGGGAAAGCCGGTAGTCAGATAGGCGCTGAAGGGAACAAAGGGCGGGTCGTCGACGGCGGCTGGTCGGGTGAGGCTGCACAACTGGTTCACCACGACGCGGCCCCTATACTCAGTGCCAGAACTGTAGGCGAGGGCCGCGGCGTCGGCGCTATCGACGTTTCCCTGGAGGCCCTGGTTCAGCACCTCGATCAGGCCCATTGTGGCGCGCCCGGGGACAAAAGTTGAACAACTCTGATCGAGCAAGGCTTGCACCGTCGGGCCGCCGCGGACCCGGACCCGTTTCCCCGGGCCTGGGCCGGTATTGACGATGAACCCGGTCACATTGACGCTGCGGTGGCGCTCCTTGATCGAGGCGATTATCTCCAGCCCGCGCACATCGCCCATGGATGAGGCAACCACGGTGAGGTGGGTGCGCTCGGCGCCGTCTGTGACGTCGGCGAGAGCGGTGGCGAGGGCGTCTGCGGCCTCGTTGGGATCGAACACGGCGGCATAGTCGACGGCCAGCACATGGCCGAACTGTCCCACCGAGGGGGTGAGTGCCTGAGCCTGATCCCGGCTGATATCGCGTCCGAGTCCGTTGAGGAACACCGTCGCGGTAGTACCATCGTAGGTATCTGCGTCGGGTTGACCAGCGCTGACCGGCGTCACTGTCGTTTCCCAATCGCGGCTGGTGGCTGCAGTCCACATCGAATCGAAGGCAATCGCCGAGAGCGGGAGCCCGAGGATCAGCACGACCGCGGTGTAAACCCGGGCTGCTAGGCGCATGCGCTGACGCACTCGTGGTTGCTCAACCTCCACAGCGTCAACTGTATCCGCGTGGGCGGTTGCCCACGTCGGAGACGGCTGGGATTCGCCGGGAGCGGACAGCCGTCTGACCCTCTGCAGAGAGTTTATTGACCGTCTGCGTGGTGCATCTGGATTGCTGTCCACAGGGACCAGCTGAGCAACGGAATGGCTGGCGTCATGCCGAAAGCACGGTCATGGGGCGCGAGCGGATGGACGTAGGGGCGAGGGGTGAGGCCGTGGCCGCCGGGTATCTTATCGAGTTGGGCTGGAACATCGTGGAGCGGAATTGGCGGTGCCCGTCGGGAGAAATTGATCTGGTGGCCCGGGATCCGGCCGGGGTGGTTGTGGTGTGCGAAGTCAAGACTCGGTCGGGAACTGGGTACGGTGCGCCCTTGGAGTCGATCACCTATGCCAAGGCGCGGCGCTTGCGCCAGTTGGCAGCCGACTGGGCGAGGGCACACCCAGGCCTGGTGAGAGGCTTGCGGGTGGATGCGCTGGGTGTACTCCTGCGCCCGGGGCGAACGCCGGTGGTGGAGCATGTGGTGGGGATCGAGCCATGAAGTTGGGCCGGGCGTATGCGGCGGCGCTGGTGGGGTTGTCGGCGACCGTGGTTGAAGTCGAGGCTGCCGTCGGGGGTGGGTTGCCCCGGACGGTGATAGTGGGCTTGCCCGATGCGGCGCTTCGCGAAGCCCGGGAGCGATGCCGGGCGGCGGTCGCGCAGCTGGGCCGGAGTTGGCCGAGCCAGCTGGTGACTATCAATCTGTCACCGGCAACTTTGCCGAAGGCCGGAGCGCACTATGACCTTGCAATCGTGGCGGCGGTGCTGGTGGCCGATGAGGTCGTGCCCGAGTCGGGGCTGGAGGGGACGATTCTGATGGGTGAGTTCGCCTTGGACGGGAGGATCCGGTCAGCGCGGGGTCTGTTGCCGGTGGTGGTGGCCGCGCAGAGCGCTGGATATAGGCGGGTGATCGTACCGGCCGTGCAGGTATCGGAGGGTCGGCTGGTAACCGGCATTCAGGTTGTCGGTGTGGCGACCCTGGCTGAGTTGGTGGCGGTGCTCCAGGGAGAGCCAGCGGTGGAATATGATCCCCCGGCGAGGGTTCCCGACCCTCCGATGATTCCGGATCTGGCCGATGTGGCCGGGCAGGTGGAAGCACGCTGGGCGGTCGAGGTGGCTGCGGCTGGTGGTCATCATCTGTTGTTGTCGGGGCCACCGGGAGTAGGGAAGACCCTGCTGGCCGAGCGGCTGCCCGGGTTGTTGCCGCCGTTATCGAACCAGGCTGCGCTGGAGGTGTCGGCCCTCCGCTCGATAAGTGGGGCGGGCCTACCGGACGGGCTGATTCGTTGCGCACCCTTGTCAGCCCCGCATCACACGGCTTCGGTGGCGTCCCTGGTCGGCGGAGGTGCTCGAATCGCCCAGCCTGGGGCGGTGTCCTTGGCCCACCATGGTGTGCTCTTCCTGGATGAGGCGCCGGAGTTCAGTACGCGGGCGTTGGAGGCGCTGCGAACACCGTTGGAGTCGGGGCAGGTGGTGCTGGCGCGGAGCGAGGCACAGGCCATCTATCCGGCGAGGTTTCAGCTGGTCGTGGCGGCGAACCCGTGTCCGTGCGGGCTGCGGGGTACCGCGGCGGGGACGTGTATCTGCTCGGCGATGGCGATCCGCAGATATGCCGAGCGGTTGTCGGGGCCGATCCGGGATCGGATCGATGTGAGCTGTCACCTGCGACCGATGACCCAGAGCTATCTGCGGGCGGCCGTGGGCAGCAGCGAATCCACAGCGATCGTGGCCTCCCGGGTGGCGGCCGCTCGGGAGCGGCAGGACCGCCGGCTGCGGGACACCCGGTGGCGGGTCAACGCTGCTGTGCCCGGCCCGTTTCTGCGCCGAGAGTTGCCGTTGCCTGGCGGTATCGAGGTTGTGGAGCAGGCGGTGGCGCGGGGCCAGATAAGTGTTCGCGGGGTGGACAAGGTGCTTAAGGTGGCCTGGACCTTGGCCGATCTGGCTGGGCGGGATAGTCCAGTTCGGGAGGATCTGCTCACCGGGCTGGCGATGCGGCGTGGTGAGGCTACCGTCGAACGGGGCCACCATGTCGGCTGATCCGGAGCGGCTGGCCCGGATGGGACTGGCCTGTGTGGTTGAACCGGGCGATCCCCGCCTGGTCCCGCTGCTCACCGAGTATGGAGCGGAGGAAGTGTGGGCGTCGATGGTCAGCCCGGCTGCGCCCGGGGCGTGGGGGAGGCGGGCAACCACCGTGGACGTGAAACGGGTCGTGAAGCTGACCGGAGAACTCGGGCTACGATTCATAATTCCTGGTGATCAGGAATGGCCGCAGAGTGTGAGCGTGCTGGATCATGGTGAGCTGGTCCAGGATGCTGGTGGGGCCCCGGTCGGGCTGTGGGTTGGGGGATCCCATCCGCTATCGGCCTTGGTGAGCCGTTCGGTTGCGGTGGTGGGAGCGCGGGCCTGTACGCCCTACGGAGAGCAGGTGGCTGCTGATCTGGCCGCAAGTCTGGCCGAGCGTGGCTGCACGGTGGTGTCGGGTGGTGCGTATGGGATCGACGCAGCGGCGCACCGGGGCGCTGTGGCGGTTCGGGGGCGCACCGCGGCGGTGCTGGCCGGAGGTGTGGACCGGCCCTATCCGCGTGCCCACCAGGAGCTCTTCGGCACGATAGCGGAACTGGGTGCGGTGGTCTCGGAAATCCCACCCGGGCAGCATCCAACCAGACGCCGGTTCCTGACCCGGAATCGGCTGATTGCTGCGCTCACCGGCGGCACGGTGATTGTGGAGGCTGGACTCCGGAGCGGTGCCCGAAACACGGTGTCATGGGCGATGGCTTGTGGTCGGCCGGTGATGGCGGTGCCGGGGTCGGTGCATAGCGTGACCTCAGTGACGCCGCATCGGCTGATCCGGGAGGGCGTGGCCACCCTGGTCACCACGGCAGCGGACGTGTGTGAGTTGCTCGGGTCGCCGGGAGAGGGTCTCGTGGACGAGCCGACTGTTCCGCACTTGCTGGATGACCTGGCCCCGGAACAGCGGGCGGTGCGGGAGGTGCTCCCGGTCCGGGGCGGGCGTGATGCTGGTGAGATCGCCGTGCGGTCGGGGTTTTCGATGGCTGCCTGCCTGAGAACTCTGGCGGAGCTTGAGGCCTGCGGACACGCCGAGATGACCAGTGAAGGTCGGTGGCGGCTGGGCCGGATACGGGATCGGCCGCTGGCTGCGACTCAGGGCGAACCCTGAGGGAACCGGGTATTGGCTGAGCGTGTGTGAGCTGGGTGCCAACGGGTCGCTGCAGGTCTACCGGAGCAAGAGTGCGAGGGAGGCGACCAGGGAGGCCACCAGGGTCACCGTCTCGAACTGGCGTTGTGACACCCGGCCGATCACCCAGGCCCCGATCGCCGCCCCGAGCAAGACTGCCGGGATCAGTAGCGCATCCAGCAATAGTGCCTCCGGTGTAAAGAGTCCGAGCGATGCTGCCAGCGGCACCTTGCTCAGATTTATCAAGGCGAAGAACCAGGCATTGGTGCCGATGAACTTTAGCTTGTCGATGCGTTGGGCCAGGAAGTACAACGCCATCACCGGGCCGGCGGCGTTCGCCGTCATCGTGGTGAACCCGGCCGCGATGCCTGCACCAGCGGTGGCCCCTAGGTGCTTTCCGCCGGTGGGTGCACTGCCAACCGCACCCGAGCGGCGTAGCCAGAGTTGAAGGAGCACCATGGACAGCAGCAACGCGCCAATCGTCCGGCGCATGGTGAGATCGTCCACGTAGGACATGAAGAGTGCGCCGAGGAGCAGCCCCGGAACCACGGCCGGAACCAGCTGCCACAGTAATTTCCAGTTGACCTGGCGGTAGCGGATAACGGCAACGAGGTCCCCCACGATGAGCAGCAGCAACACCGTAGCCGTCGATTCTTTCGCGGGCATGACGAGTGCAAAGATGGCGACTGCCACTGCTCCCATACCGCCGAATGAGGTCTTCGCGAAGCCGACCACCACCGCGGCTGCGGCCAGGGCGGCGAGGGCGGGCCAGCCGAAGGCCAAGACGTCACTGAACATTTCACAGAGCGTAGGGCAGCCTGGTGTGGCTGTGGTCGGCTGACCTCACTGAGCGGGCCGGGTCAGGTCGTGGCCTCGGGCTGAACGGCCGCTGCGGCTCGCTGCCGATCCCGGGCCTTCTCTTTGCGAGAAACCCAGTAGGCGAGCGCCAAGGCCAGCACCCCCAGGACCGCGATGGTCCAACCGCCGAGTTGGGCCAAGGCGAAAAATAGGCCGGTCAGCGGGTTGGCCCCATCGACCAACGATGAAATCTGGGTAGCGCCCGTGGGCATTTCAAACCCGACATCTGTCGCAATCTGGGTGAAGGAAGCTGCTGTGGCCGAAGCTATGAACAGTCCCAGCCCGATAACTATGGCGCCACCGACGACCGAACGCACGATGTTGCCGCGGAAGATCGGGACCATGATGGCCACAATGAAGGGGATGGTTGCCAGGTCGACTAAGGGCAGCACGGTGTTACCCACCGGGGCCAAAGCGACCGCGACGACGACCACGACGGGAACAAGTACCAGGGACGTAGCCAGCACCGCGGGCTGCCCCACGGCGATGGCCGAATCGAGTCCGATATAGAACTTGCGGCCGGGGAAGCGGCGTTCGACGAAAGCCCGGGCTGATTCCGATACGGGGATCAGGCCCTCCATGAGCAGGGCGACCATGCGCGGTAGCAACATCATGGCAGCGGCCAAGCTGACGGCCAGAGTCAGGATGGCGATGGAATCCCCGCGGGGATCGTCGAAACCGAAGCCGAAGATTCCCAGCAGCAGACCGAGGCCGAAGCCTAGCAGCATGGCCTCCCCGAAGATTCCGAATCGGCGCTGGATTGACTCCGGGTCAGCCTGCCAATTCCGGAATCCTGGGATCCTGTCGAATAACCAGTTCAGCGGTGCTGCGAAGGCTATGTAGGGAGCAGAGGTCCCGTGGGGGAAGGAGATATCGGGAAACTTGAAGTACTTTTGAATCCACGGCGCCGAGAGGTCCGCCAGGGCGAGGACGATTGTCATGTGCACGGCAGCGCCCGCCATACCCAACCAGAAGCTGTCGGTGACGGCACTGATCAGTGCCCCCACCAGAGCAGAATGCCAGAAGTTCCACAGATCTATATTGAAGGTGCGCGTCAGCCCGGTGGCAAGCAACAAAATGTTGACCCCCAGCCCCACCGGAATAATTATTGCGCCGATGGTTGAGCCGAACGCGATCGCAGCTGAGGCCGGCCAGCCGACGTCGATGGTAGTGAGATTGACTCCCATAGATTCCGCCAATCCCGTGGCGGCAGGCCCGACCTGGCTGCTCATGAGGCCGATGACAAGGTTGATTCCGATGAAGCCGACGCCGATCAAGAGGCCCGCACGGATGGCCGCAGTTGGCTTCTGACCGAGAATCAAGCCGAACACGGCGATGAGAAAAGGGAGGGTGATGCTCGCTCCCAGGTCGCTTAGGTAGCCGCTGATTGCTGACAGTACTTCCATGCCTGTTGCTCCTGTCGGGAAGGGGTGGCGACTAGTCAGGAAAACTGGGCGCGGATCTTGTCTTCAACCTCGTTGACGCCCAAACCGGTGAGGAAGGCTAAACCCGGGATGACTGGCACCTGAACGGCGCTGGGTACCTCGGTGGTGGCGACAATGAAATCGGCGTTGACATCCCCCTGGACCAGATCTGCCACTGCTGCCTGGTTTATGGTCACCGAGAACCCCTGTGATTCGCAGAATGCTCGCACCTTTTGCACGACGACCGTCGAGGTGGCGACGCCGGTTCCACAGACGACAAGGATACGTTTGGCAGTCATGGGTGTACTCCTGAGGCGACGGAACAGAGTGGGGGCCTTTCCCCATCGGGCTGGAGTGTACGCCCGAATAGGGCTAGCTTTGGCCGAAACTGTGTGAGAAAAGGCTCAACTTGTGACGACGGCTGATTTCTGTGCCCTGCCGGAACTGTGTGTGCGAGGTCTTCAGGTTCGGACCAGCGAGGGGGTGCTTCAGCATCTGGCACAGCGGGCGGTGGCTGCCGGTGCGGTGACAGACACATTTCCAGCGGCACTTCTCGAGCGTGAGGCCACCCACCCAACGGGCCTGCCAACTGCCATCCCGGTGGCGATTCCGCATGCGGATGCCGCCCACGTTCGCACCGCTGGGATGGGCATCGCTGTGCTCGAAACGCCGGTGTCTTTCGGCGTGATGGGGGGTGCGGGTGCCCAGATCGATGTGGGGATCGTGTTGATGCTGCTCGTGCCAGAAGCGCATGCCCAGGTCACAGTACTGAGCAGGCTCATGGAGATCGTGCAGCGTCCCACCTGGGACGCCTCATTGCGATTGGCCGGGAACGCCAGCGAGTTGGCTGCCGCCTTCAATCTGCAGCTGTCTGGTCCGACTGAGCAACGAGCCAGACACTAGTTGTCGCAGCTGTGATGTGTGGTGACGAGCGGCGTCAGGTGGGTTCTGGGCAAGACGGGGATCCGGAATCGATGCCGGGGTATCGATGAGGATCCACGGCGCAACCCAGGGCTCACCTGGGGTCGCGAATACAAAGATCAGCTGCGACAGGCTACTAG
>JBKEBU010000033.1:0-6993 GCA_047973325.1 Propioniciclava sp. | reverse complement strand
CCGGCCTCGGGTGCCCAACGTGGCTCTCAGTTCGGGGTTCTCGGCGAGATTTATCAGCGCTTCCGCCACCGCGCTCGGATCACCGGCCGGTGCGATCAGGGCGCCGCCGGCTGATGATTCAGTGAGTGCAGGCAGGTCGGAGACGACGAGTGGTCGCCCCAGGGCCATCGCTTGGATGTGCTTCAGCGGGGCCACCTTGCGGGTCACCTCGGTCTCCGACCTGGTCACGGCGAAAGCGTCGAAGGCCAGATACCACGGCAGGACCTCATCAGGGTGGACGCGTCCAGGCATATGGACGATCTCATCGAGGCGGAGTTCCCGGCGCAGCCGTGCCAACGAGGGGCGGGCCACCCCATCCCCGACGATACCGGCGTGGATGTCGGCTCCGGCATCGCGCGCGATCCGGATGGCGTGTAGGAGCGTATCGATCCCCTCGTACCCCACCAGACTGGAAATCGTGCCGACCCAGAATCCCGGGGAAGGCAGCCCCACCTGTCGGCGAGCCGCCGCAGGATCCTGCCGGATGTTGAGGAGTTGGGCGGCGACACCGTTGGGCAGGACGGAGATTCTGGCGGCCGGGATACCGCGCGTGATGAGGTCGGCACGCATGGTGTGGGTGAGCGTTACGACGGCGTTCGCGGCCTGCATCATCTCGGTCTCGCGTTCCCGGGAAAGCCGGTAGCGCTCACTCGTGCGTGCAGCCTCCCGGTGTTCGGGCGGAAAGGAAGCGACCCAGGTATCCTCGAGCGCGCCGCGCACCTCGTAGACCCAGGGAATCCCGCGTTCCTCCGCTAGGGCTCTGGTCACGAGGGCATTCGGATAGTGAGTGGTGGTGTGCAACACAGATGCCCCCAGGCGGTCTGCGTGGGGACGTAGCAGCGCCAGCTGTTGTTGGAGGCGTCGGGTGGTCGTCCGTGCGGGTAGCCAGGGAATCAGCCGGGAATAGTCGATCCCGTCGAGAGTGTCCCGGCGGCGAGCGAACGGGCGACCGATGGTCACCGGATACCCGATCCGGGTGGTGGCAGCGGTCTGGATCCCAGCGGCCTGTTGCGCCAACAACACCTGATGGCTTCGCTGGGTGTATCCGGAAAGGGTATGTGGGGGGGAGTTGGTGAGGATGTGTAGTACGGCCAACTTCTGCTGGCGCCGTGGTTGGCTCTGCCGGTAGCCGACGAGGCTATTCCCGGGAGTCATGACGGTGCGCTCAGCCAGGTACCGGTCTCTGAGCGGGGTGCCATGCGCGCGTCGAATGGCTTCTGTCAGCGCCCCGAAACGCATGGCGCTGCGGGCCCGGGTCTTGGGTGAACCGTGGTCGCTGGCCTCCGGGAGGGCCAAGAGGACCCCAACTTCGGCTAACAGCCGGCGAGGGCCCGGGGCACCCATCCGGATGAGGGCGGCCACCTCCTCGCGGGCGGTGTCTTGGTCGGCCAACCACAAGGCGACCGCATGGCGCCAGTCGGCGGAATGGCTATCAACAAACTCGGCCAGGTGAGCTCGCATGGCCCGGGGCAGCCGTCGCGTGGCCTGGATGACCAGCAGCCAGGGATCTTCGACGGCCATATGGACCGCAGTGCCTGCGGCGTAGACGAATTGCCGCATCATCGGTGGCGGCTACCCCGATAGATAAGGCGCCGCCGCTTACGCTCAACCAGGTCATTCAGAACCGCGAGGTAGTCGTGAGCCAGGGCATCGTGGTGGGCATGCTCGGTCACCCAGCGGCGACCGCTGCTGCCCACGCACAGTGGCTCCCGGTAGGCCGCCAATCGCTGCCACTGCTCAGCCAGTTTCCGAGGGGATCCCGGTGGCGAGACCAAGCCTGCGTCTGCCTCCCGGATGACGTCGGCCGACTCCCCCCGTAGGACGCCGGAGACGTGCCGCTGGGTTCCCAGCGCCTCGTACAGCTTGGAGGGAATGGTCCAGGCCAAGGGGGGCCAATCGCGCAAGGACACCACAGCTGAGTCGGACCACGCATAGTGCTCCCAGATTTTCTCGCGCGGCATGCGTCCGAGGAACTCCACGGGGGCATCTAAGAGCTCCGCTTGGCGCCGCAGCGCGGGTTCCTCGGCGCCGGTCCCGATAACGCGGACACTGATATCGGTCCCCTGGCCACGAGCAATCACGGTGGCGTCGACGACGCCATCAAGCCCTTGGCTTCGACCCATCGTGCCCACGTAGAGCACGCGGAGTCCCTCATGGGGTGCGGGTTGGGGAAGAGCTGGCACTATGTCCGGGGTGTAGCCGTTCCGGATCACGTGGACGCGTGGAACTCCTCGTTGGCGCAAGATTTCAGCAAATGACTGCGTTGTGGTCACCACGGCATCGGCCTGGGTCTGCATCCGGGTGATCAGCGTGTGCGCCGTGTGGACTGTTGTGTGCCGCATGAGCGACCGGGCGTCCTGCGGCCCGAGCATGCCGCTGGGTTCGATCAGGTCGGGCCAGGCATCGCGCATCTCCACCGCGACCGGACGCCGGAGCAACGCACCGAGGGCCATACCCGCCGGAATGGTGGGGAGCCCCGGTGCGGTCGCGATGATGACATCCGGCTTCGGACGGTATCTGAAGTGCCGCATGCCGCTGGCCACGGAGTCTGCTGCGGCGATGGCTTGGTCGATGCTGCGACTGACCAGCTGCTGGGTATGAGCGCGGAACCGTACCCGGATGATGGTCTCGCCAAAGGCGCCTTGAGTGATGCTGCCCGGCCGGTAGGCGTCGGACTGGTCCATGAGCTGGCCGGAGGGGTAGTGCGGCGGGGGAGTGAAGACGGTCACCTCATGTCCGGCAGCCCGGAATCGGCGGACAAACGCCCGCCAGCGACGTTGGGGTGCACCCGCCTCAGGGAGATAGTGATGCGTCAGCAGTGCAACATGCATGTGGCGCGCTCCTTCGAACTGGCTGAAATCCGCCGTGACTTCAACGCTGCGCTCATCGCTGTTGTACCGTCGACTTCTCTTGTGGGGGGGGGAAACTTGCTTGCGGGGCACATCGTATCGTGTTGTGAGCGAATCTCTGCTAATAGCGACGATTGGCTGTCGTCTGCTCACCCTCTGCCTCGGCATCATGGGGGTGTGCGTACACCCAGTCTGGGGACGACGGATCGCGCGCTACAGTGTTCCTCAAGACAGGGGAGCGCCCACCAGGGGCGCTGAGAGTGCGGAGCACCGCAGACCCTCGAACCTGATCCGGTTCATGCCGGCGTAGGGAGTCGAGCTCTTCGGCCACCACGGCCGGCCCTCCTAGAGCGAGGAGGATCTCTCATGTTTCGTTCCATGCGACGTGGCCGTATCGTCGCGGCGGTGGCGTTGGCCAGCCTGGGCCTGGCTGCCTGCTCCGGTACGAGTGCTGAACTGAGCACGCCGACCCGGCAACTCACCGTCATGACCCATGACTCCTTCAGTCTCAGTCAGGATCTGCTGGATAGCTTTGAAGCTGCCACCGGCTACGAGGTTACCTATCTGGCACCCGGAGATGCGGGCACCTTGGTCAATCAGCTAGTGCTCACCCAAGATGCCCCCCTGGGCGATGTGGTCTATGGCATCGACAACACCTTCGCTGGTAGGGCGCTGCACAACCAGGTTGTGGTCCCCTACGCGCCCGAGGCTGTCGCTGCTGCGGATCTGATGCCATACGCAGCCGATGAGACTTCACGGCTGACCCCGATCGACTTCGGCGATGTCTGCGTCAATGCTGATCTCGGCTGGTTTGCCGAGCATGAGCTGCCGTTGCCACGCACCCTGGACGACCTTGCTGACCCGGCGTACGCAGACCTGTTCGTGACCCCGAATCCGGCCTCGAGCTCACCGGGAATGGCGTTCCTGGCTGCGACCGTGGGGTCACACGGGGATCCGGGGTACCTCGACTATTGGAGCCAGCTCACCGAGAACGGGGTGCTGATCGCCCAGGATTGGACGGAGGCGTACACGGTCCAATTTTCGGGATCCTCGGGTGCGGGTCCCCGCCCGCTGGTGGTGAGCTACGCCACCTCGCCTGCCTTTGAGGTGACCGACGGTAAAGCCCCGACCCAAGCGTTGCTGGATACCTGCTTCCGCCAGGTCGAGTACGCCGGTGTGATCGCCGGAGCCCAGAATGTTGCCGGGGCGGAAGCTTTCATTGAGTTCTTATTGAGCGAGCCGGTGCAGGCCGAGATTCCTGACCAGATGTACATGTATCCGGTCGCTCCTACAGCGGAACTGCCCGCTGACTGGGAGGCGTATGCGCCCTTGGCTGCCGAGCCGATCCGGATGGCTGCCGAGACCATCGGTCAGGACCGGGATCGCTGGATCACTGACTGGACGACGGCCGTGATTGGCTGATGGTGGTCGGGCGCCTCGGCTGGGTGATGGCGGCGGGCATCCCGCTCGCCGTTCTCACTGTGTTCTTCGTCTGGCCTATCGCTGCCCTGATCGGACGGGGGTTCTTCCCGGACGGGATATTCACCCTGGCGGGCATCGCTGATGTCATGGGGGAGCCGCGGACGGTGAGGGTGGTGGCGGCCACCCTGGCTCAGGCCGCCGTCGGGATGCTGGTGTCGGTGGCCTGGGGACTCCCGGCGGCCAAACTGCTCTACCGAACTGCCTTTCCAGGCCGGGGGTTCCTCCGGGCATTGGTGACGGTCCCGTTTGTGCTGCCGACGGTGGTGGTGGGGGTGGCCTTTAAGTCGATGGTGGTTGTTGGCGGTCCGCTGGCCGGTTTGGGTCTGGACCAGACTTTCACCATTGTGGTGGCGGCGTTGGCGTTCTTCAACATCGCTGTCGTCATCCGGACCGTGGGTGGGTTGTGGGCGAGTCTGGATGATCGGCCAGCCCAGGTAGCCGCCACGCTGGGTACCCCCCCGGCTCGGGTGTGGTGGACGATCACGTTGCCCGCCTTGGGTCCGGCAATCGCGTCCAGCGCGGTGCTGGTTTTTCTCTTCTGCGCCTCCGCCTATGGGGTGGTGATGGTCCTCGGGGGATTGGGCTACGCCACCATTGAGACTGAGATCTGGTTCCGGACCAATCAGCTACTCGATCTCTCCGGTGCTGCGGCGCTTTCCGTGGTGCAGATAGTGGTGGTCACGGCCAGCCTGCTGGTGGCCAACCGGCTCCAGACCCGGCTCAGTCGCGCCCAGCGATTGCGGACCGAGGGCCGGCACATCCCCCGGTGGCGAGCAGAGCGGGACTGGGCGGTCACGCTGGTGACTGGTCTGCTGGCCCTCTTCATCGTGGTGCCCTTGGCGGAGCTGACGGCTCGGTCCTTGACGACGGCCACCGGATGGGGGTTCGACCACTACCGATCCCTGTTAGCTGGCACCGATACCTTGGCGGTCCCGGCGGCCGTGGCCTTGGGAAACTCGCTGCGTACCGCTGGACTAGCGACGGTGCTCGCGGTTGGCCTCGGGGTTCTGGTGAGCCTGGTGGTGTCCCGCCGACCAGATTCTGCTCTTGGCCGCCGGCTCCTGGATGGGTTGGACGCCGCCTTCATGCTGCCGCTGGGGGTGTCCGCGGTGACTGTCGGCTTCGGTTTCCTGATCGCCTTGAACCGGCCACCGCTGGACCTGCGGACCTCGCTGGTGCTCATCCCGATCGCGCAGGCGATCGTGGCGCTGCCGCTGGTGCTGCGTGTGCTGCTGCCGGTTCTGCGGGCGATCGACCCGAAGCTCCGGGAGGCGGCTGCCGTCCTGGGTGCGTCGCCTGGGCGGGTGCTGGCCACGATCGATCTGGCATTCCTCACTCGTGGCCTGGGGCTGGCGATCGGGTTTGCGTTTGCGACCTCCTTGGGAGAGTTTGGTGCCACCTCGTTCTTGGCACGCCCGGATCAGCCCACATTGCCGGTGCTGGTGTTCCGGCTGATCGGCCGGCCAGGTCTGGAGAATCAAGGGACAGCGATGGCGGCGGCCGTCGTCCTGGCCGGGTTCACCGTCGCGGTGATGGCCTTGGCTGAAAGGATGCGACCTCGGGAGGTAACTGCATGGTGACCCAAGCCCTTGCGGCGACCGACGTGGTGGTGCGCTATGCCACCGCGCCGGATGCGGCGCTACCCCCAAACCGTCGCCGTCCGATCTCCTGGGTGCCGCGCAAAGCCTCCCCTCCGCAGATGATCGTGGCGGTTGACCAGGTGTCGCTACGGGTAGCGGCGGGGGAGATCGTGGCGCTGCTGGGGCCCTCCGGGTCGGGAAAGTCGTCGCTGCTGCGGGCCGTTGCCGGGCTCGAACCCCTTGCTGGTGGCACGATCACCTGGGATGGCCAGGATCTCGCCCGGATGCCGGTACACAAACGCAACTTCGGGTTGATGTTCCAGGAACCTGCGCTCTTTCCCAACCTGTCGGTGGGGGGAAATGTGGCCTATGGTCTGCATGGAGTCCCCCGCCACGAGCGAGCGAAGATTGTGGCGGAGTTCCTCGAGTTGGTGGACTTGGCCGGCTTTGCCGGGCGCCCGGTGACCGATCTGTCTGGAGGCCAGGCCCAGCGGGTAGCCCTGGCTCGCTCGCTCGCACCCCATCCGCGCATGTTGCTGCTCGATGAGCCGTTGTCTGCGTTGGACCGAGGGCTTCGGGAACGTCTCGTGGGGATGCTGCGCGACGTCTTGCGGGGCACGTCCACGACGGCGATGTATGTCACCCATGATCACGACGAGGCGTTCGCTTTGGCAGATCGGGTCGCCGTGTTGGCCGAGGGCAGGCTGCTTCAGATAGACCTGCCGGAGGCGCTCTGGCGCCGTCCGGTCAGCGTTGAGGTCGCGCGCTTCCTGGGCTACAGCACTTTCTTGGGATCAGCCGACGCCCACGCGCTGGGGGTAGCTGATCTTGCGGCTACTGGGGCGGTGGGGCTGAGCCCGTCCTCCCTGCGGCTTGATCCCGACGGGGCGGTCGTTTCGGTGCGGCGGCAGCAGGTCCGCCGTGGGCATGTGGCGGTGAGCGTCACGTTGCCCAGCGGGGAGGTGGCCGAACTGCGCCTCCCCGATCGGGTGTCCACGTCGGAAATCCAGATCGGAGTGGATCGGGAGGCGGTGGCGCTGGTG
>JBKEBU010000100.1:0-18285 GCA_047973325.1 Propioniciclava sp. | reverse complement strand
CTGAACCTACGGAAGCGGGTTCGGGCCTTGGTCGTTTTTGGAGTTGGTAGTCCGTGCTGGTGTCGATGGTGAGTTCGCGCGGGAGTTCACCGGTGGTGGCGTTGATGATGCTGACGTTGAGGTCTTGGGGGGTCTTGGGCGCGTAGCCATTTCTTCAATGTCTGTTGAGACCTTTCGACTTTCCTTGGGTGGTGGGTTCCGACCCGACGTCTATAGGGCACCGAAAGTACGACCGTCTTGATAGGTCTGTTCATTCTGTTCGACTCTACTCGCGCAACTCGTTCCTGTTGGGAGTCGCCGCTGCGGTTTGTGACTTGATGCTCGAGGCGTTCGTCGGTGTCGGTAGCGCTTGGATGAAGAGGTCATGGATCTCATCTCGGTGGGTCGAGTTGCTGCCTTCCCATTCCATACATACGGCGATGACGTAGCCCGTCCAGCCTCGAACGGCCAGCCGGGTCAGTTCAGTGGGTTTCTCGATCCCGAGGTGGGCGATCACCGCATTCTCAATCAAGGTGCGCGTCCGCTCTACGATGGTCTTCACCTCGCGGTCAGCCTGGAGCGGGCCACCGTGGAGGAGGCGGTAGCCATGCGGGTGCGAGTCCACGTAATCGAGATACGCATCAAGAGCCTCCGGCAGCCTCGCCGAGTTGATGGAATAGGCGAGCATGGCCGATTCGTGGGCGACGACGGCTCGGATGAGTTCCTGCTTCGATGCGAAGTAGTGGTATAGCAGCGGGCGTGAAACGCCAGACCGCTTGGCAACTTCGTCCATCGAGAAGGCATCCCCAGGCTCGTTTCCCAAGAGTTCAACTGCCGTGCCGATCAACTCTTGTCGCCGCTGATCCGTCGTCAGCCGCCGACGATGCGAAGTCCGCCCAGCTCGATCGCCGCTATTAGATGCCATGTCAGTAGCGTAGCCTGACTGTTATCGACATCTCGTCTAATAGAGAGGAGGGCGACGTCCTCTCATCTATACGAGCCAGCAAAGCGGCCGCGGTGCTGTTCGGCCTCTACGCGGTCTCCCAGATCTACATCGCGGTACTGTTGCGCCCTGTCGGTGGGGACGCACTGCGCGTGCAGGCCACCAGCGACCCAAACGAACTCAGGCGCATCATAGGCGCTTGGTCGCCCGAGCAATGTGATCGGTACCGCAGGCACCTGCTTCCTGACACCCTGCATCCTCTGGTGTACGCCTCTGCCCTTGTCGCAGCAGGCGTAGCCGGACACAGGCCCGACACGCCACGGTGGGTGCGCATGGGCGTGGTGGCCGCGCCGGTGCTCTCTGCTGTATGCGATCTAGCCGAGAACGCACTCCATGCCAGGTTCATCTGCCACCCGAATCGCATCACCAAGCGTGCAGCGCGGGTATCGACTCGGCTGACTCGGATCAAGTGGGTGTTTGCCTTCGGGACCGCCGGAGTTCTCGTCGCTCGCACCGTCCGCAACCGAAGGAGGTAATCCATGAAACTTGTCACCTCCAGGCCACACGACGCTAAACCGACCGCGCCGCCGCTGTTCGGCGTGATACGCGTCACGAGATCATCCAATTCACAACTGCACCCGGTCACGACACCCGAGGGCTGGAATCCGTCGGAACCTATCTGGCAGGGCTGCCCGACACCTTCGAAAGGGCTTCCGCGATCGCAGCCGACGCTAGTCACCGGCCCAGAGCCACAACGACACGCCGACCGGGCAGTGCCTGCCGGGTACATCATCTACAACGACACCAGCGCACGAGACCTAAGGATGCGCTGATCAATCATGCCCTGGCTGCGGCGCACCGGATCGGGCGACCCACGTCCCCCACATCCGGCGATGGACATCCCAGTACACCCACCAGATCTGGGGTCGCGGTTCATCCCGCCCGGCACGTCCTCGCACAGAACAGCATTAATCAGCGCATCCCTAACTGTCAGAGCCTCAGAACCCCGGTGACGATGCCCAGACCAGATGGCCCCCACGTAGATAGAGCCGGTCCTACATCGAACGGAGTACCCACCTCGCCGTGGGTCTGGCTCCTCGGCCTGTGACTCGCGCATCCGATGTAGAACGGTGGGCTGGTTCTAGCTCACACACGCACGATCACAGGTGAGTGCGTTTGCAGTACCTCGGCTATACTGTGATTTCCTACCGCGCCCAGGGCATCACCGTGGGCACCTCGCACGTTCTGGTCGACCCATCCATGATCATGGAGAACCTGTACGTCGCGCTCACTCGCGCCCGAGACACCAACCGCGCCACGTCGCCATCGACAAGCCCGATGACTCCCACCAGGGGCCGTGCCCTGGCGACAACACCGACGCCACCGCCAGGAGCATGCTGTTCGGGTGCTCCAGCACGTCCCGAAGCACTTCGGCCTGAGTTCACCGCACTTGCTGCGGCAACTGCGCTCGGCGAAGATGCGACGCAATGCTTGACGAGCGCTCTTGCGCATCACGACCTGAGCGACGCAATTCGTTCACTTGCGACATCGCGCTGCCGCGCGGAACGCACCAGCCCATCATCCTCTCGAATGTGAGCTGGCACAGCTTCGACCTGGCTACCTTCTTGATCGGGCACGAACATGCCGACGCGGGAGAAGGAGCAAAGTTGCGATCTACTCCGCAGGGCGAACCCATCGTTGATACCTTCTGACTCATGCACCAAGAAGGCAGCGACGTTGCCTATGAGGCGCTCCGACGCTGGCTACGACGTCGAGGGAGCACGCCAGCAGGTCTTCTGAAGGTCGCGGGTTCGTTCCCCAAGCGCTCCCTCTGATCCGACAAGCGTTGGAGGCGCTCCCGCGACTCCGCCGACACCAGCCAGAGATACCCCAGCCGGGCGGGCGTACAACGACCTCCGCAACCTTGGAGCATCCGAATTTGCGTCGGACCTTCGTCCTCAAGGGTGGCGTGCTTATGGCCGCCTTCGCAGACCGGCGACGGGGAGCAAGAGACCTTTCTATAACGCCGTATGCGATACTGCCCTTCATGGTCAATGCAAATTCCCCCGGAGTTCCACCACAACCCCCCGTGCATCATGCCTCCCGAGCCCGTTCCCAGCGAGGGGTCGCCACCATCGCTGCCCTAGCGCTCTGCGCCGGCGGCTTGGTGGCCACTGGTGTGCTTAGTTCCCAGGCCTTTGCAAACGAAGCTGACTGCCTGGCCTACTACGCCGCCAACCCGAACTTCGATCTTGACGCCGCTCGGGACGTTGACCCCATGCCTACCAATGCCCAGCCAGACCGGGGGGAGTCCTTCACTGATCCCTATGGCACCTGCGTCACCCGGGCGACCGACTACCGCACCGACTTTGATGCTGAGAATTGGGACGCACCCGCCACCAACGCCCGCTCGTACTATGCCCGGCTGCAAGCCTTCAACGCCGACAGCTCCATGTACTTGATCGCTGCCTCCAACGGCACCTGGCATGTCTATGACGCCGCCACCAACTCCCGGATCAAGCAACTTGACGATGTCCGTGGCGAAGCAGAACCCCAATGGGATACCACCGATCCCGACAAGCTCATATATCTCGATCGCTTGGGCGCGGACGCCAAGGTCTACGAGCTGACAGTCTCGACCAACACCAGCCAGGTTCTGACAGACTTCGGACCGCGAATCAGCAAGATCTGGCCCGAAGCCACCTCGGTCTGGACAGATCAGACAGGTTCGCCCTCGGCGGATGGTCGATACAACTGCTTCATGGCCTACGGCGACGGCTGGAATAACCTCGGGCTCTTCGTGTGGGATCGCACTGCCGATGAGATCATCTCCAGCCACGATCTCAACGGCGAACAGCCCACCTCGGTCAGCATGAGCCCCAGCGGCAAGTACTGCGTGACCGGCACCCCAGGTGATCGGGAGACCCGCTCGTCGATTGCCTACAGCCGGGACTTCAGCGAGCAGAAGGTTCTGCCCGCTCCAGAGCACAGCGACATTGCCCTGGCCGAGGACGGCTCTGACGTCTATGTTTCCGGGGACTTCGACAGCGGTGACATCTACACAATCAACCTGGACACTATGGAACGCACCGACGTCATCGATCTCTATTTGAACCGCACCAACATGTCATTCCACGTCTCCGGGAAGGCATTCAGCAAGCCCGGCTGGGCACTCATGTCGACCTATGCCTGGGGTCGTCTCGACGCCGATAGTGAGCGGCAGTGGATGCATGACAAGGTGTTTGCGTTGAAGCTTGACGGCTCCGGCGAGATCCGAAACCTGGCATTCAATCGCTCTCAAGAGCAGATCGGCCCTGACGGGAATCCGGAAGGCAAAGCCTACTGGGCCGAACCTCAAGCCACCGTCAACGACGACTTCACCCGGATCCTGTTCAACTCCAACTGGGGCAACCAGGACAATGTCGATGATGTCGACACCTATATGATCACCCTCCCGAAGGGGGTGCTCGACCAGCCCGGGCTCAACAATCCTGGACCCCTGCAAGACCTGGTGATCTCAGTGGATTCGGCCGCGACCACGGGCGACTCATCCGAATACACCCTGTCCACGAATCTGCCAGCCGCCTGCGCAGTCAGTTCAGTGCCTGGTGCTTCCTACCGCGGCCTGTCCGATCACATGGATGCGAGCAGCGACGGCCTGACCCACACCAGTTCGCTTCCTGCGGGGGGCACCCATTACGCCGTGTGCAAGGTCACCAACCGAGAAGAGGAAGCCCAGGTCAAGCTTGACGCGCGTGGACCGCAGCCAACTGCCATTCCTGAGCCCACGCCAACCGCCACGCCCGAACCGACACCAACGGTGACTCCTGAACCGACGGCGACCCCCACACCAGGTGAGCTCGCCATCACCGTGAAGTCAACCTCGGTCATCGGATACCAGGCCTCCTACGAACTTTCGACCACCACCTCGGCCGAGTGCCGTCAGTCGACCCTGCCAGGGGTGGGTTACGGTGCCCTCTACGATCCCATTGACAGCAGCAGTGACGGGCTGACCCACACCAAATCACTCAACCTCGGGACCCCTCAGGGAACCACCGTCTACGCCGTGTGCCGTGCCGGCGAAGAACGGGCCGAAGTAGCAGTGGAGCTGAGACCCTGACGACGTTCGCTGGCACACTTGGTGGCGTCGGCCAATGTCGGCGCCATCGAGTGCCCTCGCCGGAGCGGCACATTCTATTTTTCGACTGTTGAATGCCGGCTTATCGCAGGCTACTGGTATCAATCGCTCGTTGAAATGTGGAACCGGGGCTCTAGGCAGGCTGGGCACATAGAGAGTCTCAGGAATAGTTCGGGTTGGTCCCCGGCATAGACGTTCTATGCGAGACTGCCCAACATGGTGAACCCTCATCTCCCCGCAGTTCAACAAAAAAACCAGGCGCCTACAACTCCGACGCAGCGTCGCGGCCATCGCGGCCCTTGCTCTGTACGCAGGCGGGCTTGTCGCCACCGGAATGGGGGGCACCCAGGCCTTTGCAAGTGAAACCGACTGCCTGGCTTACTACGCCGCAAATCCCGACTTCGACTTGAGTTCGGCCAAAGAGGTTGGCCCCCTGCCCATCAACGCCAAACCGGAGCGAGGGGAGTCGTACCTAGATCCCTATGGCACCTGCATCACCAGGATGACGGATTGGCGCAATGATTTTGCGAGTGAGCAGGGAGATCCGCCCGCCACGTTTGTCCGATCAGATTATTCCCGTCGGCAGGCCTTCAACGCCGACAGTTCCATGTATCTCATGTGGTCCTCGAATGGCACCTGGCACGTCTACGACACGGCCACGTCCAACCGGATCAAGAAGCTCAACGGCGTGTTTGATGCTGCTGAGCCCCAATGGGATCCCACCGATCCCGACAAGCTGATCTACATGACTGGGTTTGGCCGCGACGCTCAGATGAAGGAACTCACGGTCTCGACGAATACATCTGAAATTGTAGGTGACCTCGGTCCCCGGCTCCGGGAAATCTGGCCTTCCACAACCGCCGCCTTCACTGATCAGAACGGCTCGCCCTCGGCAGACGGCAAGTATTGGTGCCTCATGGCCCGTGACGAACCAGGCGACAACAATCTCGGATTGTTCGTCTGGGATCGCACCACCGATGAGATCATCTCCAGCCACGACCTCGATGGAGAGCAGCCAAATTCGCTGAGCATGAGCCCCAGCGGTAAGTACTGCGTTGTCGGCACCTATGCAGGCACTCAGCGAACCATGGCCTACAGCCGGGACTTCAGCGAGCAAAAGCTACTCCAGGACGGAACCTCGCATTCCGATATCGCACTGGGCGAGGATGGGTCCGACATCTACGTCTCTGCCGACTACAAAACCGGATACTTTTACACCCTCAACATCGACGCCATGGTGCGCACCGACCTCTTCTATCTGTATGAGGGCACCGGTTTCGGCGATTTCCACGTCTCCGGCAAGTCCTTCAACAAGCCGGGCTGGGTGGTCGTATCCAGCCTCTTCAACGGCATGTCCGGCGAACGCCAATGGGACAATCTGAAGGTTTTCGCGCTCAAGCTCGACGGTTCGGGGGAGATCCGCGACCTCGGATACCACCGCTCCGAAATGTCTCGGGACGAGGAAGGCAATCCCTATGGAAAGGTATATTGGGCCGAACCGCAGGCCACCGTCAACGCTGATTTCACACGAATAATATTCAACTCCAACTGGCACAATCAGGACGACGTCGAGGACGTCGATACCTACATGATCACCCTGCCTGAAGGTGTGCTCGACCGGCCAGGCACCGGCACCCCGGTGTCGCAACCATCAGCACTCCCCACGCCCACACCAACCCCCACCCCAGAACCGACACCCACACCAGAACCAACACCCACACCCATCGCGGGCGGTCTGGATGTGAGACTGGTGAGGACCTCAACGTCGGGCCATGCCGGATCGTATGAGTTGGCCACGAATGTTCCGGCCGAATGTCGTCAATCAACGGGGTCGGGCTATCCATTTGACGCGCTCTATGATCCCATTCCGGCTCGCAATGGCGGATTGACCCACTCCAAGACCTTCGCGATGTGGAGCCCGCGGGGCACCACGGTTTATGCCGTCTGCTCGGCCAGCGGTGAGGAAGAGGAAATCAAGATTGACTTGCGGCCAGGCTACGGGTCGCAGGTGACCGACGAATTTCGGGTGAGAGCAGTGTCGATGTACATTTTGCGCTTCTCAGGATTTTTTGAGTTGCGAGCCAGTATCACCGCAGACAACCGTCAGTCAACAGGGTTGAGCTACCGGTTCCGTTCGCTCTATAACCGGATTGGGGCGCGCCAGAGCGTCTGGAACCCCGCCACGAGATACAGGATATGGAGCCCCCGCCGCACGACCAGCCGTACGGTGTACGTCGCTGCCAACGGGGTAGAGAAGGAGATCACGATCAACCGGAAACCCTGACCCGACGTGGCGCACCTGAGCGGACATCACCCGGTATGAATCACGTTCCAGGTGCGCCACGTCGATCGAGGGTGGTGGGTCAGACCGAGGTGTAGCCCCCGTCGACGAGGTAGTAGCCACCAGTGCAGAAGCTGGCCTCACTGGACAACAGGAAGCACACGATGGCGCTGACCTCCTCCGGGGTTCCCAGCCGACCCAGCGGATGCTTGGCCGCAATGGCCTGCTGCACCTCCTCGCTCAAGTGCTTTTCCAGCAGGGGAGTGGCGATGTAGCCCGGGCCAACCGAGTTGATCCGCAGATTGTTCGGGCCGTACTCTGCGGCGGCGTTCTTCGTCATCCCGACGACAGCATGCTTGCTCGTAGTGTAGGCGTCGCTACCCAGCGCCGCCACCGCCCCGTGAATGGAAGCCATATTGACGATGGCGCAGTTCGCGGGATCCTTGAGCATTTCGGGAATCTCGTACTTCATACCGAAGAAGACCCCGTTCATGTTCAGATCGATCACCCGCTTCCAGTCGTCGAGCTCGATGTCGGCGAGGTTGGCTTGGGTGCCGCCGATGCCAGCGCTATTGACGGCCAGATTCAGCTTGCCGTAGGTGTCAACGGCGAACTGCACCATGTTTTGGTTGCCCTCGGCAGTACTGGCGTCCACGGTGAGCGCCGCAGCAGTGCCACCAGCGCTGGTGATCTCCTCCACAACGCGCTGTGCCGCCTCACTGCTGATATCACAGACGACGACGCTGGCCCCTTCTGCGGCCAACTGCTTGGCCACCGCCTCGCCAATACCACTCCCACTCCCGGTGACGAGCGCTACCTTGTCGCTGAATCGTGCCATCGTGATCCCTTTCCTCTCTCGCCACGACCTGGGCGATCCAGGATCGCGGAGGGTTGCATCGCCGCATCTCCAGCGAAGCGGCCATTCCCATAAACCCTACCGGGTAATGGTATTGTGCGGAAGCGAAGGAGTCGGGCAGTGGCACTGATCCGCCACCATCACCGACAGACAACTAGCGCTAGTTTGGGGCGCGTGGCTGCCTACAAACGAGCCTGGAACTCCTCGGCCGCAGCAGCCGTGGTCTGGCTGAATCCACCCAAGGTAACGGCTGTGGCACCGCCGTCGACTGTCAGAACCGTCCCGGTGACGAACTCCGAACCATCCCCGGCCAAGTAGAGCGCCGCCTGAGCAATGTCCTCGGGGCGACCGACCCGACCGATGGGTTGCACCGTGGCCAGCCGTTCGGCCAACAGCTCGGCAAAGTCCTCCGCATACTCCAATGGAATCCCGAAGGCGCCAGCCATGATCGGGGTCATGATGATCCCGGGAGCGATCGCATTGGAACGCACCCGGAGCGGACCGAGTTCGACCGCTGCCTGCCGGACCACCCCCACCACCGCGTGCTTGGCCGTGGTGTACCCCATCGCACTCCATCCGCCCTGTAGCCCGGCGGCACTCGCCGTCGAGATTATCGAACCGCCGCCGCCTTGCCGCTCGAACTGGCGGGCAGCCGATTTGTGCCCCAAGACCACCGAACGCGTGAGCAGAGCCAGCGTCTTGTCGAAGCCCTCAGGTGTGACCTCCATGACTCCTGCGGGGTCACCACCCGCGCCAGCATTGTTGTACATCACATCGAGTCGGCCGAACCGCTCCACCGCCATCTGCACCGCACGGTCGATATCAGCCTCCTGCGTCACATCTGCGTGGACGTAGGCAACTGCCTCGCCTAGTTCAGTCTCCAGGGCGGCTCCCGCGTCATCTTGGACATCGGCGATCACGACCTTCGCGCCCTCGGCTACGAACAATCGGACAGTGGCGAGCCCTATCCCGCTGGCACCACCGGTCACCACGGAGACCTTGTCGTTGAGGGTATTCACGACTGGCACCTCTCTCATCGTCGAAAAGCGGGCGACGGGACGTACAGCCCGCATCTGCAACGTAACACCCAGCGCCACCGCAGGTTGTGGTTAGCTGAATCTGCTCCCAGAATCCGCTGGTCTGGGCAGACATGTCTGCAGTGAGGCCGCCATCGGGTTCACGAAGCAGGTTCGGCAAGACCGGTGTCGTAGGCCACGATCACGGCCTGCACCCGATCTCGCGCACCGACCTTGGCCAGTACCTTGCCCACATGGGTCTTCACTGTCTGTTCGGCTATGAACAACGTGTTGGCGATCTCGGCATTCGAGAGCCCCTGACCCAGCAGAACGAGCACTTCACGTTCTCTATCGGTCAACGCCGCCAGCCGGGTGGTCGACCGCGGGTGGCGAGGTTTCCGCGCAGCAAACTGGCCGATCATCTTGCGGGTGATGCTGGGGGAGAGCAACGCCTCACCCGCGGCCACGACCCGGACCGCCTGAACCAGTTCCTCAGGCAGGGCATCCTTGAGAAGAAACCCACTGGCACCGGCCTGGAGCGCGTCATAGACGTAGTCGTCTAGGTCAAAGGTGGTGAGCATGACTATCCGAGGGACGTGCGCGGCCGGATAGTGGGGCCCGAGAATCTGTCGGGTGGCCTGGATGCCATCCAGTTCGGGCATCCGCACATCCATCAGGATCACATCAGGATCCAACCGGGCCGACAGTTGCACCGCCTCCTGGCCGGTCGCGGCCTGGCCGACCACCCGAAGGCCCTCGTGGGCATCCAGTAGCGCGGCAAATCCGGCGCGCACCACCGCTTGGTCATCGGCGATGAGTACGCTGATAGTCACGATTCCTCCTTGTGGCCCCGGGGCTCCTTAGCCATACTCGGCTCGTCGAGACTGCGCCAAGGCAGCTCCGCACACACCGTCCAGCCACCCGCCGGGTTCGGTCCGGCCTGCAGGGTACCGGCCACCAGCGCCACCCGCTCTGCCATCCCACGCAGCCCATAGCCGGCCCGGTCACTCTGGCTCGGCCGTGCCTCCTGGCTGGGCTGCGCATCGTCGACCGGTTCGTTGTGCACCCGCACAGACACCACCTCCGCACCCACGCTGATTTCAACCGAGATCGCGGCCCTGGCGGCATGCCGCACCGCATTGCTGACGGCTTCCTGCACCACACGGAACGTGGTGATCTGGACGCCTGGTGGGGGCAGGCCGGTGTTACCGGTGACCGACACGGTCGCTTCAACCCCGGCGCGACGCATCGCGCAGACCATCGGTTCGACGTCGTCGATGGTCTGCTGGGGAGCCACCTCGCTCTGGTGGTCGTCAGTCCGCAGCACGTCCAGCAGCCGACGCATCTCGGTGAGGGAGCCGCGAGCCACCGCAGCGATCTCGGCGAACTCAGCAGCGGCATCCGGCGCTAGCTCGGGGAGGCGATAGGGAGCGCTGGCCGCCTGCACCTGAATCCGGGACAGGCTGTGAGCCACCACATCGTGCAGATCCCGTGCGATCCGGGTGCGGTCTTCCACGAGCATGCGGCGAGCCTGCTCGGCAGCAGTGAGCGCCCGTTCCCGGCCGACCTCCTCCTGCGTTCGGGCCCGCCCGGCCAGCAACAAGGCCACCAGAAGTGACCCGGTGGTCAGCGACGCCACCACTATCAGGTCGATTCGCACCACATCGGCTGCGGCAGCCTCCGGCCGTGCGGCAGCACTGAGAAGTCCGATGGTGTTCCCAGCCCCCAGCGCTATCAGGCCGGGCCGCCAGCCATGGAGGCGGGTGAGCACGAACACGCTCACCAGAAAGGCAAGCAGTGCGGGTACCGGCCACGGCCAGGGCCAGTTGGTGCCCGACTCCGGCCGACTCATCCACGCGAGCACCATCGCCGACACGCAGAAGACAGCGATGGCTCCCCAGGGGACTATCAGTGCCAGCAGCGGCGCCGCGCACAGCCCGAAACCCAGAAGCAGGGCCACGGGCAGCGGCGTGCTATAGAAGACGACCTGGATCGGCACCAGGACGGCGGCCAACACCACCACCACGGCGGCCAGGACAAATCGACTTGCGCGACGGCGATGATCCCTGCGGGCAGACCGGGTCGCCATCATGCGGCCAGTGTGCCGGATGCTCGGTGCTCGCACCCGCGCCGGGCGGCCGTGTCCCCAGGATCGATCGCGATGGGTTCGGCCACTGGGGTCACCTCACGACGTCGGGCCGCGCTCACGCGATCAATCAGGACTCCAGTCAGCAGGGCAAGGCCGATCCCCACCGCCGTGCCGAGGAGGGGTTGGCCCTGAAACCATTGACCCGCCACGGCGCCGATGATCGCGCTGTAGCTCGCCCACAATCCAGCACCGGCCACCGCCAGCCACCGGAAGCGGGCCGGTGGGTAGGCCAGCGCACCAGCGGCCAGGTTCACCGCCACCCGCCCAATCGGGATGAATCGTGCACCGACGATCACCGCCGCACCCCGGTGGCGGAGTCCGTCCTGCGCCCGCTTCAGGGCTGCGGCGAGGCGCGAAGTCCGCAGCCACCGATACCGGGTTGTTCCGACCCGGCGCCCGATCAGGTAGGCCAGGTTGTCACCGATCACCGCGCCCAGGGCAGCCATCAGGGCCACCAGTGCCACCGTAGGCCACGCCCCGGAAGAGGCAGCGCCAGCCACCGCCGCGATCAAGACCGTCTCGCTGGGAACCGGCGGGAAGAAGCCGTCCACGATGGCCACCGCCAGCATCAGGAGGGGGAGCCAGGGCGAGGCAGTTGCTTGGAGGATGAGGTCGTTGATGATGTCCACACCCAGAAGCTAGAAAGCTAACACCGCACCCCACATCACCCAGGAGTATTCGGCTTGCTGATACTTCCGAGGGAGTCCGTCAGCACGGCCGGCGCCGCTGACCGAACGGCGGCAGCCCGACCGTCGGCCTGCCTGGTGTTCAGCCGCGCCGGTGCCCGTGAATATCGGCGAAGGGATCCCGGGTGCGGCCGGTCCAGGTCAGCCGCAAACCCTGGCCGTCCAATGGCACCCGGACGGGCTGCTCCCCGATGGTGACCCGCCGGCCCCGGACGGCTACATGGACCGGGCCCCCATCGGTCAAGGTGAACGTGATCGCATCATTGGCGAGCCGCACCCGAAACCGGCTGCCCCGCACGCTCAGCGGGAACGTCAACCCTTCCCACGCCTCTGGCAGCCGAGGGTCAAAGGCCAGATGGCCGTCGACCTCGCGCAGGCCGGCGAAACCAAAGACCAGGGTGCCCCACACTCCAGCCGCCGAGGCGATGTGAACCCCATCGACGGCGTTGTGGTGCAAGTCGAGGAGATCGACGAACAGCCCCGACAAAAAATAGTTCAATGCCAAGTCGGAGTAGCCCACCTCTGAGGCCATGATCGACTGCACCACTGCCGACAGCGTCGAGTCACCGGTGGTGATGGGGTCGTAGTACTCGAAATCGGCCCGCTTGGCCTGGGCACTAAAATGCTGCCCTTGCAGGAACGTGGCCATCACCACATCCGCCTGTTTGAGCACCTGACGCCGGTAGAGCACCAACGGGTGATAGTGCAGCAGCAAGGGGTGCTTGTCCCGCGATGTGGAGTCGAGATCCCAAATCTCCCGCTCCAGGAAGTGTTCATCCTGGGGATGCACCCCGGAAGCGTCATCGAACGGGATGTACATGCCGTCGGCAGCCTCGCTCCACTGCTCGATTTCGGTCTCGGTGATCTTCAGGTCGGCCATCAGGGCGGCGTACTGATCCGGCACCTCATCGCGCATCCGATGGACCAGCTGAGCGGCACTCCACAGATTGTGGCGCGCCATCACATTGGTGAACATGTTGTTGTTCACCACCGTGGTGTACTCGTCCGGGCCGGTGACGCCATGGATTTGGAAACGCCGAACCCCATTGACCGACCAGAAGCCGAGGCCGGCCCACATGCGCGCAGTCTCCACCAGCACGGGAATCCCATCACGGAACATGAACTCCCAGTCGCCGGTGACCTGGGTGTACAGGGTGAAGGCCCAGGCGATGTCGGCATCGATGTGATATTGCGCCGTCCCGGCGGCGTAGTAGGCCGAGGCCTCTTCTCCATTGATAGTGCGCCAGGGGAACAGAGCCCCTGGTTCGTCCATTTCGCGAGCACGTCGACGGGCGGCGTCCAGCAGATTGACCCGATAGCGCAGCGCATTCCGCGCCATCACCGGATTGGTGTAGGCCAGGAAGGGGATCATGTAGACCTCGGTGTCCCAGAAGGCATGCCCCTCATAACCGGATCCAGTCACCCCCTTGGCCGCGATCCCCAGTTGGTCGGCCCGCGCCGCCGCCTGCGCAACCTGGAATAGGCACCACCGGGTGGCCTGCTGGATTGCTGGCTGATTCTCAATCACCACATCGGTGGTCTCCCAGAAGCGCGCCAGCCAGGCTTGCTGCTCATCGAACGCATCAGCAACCCCAGACTGCCGCACCCGGTCCAAGGTGCGACGGCATCTGTCGAAGAGCTCCCGGACCGGAACCCCCTTGGCGGTGTGATAGGCAACCGTCTTGGTCAACCGAATCGTGTCGCCCTGCCGCGCTCGCAACCGGTAAACCTTGCGGGCGAGATCGTCTTCACAGGCGCTCACCACGTCCTGATCGGCCTCGGTCTTCAGCACATGGTCGACGCCCACCGCCAACGTCATCTTGGAGTTGGCCGTGCGGTAGCCCAGCAGCATCCGTCGCTCGGTCTCGCCCTTCAGCTGAGGCTCCAGCACCCGATGTTCGAACCGGCTGGCCTTGCGCGGGTCGAAACCCTGGCCGAGGGCATCGGTACTGGTTCGGTACTCGTCGGTACCATCCTGCCGATTTATGACCTGGCTGCTGATCACCACCGGTGCATCCCCATCGAGCAGGGTCACCTCGAAGGTCATCACGCTCAGGTGCCTGTCGGTGAACGAGATCATCCGGCTGGAGCGCACCTGAACGTGCAACCCGGACGGGGTACGCCAGATCAGCTCGCGGCGCAGCACCCCGTCGCGCAGGTCGAGGACCCGGGAGTACTGGTCCAGATCCGCTGTTGAAAGATTCAGCGGTTCGTCGTTGACATAAAGCTTGATCACCTTCGCATCCGGGACGTTGACTATGGTTTGCCCGGTGGTGGCGAACCCGTAGGCCGCCTCGGCATGGTGGATCGGCCAGGTCTCATGAAATCCATTGATGAAAGTGCCATGGCTGAAAGTCTCCCGACCCTCTTCCGGATTGCCTCGCATGCCAAGGTAGCCGTTCCCGAGGGCAAAGACAGTTTCAGTGACACCCAGCGCAGGTCCCCGAGTCGGCTGAGTTTCGATGACCTGCCACTCATCCAGCGGATAGCGAAAACGATCAATAGGATCAGGCGTTGCTGCCGACATCAGCCGAGGACCTCCTTGAGATCACGCACCACCACGTGAGCGCCAGCAGCTTCCAAGGTGGCGGCGCCTACACCCCGGTCCACCCCGATCACCAGCCCGAAACCACCGGCCGCACCCGCCTGGACCCCGCTTTCGGCATCCTCGATGACGGCGCAGTCAGCCACCGGGATGCCCAACTGCCGGGCGGCGTAGCGAAAGGTATCTGGTGCTGGTTTGCCGGCCAGCCGCTCGCGTTCGGCGACAGTGCCGTCCACCACCAGGTCGAACCAGCTTTCAATGCCGGCAGCGGAGAGAACGAGCGGGGCGTTCCGCGATGAGGAGACCACCGCCTGGCGGATCCCCTGCGCGGCGAGCAGCTCAAGCAACTGCACTGAGCCCGGGTAGGCCGTCACCCCCTCGTCAGCGAGCATCCGCGTGACTTCGGCGTTCTTGCGGTTGCCAAGCCCATGGACAGTCACCTCACGTGGGGAATCGTCGGGACGTCCCTCGGGCAAGGCTATCGATCGTGACGTTAGGAAGTCCCGCACGCCGTCATAGCGAGGTTTGCCATCCACCTGAGCGAAGTAATCGGTATCGGTAAACGGGTGTTGCCCGGCCACGTCAGCCAAGTAGGAGTTAAACATGTGAGCCCACGCCCGGCGGTGAACCTCGGCGGTGGGGGTGAGCACCCCATCGAGGTCGAACAGGGCTGCCTTGATGTTGCGCCAATCCACCCGTGGAGACTACAACCGGGGGCATCTCCTCGCAGGCCTACTGCAGGAAGACCGGCTGAATGGTCAATCCACGTCCGCCACGACCTTGAACCTGCCCCGACGTTCAGCCAAGTCACCTGCAGGTGTCACGTCGGATGGGGGTCTCCGATGGCCAGCCAGCCGAGCCAGATTGACCCGCCCTCTGTCCACCAGGTGGATGGTCCGGGAGATCAGGCCTCGGCGTCCAGATCTTTACTTCCCCCAATCACGAGGGTTACCCGAGCTTGAACGTCAGCCAATCCGGCAGCGTCCAACTGAGAACGTAACCCCTGTTCATCTATAGAGGGGGGCGGCCCGAGCGCGATTATCCGCAACGTGTTCTGAGTGTAGGTGATCCCAGAAAGTTGCCACCCCTTCTCCTCGGCCCACTCGGTCGCCACCGGAGTCGCTTTCGCCACTATCAACTCCTGTTGGACGACGAGGGCGCTGCCCACACCCAGCGGCACGGCCAACACCAGCACCCCGGCGACCACGGTAGCGATAGTGGACCGGCGCAAATGGCCCACCTCGACGCCAGCAGCCGAAGCCGCAGCCCGGAGCCCATAGCCCAGGAAGATCAAGGTACCGGTAGCCACGATGGCGCTGACGTTGGTCATGAACAACAGCAGTGCGCCCACGGCTTCTTCGGCGGCCCCCGACTCCAAGGTCAATCCGACCACCGCCAACGGCGGCACCAGCGAGATCGCGATGGCCACACCCGGCAGCGTGTCCGAGATGTCCGATCGTACAGTCGCGAATGCGCCTACCACCCCGGTCGCGAGGGCAGCCACCAGGTCGATCAAGCCCGGCGAGACCCGTCCGGCGACCTGAGAATTGGTCGCGGCTGTCACTTCCACCTGGGTCATCATTCCCATCAGGAACCCCACCCCGATAACACTGAGCGCTCCCAGGAGCACCAGCATCACGTTGAGCACCAGCTGACGCCTATGGGCGAGAACCACCGAGAGCGCAGTGCCCAGGATGGGCGTCATCAGAGGCGCCACTATCATCGCGCCGATTACTGTGGCCGTGGAGTCCGCAATCACCCCGGCCGAAGCGATCACGGCCGATAGCAGGATGAGTACCCAGAACCGCGAGAGCTTGTTATCGCGATCAGTACCTTCGGTGACCAGCAGACCGCCGAGGAGCCGATTGACATCCGCCGGGCTGGCGCGGCGCTTTCTCAACCGGGGGAAAAGGGCGTAGCCACGTGCTGCCATGTCTCTATCATGGCCCATCGGAGCATACTTCTACCCGACCCCTCCAGCAGCATCCTGCCTGGACAGTTCCAGCACACCCCACGGCTTCCGATCCAGTCCCCGCCACACCGCTTATCAGGACTTCTGCCGTGCCCGGGTGGCACCTGCGGATACCCAGAGTCCGTGTCTGGCGGGGTCTCCGGTGTTGATATGGGTAGGCTGCTGCCTGTGAAAAGCGGTTGGAGGGGGACCAGCACCGTCGTTGCCGGGGTCGTAATCACGGCCGCGCTCAGCGCCTGCGCCGGAGACCCGGTACCTATACGAACTGAGCGATACATCCCGCGAGCGCAGCGAAGTCCGCAGGCCACCTCGGCTGGCCCGAGCGGGCCCCAGCTGACGACTTATGTCAATGAAGATGTGGGGTTCGCCTGCCGGATACCTGAGGGCTGGCAACTCAAGGAAGCCGAACAAGGAGACCGGGCCACCGCCACTCACCCCGAAAAGCTGGGATCGGTCACCTGTTTCGGCGGCTTCACCTCCAGCCTGGGTGATGATGATGCTCAGGATCCCCAAGGCTGGGCCACGCAGGTGGCCGCTGAGTTGGAGGACGACGGGTATGAAATCCTCGACAGCACCGATGATGAGTTCACCTACCGAGTCCTAGCCCAGAACGACGAAGACTACGCAGTGCGCTGGGGAGCTATCGGTAGTGCCGGTTTCCGCGGAGTCTCCTGGGATATGCCCGAGGATCAGCTGGAGGTCCTCGAGCAGGCAGTAGAGCTATCGATCTCTCAGTTCAATCTCGGCGAGATCGGAGAATTGGCAGGCGACGAGCCCACTCCCGGCAGCAACGGCTGAATCACGCCAGGTGGGCCTTGACCTTGGCCGCGACTACCGCGCCAGTGGCACGTCCCGCAGCCCGGGTGTTGACAGCCTTGATTATCTGTCCCATGGCCCGCATGGTGGGGGCCTCACCCAGCGTCGTTTCCGCAGAGGCAATCTCTTCGGCCACCAAGGCATCTATGTCGGCATCGCTCAGCGGAGCCGGCAAGTAGCCACTGATGATGTCAACCTCGGCCAGTTCCTTGGCGGCCAGCTCGGGCCGACCACCATCGGTGTAGGCCTGGGCCGAGTCGCGGCGGGTGCGCACCTCGCGCTGCAGCACCGCGATTTCATCGGCAACGGACAGTGCCCGGGCTGCCTTCCCGGCCACCTTTTCATTCTTGAGCGCGGCCAGCGCCATCCGCAGCGTTCCGGTGCGTTCACGGTCGCGCGCCTTGAGCGCCGCGACCATATCGGCATGGAGTGTGTCCTCGAGTTCTGCCATGGCATTCCCTTTCGTCCGGGCCAGTCTGTCACGCTTCCGGCTGACATCGCACCGAGACGCCTTCCACCCCAGTTGCGGGCGGGCCTAGGCTGTGCCCGAGCACGTCGAACACGGAGGAACTATGACGACTGATCGCCGCATCGAAACCCTGGCTGTCCATGCGGGACAAGAGCAAGCTGATCCGGCCACCAACGCGCGGGCCGTCCCCATCCATCAGACCACCAGCTATGTCTTCAATGACACCGAGCATGCGGCCGATCTCTTCGCCCTCAGCAAGCCGGGAAACATCTACACTCGGATAACAAACCCCACCTGGAACACTCTCGAAGAGCGAGTCACCGCTCTTGAAGGAGGCATCGCGTCCTTGGCGACCGCCTCGGGTGCGGCCGCTATCACCTATGCGGTGCTGACCTTGGCCGGTGCTGGCGACAACATCGTCGCTTCCAGCAAGCT
>JBKEBU010000038.1:0-13388 GCA_047973325.1 Propioniciclava sp. | reverse complement strand
AACCTCCCCGGATCTCGGGCTGTTGGGATCCCTGGTGGCGGTGATGATCGGGCTGTTCCTGGTGTCGGCGCTCCTGGGCGTCACCCAGACCTGGCTCACCGCGACCGTCGGCAACCGGGTGACCGGTGACCTGCGGATCCGGCTGTTCGACCACCTCCAACGGATGGAACTGGCCTTCTTCACCCGGACCAGGACCGGGGAGATCCAATCCCGGCTGCAGAACGACGTCGGCGCGGTAGCCGGGGTGCTCACCAACACTGTCAGCAGCGTCCTGGGCAATTCGGTGACAGTGGCCTCCGCAGTGGTGGCCATGGTGCTCATTGACTGGCGGCTCACCGTCATCGCGCTGGTGCTGATGCCGTTCCTGGTCATCATCCAGCGCCGCGTGGGTCAACTCCGTGCCCGGATCGCCGCCGAGACCCAGGAGTCGCTGGCCGAGCTGTCCGCGATCACCCAGGAGACCCTGAGTATTTCGGGCATCCTGCTGTCGAAGTCATTCAACCGGCAGCGCGCCGAGTCCACCCGCTACCAGGAGGCGAATCGCCAACAGATCCGGCTGCAGGTACGCCGGGCCATGTCGGGCCAGGGGTTCTTCGGCGTGGTGCAGGTGATCGTATCCTCGGTCCCGGCGGTCATCTATCTGGTCGCCGGATTTCTGATCGCGGGTTGGGACACCACCATCACCGCCGGGACCGTGGTGGCCTTCACCACGGTGCAGGCCCGGCTGCTGCAGCCGCTGATGGGGCTGATGCGGGTGGCCCTGGATCTGCAGACCTCAGCGGCGGTGTTCGCCAGGATCTTCGAATATCTCGACCTGGTTCCTGAGATCACCGACGCCACCAACGCTATCGACGTCGCCGACGCACCCGGGCCGGCAGGCGCGGTGGCATTCCGCGAGGTCATCTTCCGCTACCCCGATGCCACCGAGCAGGCCCGGCCCACCCTGGACGGGGTTTCCTTCACTGTCTCCCCCGGGCAGCATGTCGCCTTCGTGGGTCCGTCCGGTGCGGGCAAGACCACCATCGGCTACTTGGTTCCCCGGCTCTACGCGGCCACTGAGGGCACGGTGCTGTTCAGTGGTGCCGACGTGCGGGACCTCCGGCAGGAGTCCATCATCGACCAGATAGGCATCGTCTCCCAGGAGACCTACCTGTTCCACGCCACCATTGCCGACAATCTGCGCTACGCGAAACCGGACGCCACCGACGCCGACCTGGAGGCCGCCTGCCGAGCAGCCAACATCCACGATGCCATCGCCGCGTTCGCCGACGGCTACGACACCGTCGTCGGCGAACGTGGCTACCGGCTCTCCGGCGGTGAGAAGCAGCGGATCGCCATCGCCCGGGTGCTGCTCAAGGATCCGCCGGTACTACTGCTCGACGAGGCGACCTCTGCGCTGGACACCGCCTCCGAACGCGTCGTCCAGCAGGCTCTAGAGCGAGCCGCCCGGGGTCGGACCACCGTGTCCATCGCCCACCGGCTGTCCACAGTCGCGGGCGCCGACGTCATTCACGTCATCGAGAACGGCCACATCGTGGAGTCCGGCACCCACCCCGAGCTCGTCGCCCGCGACGGCGTCTACGCGCGATTGGCCGCCCAGCAACTCGCCTCCTGATGGCCTCGAAGTACCCAACGTCGAGCTACTCGCCCCCGGAACACACCTCGGCGCGCAACTCGCCAGCGCGAACTCGCGTTCGCGAGCCAACTCATCCATCGGCCGCGTCGCTAGATCGCCCCGGTCGTGGCCGATCCGGCCACTATCAGGCAGCACTCGTGGGGTCCGGAGCGGGCAGCAGCACTGTGCGGACAATATTCACCAGCATGGCAATGAAAACGGTGACCCACACAGCCACCGCGATCCAGAGTTCGGTGGAGCCGATGGCCTCCACCAGGGGGAGGTTGTTGGCCCGGCCCAGGTAGATACCGGCGACGCCGTACATGCCGAGAGGGAAGACCATGCTCCACAAGGTGGCGTCATAGGTGAGCGGCATCTTGTGATAAAAGTGCCGCCACCAGCCAGCGGCGATCAGCACTGGGATCAGCCAGGTGGCAAACGCCCAGAAGACCACAGCCAGGCCGGCGATGATGTCCCGGGTGACCGCCACCATCGGGGCATCGGCCATCTCGACAATGCGGGCGCCAGCGAGCACGGTGATAGCCAGCGCTCCCATGGACACCCAATAGGGCGGGTTGAGCTCTTGGGGACCGAAGGGATAGAGCATCAGCCGCATGGTGACCAGCACGGCGGCTCCACCGTAGAGAAAGACCCCCACCGACCAGGACGTTATCGCCAGCACTGCCAGTTCGCGGCGCATCACCTCGAAAACAGGCTCCAGGGTCGCCGCACCGATGGCAACCGACTGGCTACCGACCACCCAGATGAACCAGGTGCCGTTCGCGGTGTTCACCGCCGGCCGCTCCTTGTGACCGAGGACCGCGGTCCACGGAACTGAGTAGCCCAAACCCAGCCAGGCCAGACCAGCCACCGCCAGCAGCACCCCGGTGGCCCCGTAGTAGCCCTCAGCTCCCAAGCGGGCGCCCAGCACATTGGTGCCCGCCACGAAGGTAAAGAACCCGAAGGCCCGGCGGGGATCCATGAAGTCGTCCACCATGGCCGCCCGGTACCAGATGATCCGCACAATGGTGAGCAGGACCAGAATGCCGTAGGCGATGGCACAGATGTAGAGCATCAGCCACGACAGCGCGTCGTCCCCGTTGAGCTTGAGCCCTAGCGAAATGATGCCGGTAGCCATCACCACGGCGAAGTAGCCGGGAGTGAGCCCCTCGATGGAGCGCGCCAGGCGCCCTTGGATCCCCGTTGACATAGGGGAACTCTGCTAGAAAGCGCAGCACCGCGCAGGTGATTCCACAGTACGGAAGTGAAAAAGAAGGCACCCGCTTCTAGCAGGTCAACCCTTGCATACGGGTAATTGTTGCTATTTTATCCGTAAATGCTGATCTTTCTCCTTGTTTGCACCCTATATGAGGGAGAATGATCACCGGGCTACATCCTCGGCGGCGAGCTACTGGCGCTCTCTGGTGTGTGACGACCAGCACCCATAGGCACCACGGCCTTCACCGGTGCGGAATCATCACTCTGCCCCGCGAATCCGGGTGCGGCTGGTGAGGCTGCCGACCACCAAGGTGAGGACCAGGATGGCGCCCACCCCGATCGTCTGCCAGTAGGACTGCACCCCGAGCAGATTCAGCGCATTGCTGACTGACGTGATGAAGATCGCACCGGTGAACGTGCCCACGAGGGTGCCCTGCCCACCCCGCAAAGCGGTGCCACCCACCACGGCAATGGTGATCGCGGTCAGTTCAATGCCGGTGGCCATGGTGCCATTGGCCGATGACAGCAGTGCCGAAAGGCCCACGGCAGCCAGCGCCGTGAACAGGCCGGTCAGAGCGAAGGCTACGATCTTGATCCGGTCAACCGGAATGCCCCCCATCCGCGCTGCAGGTTCGCTGCTACCTACCGCCCGCAACTGGCGTCCGAACCGAGTTCGGTACAGCAGCAGGTGCGAGAGCACGCACACCCCGGAAAAGACCAGGAAGATGCCCGGAATCCCGCCGAAGCTCGCGGTCCCCATCGCCCGGTAGTGCGTGGAGACAATGGGCAGCACGTTGCCATCAGTGAGGATGAACGCGGCCGCCAGATAGATGTTGTACATCCCGAAGGTGGCGATGAAGGGCGGGATCCGGATCTTGGTGACCACGATCCCGTTGAGAATGCCCAATCCCACCCCGACAGCGAGCCCGGCCCCGGCGGCGAGCCCGATGGTGGTGTGCGGCAGCAGGGTGCCTGCGATGACCGCGGCCAAGGCGACGATCCCGGCCACCGACAGATCGAAGAGTCCCCCGGCAATCAGCAGGGTCATGCCGCAGGCGATCAGGCCAGCAAAAGATGCCTGGGTCATGATGTTCGCCGCATTGGCTCCGGTCGCGAAGCGGGGGACGGCCAGCGCGAGGATCACCAGCAGCAGCAGGACCCCCAACTGCAGGTAGTACCGTTCCACGAACAGGGCCGCCCCTGACCCGGCCGAAGACGGCCGAACTGCGGAGGCCTCGGCGCCGATCTGGTCGCTCTCGGACGTTTTCTGGGTCATGAGTCACCCCTCCAGGAGGCGCTTGCGGTAGAGATAGCGACGGACGCTATCCAAGGACAGCGCAAAAATAAGCAGGATCCCGATCGCCAGATACTGGTAGTACGACGGCACGTTCAGCAGGTTCAGGGCCGAGCTGATCATGGCCAACAGCAGTGCGGCCATCAGGGTGCCGGTCAGATTGCCACTGCCGCCAGCCAGACTGGTGCCACCCAGCACCGCGATCGCAATTATCTGGAGCTCCAGACTGACACCGAGGCTGCCGGTGACCAGCCCCAGCTGACCGGTGAGCAGTACCCCGCCGAAGGCCGCCGACATCGAAGATGCGAGAAAGGCCACCAGCGTGACCAGGCGCACATTGATCCCGCTGTCAGCTGCGGCCTCGGGAGCGCCTCCCACCGCACAGACGTGCCTGCCGAACGGGGTGTACTGGTAGATGACCTGCCACACCCCCAGGAGCAGCACCGCCATCAGGAACGGGATCGGAATCCCGGCGATCCGTCCGGTGGCCAGGTAGCTCAGCACCGGATCGGCGCCATCCACAGTGCCGCCGCCGGTGACCAGCAAGGCGCTCCCCCGCACCACACCGAGGGTGCCCAAGGTCGCCACGAACGACGGCACCCGCAGGTAGGCCACCAGGATGCCGTTGAGCGTGCCGACCACGACACCGGTGAACAGCCCGGCGATCATGCCCAGCCCTAGCCCCGCCTGGGCAATGACGGTCGCGGTCACACAGGCGGCCAGACCTTGAACCGAGCCCACGGACAAATCCAGCCCGCGAAGCGCGATCACGATCGTCATGCCGTAGCCGATGATCGCCATGATGGACGCGTTCACCATCACATTGGCCACATTCGCATTCGACAGGAAGCTGGGCACCAAAGCCACGCAGACAGCACCCACCATCAAAAAGGGCACCACGATCCCGTAGCGCTGCAACAAGGTGACCGCGTCGAACCGGGCCGATCGGGCCCGGGCCGCCGGCCCCGGTGGTGGCGCACTCGTGGTGCTCATGCCGCACCCGTCTGGGATCCGGTCCCCACCGAGTGCGCCAGAATCGCATCCTCAGAGATCTCACTCCGGTTGAGAATCACCTTCAACTGTCCGCCCTGCATCACTGCGCATCGATGCACCAGGGTGACCAATTCGGGGGTGTCTGAGGAACTTATTACTATCGCCACCCCACTCTCGGCAAGCCGCCGGATGAGCTGGTAGATCTCCACTTTGGCACCCACATCAACGCCGCGGGTGGGCTCATTGAGCAGGAGCACCGAGCACCCCGAGAGCATCGCCCGTCCGAACAGCACCTTTTGCTGATTGCCACCGCTCAGATTGCCGATGTATTGCTGCGGCCTATCCACGCGGATGTTCAGCTCTTGTTTCATCGTGTCGAATGCGGCGCGCTCGGTCCGCGGGGAGGGCACCTCCCGGGCCAGCCCGGTGATCTCTGGGTCCCGCTGCGCGATCAGGAGATTCTCCAGGACGCTCAGGTGGGGAAAGATGCCCTCCTGTTTGCGGTTCTCACTCAGCATGAACAGCCCGGCCGCGATGGCTTCAGCCGGTGTCCGGATCCGCAGTTCGGTGCCGTCGAGGCGGCACGATCCGGTGCTGGGGAGGGCGCCAAAGAGTGCCTGGATCAGCTCGGTACGACCAGACCCCACCAGGCCGGCCACACCGAGGATTTCGCCCGGTTCAAGATCGAAGCTGACCGGTGTCCGCACCTGGGGGCACGTGAACTCAGCCACGGCGAACCTGGGGGGCGCAACCCCCTGGGTGACCCTCGTGTCATCAACCCCATGGTGGGCGTCGAACTGCTGCAGTTCCCGGCCGAGCATGAGCGCCACCAGCTCGGGTTCGGAGGTCCCCGCAGCCACCACCTCGGCGACGCTGCGGCCATCCCGGAAGACAGCGATCCTGTCGGCTATTTCAAAGATCTCCTCTAGATGATGGGAGACATACAAGATGGCTTTCCCCTGGTCCCGGATGGTGCGGACCAGGGACAGCAGCCGGGCCACCTCGCCCACGTTGAGCGCGGCGGTCGGCTCATCCATGATGAGCACGTCGAAGTCGCTGGCCAGCGCCCGGGTGATCTCCACCAGTTGCTGATCCCCGACCGAGAGCGTCTCGACTACCTGGGCCGGGTTGATGTCGAGGTCGAGTTGCCGGAGCAGTTCGTAGGCTCGGCGCCGCATGATCCGTGGCCGCAGCAGGCCGCTGCGGGTCACTTCGTGGCCGAGGAATATGTTCTCGGCCACACTCAACTGCGGCACCAGCCGGAACTCCTGGCTGACCACGCTGATCCCGGCGGCCTGCGAGTCGGCGGCGTTCCGGAAGCCCACCGCGGCACCTCGCAGCTGGATCCGGCCCGCCGAGGGCCGCTCCAATCCACCGAAAATCCGGATCAGGGTGCTCTTGCCCGCGCCATTCTCACCCATGAGTGCGGTGACCTCACCCGCCCGCAGGGTGAGGTTCACCTCCTCAAGGGCTTGAACGCCGGGGTAGGTGCGACTCACCTGGATCGCCTCCAGGAGCGGCACAGCGGTGCTCATATCGAGTTCACCTTTCCCCTGAGCAGCAGCTCAGCGTTCAGCGAGCTTCTTCTGGTAGGCCTCGAGGTTGTCGGCATCGACGATCTCGGTGGCGAACAGAATGGTGCGGGTGCTCGCGTCGGCGAACTCAACCTGCTTGCCGTCGAGCAGATCCAGGGAAGCCACGACCGCCGCCCGGCCCTGGCCATAGGGATCCTGGGCCACGGTCGCGGTCTGCTTCCCGTCGGCGATGAGGTCGAGTTCGACCGGATCACCGTTGAATCCGATGACTATCAGATCGTCCCGGCCGGCAGTTTCGGCGGCCCGGGTCGCCCCTTGCACATTGTTGCTATTGGTGCAGAAGATCGCGGTGAGATCCGGATTGGCGGCCAGCAGGTCCTGGGCGGCCTTGTAGGCCCCATCGATGGTCTGACCGACGACTTCGCCGACAAGTTCAATCGACCCCTCAGCAGCCACGCCCTCCTTGAACCCACCGGCACGTGCGGCACCAGCGACGTTCCCGGCCGGGTTGCCGATGATGGCCACGGTCTTGTCGCCCTCGGCGTCGGCGAGTTTGTCGATCAGGTACTCCGCGGCCCGGCCACCCCCGGCGATATTGTCGGACTCGATGTAGACGTCATAGTCGCCCTTGGCCCCCACATCGCCAATGACTACCGGGATCTTGGCGGCATGGGCGGCGTCCACCGTGGCTGGCAGCGCGTCCGGCTGAACCGGGGACACTATCAGCGCCGAGATCCCCTGGTTGATCAGGTTCGCGCTGCCGGTGACCTGTTCTTGCTCGGAACTCTTCTGGTCAAAGGTAAGCAACTCAATCCCCTGCGCATCGGCTTCGGCCTGCACCCCGGCCAGGTAGGCCTGGAAATAGGGCTCCTGCAGATCGAAGATCGAGTAGCCGATGGTGAGCGGATCCTTCTTCTCGAACGCGCCCGACGAGCCCGAAGCAGTGCTCGTGCTGGTGTTCGTTGGTGCAGTCTCTGCCCCCGAGGCGCAGCCCGCCAGAGCGACGGCTGTCAGCGCGGCCAAAGCCATACCTATTCGTTTCTTCATAGTGGTTTCCTTACTTGTGTGCGGTCGAGGCATCGGCGCCTCTGGGGGTTTTCAGTCGAGCTCAGGTTCTAACCCCCGGCTAAGGATTGGCTCGCCGCGTACAACCGCCGATGAACAGCGGCCAGGTCGGCGTAGGCCTGGTGGCGGCCCAGGTCTGGGTCGAAGGTCTGGTCAAGCCGACGCATCTGGGCAACCGTCTCGGCGAGTGAGTCGGCCGACTCCTCCGCCTGCCCAGCCAGCAGGGCCGCGCCGAGGCACCCGGCCTCGGCCACGGCGGCCCGCTGCACCGGAACTCCGAAGATGTCGGCCTTCAGCTGCAGGTAGTGGTCGGACTCCGCCGCACCACCGAGGACGGTCACGGTGTCGGTACCCGCCCCGGCCGCAGCCAGCAGATCGAGATTGTCCTTCAGTTCAAAGCACATGCCCTCGAGAACCGAGCGGTACATCAGTGCCGGAGTCGATTCGGTGCTCAGGCCCGCGAACAGACCGGTCGAGGCAACGTCAAGGTAGGGGGTACCCGAGCCGGTCATGTGCGGCAGGAAATGGATACCGGAGGGCTTTCCCCCGTTCCAGGCCGCCGCAGCCATCGAGCTGAGGGTGTGCCCACCCATCTGGAACGTCCGCCCGAACCAGGCTGTCGTCGATCCGGTCGACATCACATAGCCATGCAGCACGTAGCCATCCAGGGCTCCCAGCCCGATAGCGTTGCCTCGACCCACGATCTGTGCGGCCTTATCGGAGCTTGAGGCTAGGGCGAGCACGGTATCGGTGGTGCCCATGGAGTTCATGGCCTGCCCGGGGCTGGCGATCCCCGCACCCAAGGAGCAGCAAATCTGGTCGTGCCCGCCGGTAGCGATCACTGTCTGTGGCGATAGTCCGGTGCGAGCGGCCATGTCTGCGCTCAGCGTGCCGATCCCGGTACCGCTGGGAGCGAGTGGGGGCAGCAGCCCTGGATCCAGATCCAGACCGGCCAACAGCCAGCCGCACCATGCGCGGCGGCTGACGTCGAGCATCGACGTCCGGGAGGCCAGGCTGTAGTCCATCACCAGATCCGCTCCCAGCCGATGGGCCACCCAGTCCGCGAAGCAAGCGATCCGGCGGATCCGGCGGTACAGCTCGGGTTCGAACTCTCTGAGGGTGAGCAGCTTGTACAGCGAGAACATGCCGTGCGCTGGATTGCCGGTCGCAGCTTCCAACGCCGTACCGTCGACCTGGGAATAGACCTGCGCCACCGCCCCCGCACTGCGGGCATCGAAGCTGGCCTGGATCGGCGCCAGGGACCGACCAGCACTATCCATCGGGATAATCGCCTCGCCTTGGGAGGACACCGCCAGCGCGCCAACCTGCCGTCCGACGCCCCCAGCAGCCACCTCCGCGAGGCAGTCCAGGACCAGGGCGAAGATGGACTCGGCGTCGAGCTCTCGCTGACCGACGCCACGGCTGGCGAAACTGTACTCCCGGCGAGCCAGGGCGACCATCCGGCCGGCTTCGTCGTAGCCGGCCACTTTGCAGCCGGAGTTCCCCACATCCACCCCGAGCCGGATCATGAGGCCACCGCTGCCCGCACGGCATCCAGCTCGGCCCACAGATCGCCCTCGGCGTGGAACAGGACCGAGGTGCCCAGCACGAGGGTGTTCGCTCCGGCTCGCACCATGTCGACAGCGTTCGGAATCGACACGTTGCCGTCCACCTCGATGTCGAGATGATCCAGACCGCGGGCCGCCAGTTGCTCGCGCAGGTCGCCAATCTTGCGGATGGTTTGCGGCACCAGTGTTTGCCCGGCAAATCCGGGATTGACAGTCATCAGCAGGATTCCGTCAAGATCGTCCAGGACCCAGTCGAGTACGGAGAGCGGCGTTCCGGGGTTGAGGGCCACCCGGACCCGGGCTCCGCGCTGTTTGGCCGCAGCAATGCTGCGGTGCAGGTGAGCGGTGGCTTCAGTATGGATCGACACCCACTCCCCGGGCTGGACGTCGAACCAGTCCAGTTTCTCCAACGGGTCGGTGATCATGAGATGCAGATCGAGCGGGATGGTCGAGGCGGCGCGGAGGTCTCGGATGTAGTTCGTGCCCAGCATGAGGTTGGGGACAAAGACGCCGTCCATGACGTCGATGTGCAGCAGGTCGATGCCCCAACGCTGAAAGAGGTCGAGGGTGGCTTGGGTGCTGAACGTGTCGACCACCATCATCGATGGCGCAATCCGGATGTCAGGCATGCGCCTGCCCCCACGGGGCAACCGCCACCCGCATCCCGACATGGCTCTCCGCCACCGTGAAGGCCTCCGCGACCTCGTCCAGGCCAAAGGTATGCGAGATGAACCTGGTGAAGTCGATCCCGCCGGTGGCGATCAGGTCGAGTGCTCGGCGGTGGTGGCTGGGCAGCGCGCCGTGCGCGCCCGCGACCACCAGCTCTTTGTAGTGGATCAGGTTGGTGTCGAGTTCGACAGAGCTGCCTGCGGCTAGCCCCCCGAAGAGGTTGATCTGGCCCCGGTTGCGGGCCATCACCAGGGCGTCAGCATGGCTCTGTGGCGACGGGTTGGCGGTGATCACCAGGTGCGCCCCGATCCCATCGGATTCGGCCAGCACCCGGGCGATGGCATCCTCCTCAGCCGAGCAGATCACCACATCGGCACCGAAGTCGTAGGCCGCCTGGACTCGGTTGCGGGAACGCTGGACGACCACGACTTTGGCCGCACCCATCCGCTTGACGACCGGGATCATCATGCAACCGATCGGCCCGGCCCCAACGATGACCACGGTGTCCCCCAGGGCAACCGGCGTGCGCTCCAGGCCGTTGAGCACGCAGGCCAACGGCTCGGCGAGAGCCGCCTCGGCATAGCTGACACCGTCAGGGATGCGATGGACCGGACCGTGATCAAGGGTCTTCTTGTTGAGCAGCACATACTCGGCAAAGGAGCCGGGATACTGGTAGCCCAAGGCGTAGTTGATGGCGCAGTTGGTCCCCATGTGGTCTTGGCAGTAGGCGCATTCCCCACACGGCACGTCCCCGCCAAGGGCTACCCGGTCACCCACCTGGACCCGGGTCACGCCTGCCCCCACTGCCACGACCTCACCGGCCGACTCGTGGCCGAGGATCTGGGGCGGTTTCACCCGCGGGTTGCCGTGGTGCAGGATCCGGATGTCAGAGCCGCACACCGTGCACGCCTGCACCTTCACCAAGGCCGAGTAGTCGTCGACGACCGGGGTCGGCACCTCGCGGAGTTCAAGCGTATCCAAGGCGGCGAGCACGGCTGCTCTCATGAGTTCTCTCCTGGGGTAAACATGATCTTCAAAGACAGGTCGTCGGGGGTGGTAGCCACCCGGAAGGCCTCGGCGGAGTCGTGCAGGCCGAAGCGGTGAGTGATCAATGGTTGCGGGTCTAGCTGCCCCCGGGCCATGGCATCGATGGCCACCTGCCAGTCGTCCCGGACACGATTGTGGGTGGAGTTCCACACGCCCGTACAGGTCAGCTGCTTGCGCAAGATCTGCCAGTAGTCGTCCTGGGAGAGCATCATCTGACCGGCGGGGTTGCCCATGAGCACCACCCGGCCGAAGGGCCGGGCGGCATACAACGCCCCGATCAGGGTGGCGCTGACCCCGGCAGCTTCCAAACACACATCGGCACCACCACCGGTCCGCTCACGCACCTGTGCGGCCACATCCGGCTTCCGGGCATCGAGGCATTCAGCCCAGCCCTGTGCTGCGGCCAGGGCCAGCTTGCGGTCGTCGATGTCGAGCAGGAGCACCCGGGCCCCGTTCGCTCGGGCCAACTGCGCGGCCATCATGCCGATCGGCCCGGCCCCGAAGATGGCGATGGTGTCTCCGACGCGGAGCGGCGCGGACGCCAGGGCGTGCACCGCGACGGCGGCTGGTTCCACCATGGCACCGGCGTCGAGGCTGACCTGCTCCGGCAGGGGTATCAGATTCTCCAGCCGGACGGTCTGATATTCGGCGAAGCCACCATCCCGGCGGGAGCCGTAGTAGTCGTAGTCGGTGCAGGTGGCGTACTCCCCGATGGCGCACATGGCACAGACGCGGCACGGGATCAGCGGGAAGATAGCCACCCGCTCTCCCATCCGGTGGCTAGCATCAGGGCAGGCCACGATGGTGCCGGCAAACTCATGGCCGGGGATCAACGGGAAGCTGTAGGTGCCCTTGCTCAGCACGCGGGGGATATCCGAACCGCAGATGCCGGAGCGTTCGATGCGGATCAGCGCCTCACCGGGGCCTGGGTCTGGCCGGGGCACCTGCTCGACCCGAAGGTCGGCAACGGCATGCAACCGGGCCGCCTGCATGGTCAGCGGCGCCGTCATCTCAGACGGTCCTGACGTTGCGTGGTGCCGTGATCCGGCAGGGTGTCATCGGTGCTCCTTCGTCGGCTGTGGCATCTATGAAGTCACAGCCAGCGGAGCCCGGCAAGCATTTTCCACTATCGCGGGCATACGCCCATGGCATATGCTCGTCATGACGGCATCAGCCAAGAGCGCTCTCCTGTCCGTCCCGAGCAGCAGAATCATGAGGGGGTTTCCCATGACTGACATCACCCGCACCGAACCCAACCAGGCATCGACAGCGCCGTTGGCCGACATCGGCATCGCCGCCCGGGCGGCCTGGCTGTACTACGCCGACGGCCTCACCCAAGCCCAGGTGGCCAGCCGGCTCTTCGTGTCCCGGCAGACCGTCGGAAGACTTCTGGAGACTGCCCGGGAGCAGGGGATCGTCCGGATCGAGTTCGACACCCACTACCTCAGTGCGCTGCGCACCACCACCCGGCTGGCCAATCAGCTCGGACTCGAAGACGTGATTGTGGTTCCCGACGACGGGGGCCACGACCCGGTTGAGAAGCGTCTCGCCGTTGCGGCAGCCTCCTATATCCGCCGCTTCCTCCACCCGGGGGTCATCGTCGGCGTCGGCTGGGGCGCAACGGTGGCCGGCACCCTGTCGCAGATCCCCAACGAATCACTCGCCGGGGTCACCTTCGCCTCGACCGCCGGCGGGATCACCTCCATCACCGAGGCCCTCAAGCAGAATGCGACCATCGCGGCGCACCTGAAACTGCTCCCGGCCCCGGTGTTAGTCTCCACCGCCGAACTGGCCACCCAGCTCAATGCAGAGAAGGCGGTCCGGGAAGTGCTCGACCTGGCGCTGCAGGCAAGCGTCACCCTGACCAGCGTGGGCAATGCGATTCCCGCATCCGCCTCAAGCGTGCGCAATGCACTGGTGACCGCCGAAGAGGTGCAAGCCTTTGCCGATCTGGGCGGGGTTGGTGACATGATCGGCGAGTGGTTCGACGCCCAGGGCCAGGTAGTCCATGAGGCCACTTCGGCCCGGAGAATCGGCCTGACCATGGCGCAAATGCGGGAGCTACCCCACGTCGTCTGCGTGGCTGGCGGCCTGGACAAGACCGCCGCCATTCGCGGGGCCATCGCTGGCGGCATCGTGGATGTCTTGATCACCGATGAGGCCACCGCCACCGCCCTCCTCACGGAATAGCACCACCCCCGAGAGACCAGCACCCTAGTAGCCTGTCGCAGCTGAGATGTGTGGACCGAGCGGCGTCAGGTGAGTTCTGGGCAAGACGGGGATCCGGAATCGATGCCGGGGTATCGATGAGGATCAACGGCGCAGCCCAGGACTCACCTGGGGTCACGAATACAAAAGATCAGCTGCGACACGCTACTAGCCCT
>JBKEBU010000035.1:0-14214 GCA_047973325.1 Propioniciclava sp. | reverse complement strand
CGTGGTGACCATCGGGCCGGTGACCTTGGGCATCTTCGCGAGGATGTTGCGCATGAAGTGGACCCGGCAGCGTTGCCAGGCCGCACCTGCGAAGCAGGTGCCGATCGCGGCGACCAGACCGAGGCCAAGACCGAGAACTACACCGCCAGGTGGGACGTCACCTGCCCGAGGTGAGCGTTTCGACGGCAGACTGGGCGGACAGCGCTTGGCTCACCATGCTGAGCCAAGCCGATGGCTCTTCGGTTCCGGGTCAGAATAACCCTCTTGCTGCCCCAACATTCGGTCCAGAGCAACAAGAGGATGTAGCACGAATTACTAAGGATGCGCTGATCAATCATGCCCTGGCTGCAGCGCACCGGATCGGGCGACCCACGTCCCCCACATCCGGCGATGGACATCCCAGTACACCCACCAGATCTGGGGTTGCGGTTCATCCCGCCCGGCACGTCCTCGCACAGAGCAGTATTAATCAGCGCATCCCTAAGATTCAGAGCACACCCACATGAGTCTAGATATTGAACCCCCCCTTGACATGGGCAACCGGCACGCTCAAGGGATGGCCGAGCTACGCCCGGCCATCCCTTGAGATTTAGGTAGAGCGGCGGCGGCCTCGCTTGAGAAAATGGCTCATCTTCTTACGAGTCTCAGGGCCATACCAGCCGTCGACGGTCGCCCCCACCCGGCGCTGGACGCGCTTGAGGGCCGCCTCCGTCTGCGGTCCGAACCAACCGTCGATAGTTACCCTTGACCCGCCATTGCACCACCGCAGTGACCTCTGAAGCGCCTTGACGGCTGCTTGGTCCCGGGCCGATCGACGGCCGCTAGTCGGGTAGAGGCTGCAGTCGTACGTCCAATCGCGGGGTGTCCAATAGATAGGAACGCCGCCCCTGGTCGTGGCGTTGCATCTCGGATAGTCGTCTGGCCCGGCGGCGGTAGTGGACTTGCGTGTCTTCAAGCTATTGCTGGACCCCCCGGCCAATCACGTCCAGCCGGTCGATGACCACCAGGTCGAATGAGCGACCTCAGCACGGGCGGAGGCTACGCAATCCGAGGGGCCCTCAATCAAAAACTCACGGGAGCGCAATCGGAGATTCCCCACGCACCTGCCCAATCAAGAGCGTTGCCAATGCTCGAACCCAGGTAGAGTTTTCCCGGCTCCAGGCGATGTAGTGAAAATCACCACCGCCGGCATCGGTAAAGGTGTGCCGGTTGAGCTTGTTGAGTTCCTCCAAGGTCTCCAGGCAATCGACCGCGAACCCGGGAGCAACCATGTCTACCCGAGGTGTGCGCCGGGCACCGAGTTCGGCAACCGTGTCGATCGTGGCCGGGGTCAGCCAGGCGCCCGGGCCGAACTTGGACTGGTACGTGGTGAGAATCGCGGCCGGATCAACATCCAAACGATCTACCAGCCCCCGGGTGGTCGCGGCACATTCATCCGGGTAGGGGTCACCAGCGCGCACGTGGCTCACCGGGATACCGTGGTAGCTGAGGATCAGTCGTTCGCCCGCATCCGGGTCCAACGGTCCGACGGCCTCCCAATGGGCGCGAATCCCGGCCGCAACCGCATCCAGATAGCCCGGATCTGACGGAAACGACGGCAGCAGCCTCAGATCGGGGTGCGGCACGGTACTCAGCCCCCAACGACACACCGCATCATGAACAGCACCTGAGGAACTGCCCGCATACTGTGGGTACAGCGGCAGCACCAGAATCGGCCGCTGCGGATCTTCGACCACCGCCTGATCCAGAACTTCGGCCACCGAAGGCCGCCCATACGTCATCGCCAACCGCGCCTCGGCGGCCTCCCCCAACTCTGCGTCGACCAGCTGGGTCAGACTCTCCGACTGGGTCATCAACGGCGAGCCAGATTCCTCCCAGATCGAGGAATACAGGCGGGCCGAGCGTCGCGGCCGCACTGCCAGGATGATGCCGTTGAGGACCGGCAGCCACACCGCACGCGGCAGCCCGATCACCCGGCGATCACTGAGGAACTCCCGCAAGAACCGGCGCACCGCAGGCGACGTGGGAGCCTCCGGGGTCCCCAGATTGACCAGCACTATCAGCGGAGTCCGGCTCACCTCGACATCAGTAGTCACGAGGCACAAGGCTAGGGCGTTTGGTTCGGTCGTGCACTCTCAGGTGGCCGGGGGCCATCGAACAGCGGCTGACCAACGTACTCCCCTTCCGCACGGCATCCGGCTGGGATCAGGAAAACAGACGAGGCTGTGGTCTTGAGGTACTCAATGAACATGTCATCGCGCGCCATATTGGCGTGCACGGCCGCGAATCGCTGCGGCGCCTTGACAAAAGCTATGAAGAACAGACCGGCATTGAGTCGCCCAAGATCGTCGTTGCCGTCCACGATGTTGTATCCCCGGCGCAGCATGGCGATGCCGCCATTGTTGTCCGGGTGGGTGCGGGCCACATGCGATCGCGGATCTATCAGCGGCGCACCCTCGGCATCGGCGGCAGCAAAGTCGACCGGTGTGAACTCATCGCCCCCCGACAGCGGCGCACCGGTGCCCTTCGTCCGGCCCAGAACCCGGTCTTGCTCCTCGAGGCGAACACCATCCCAGACTTCAATGGTCATCAAGATGCGCCGGGCGATCAGGTAGGAACCACCGTGTGCCCACGCCGGACCACCGGAGATCCACACGTGTTCGTCCAGCTCCACCGGCTGCTCGGCCTTGAGGTTGTTGGTGCCGTCCTTCTGCCCGAACAGGTTGCGGGGTGTGTCCTGCTCCACCGACGTGGACGCTGACCGTCCGAAACCGAGTTGCGACCAGCGCAGCTGGGCCCGCCCGAAGGCGATCCGGGTGAGATTGCGGATCGCATGGACGGCGACCTGCGGATCATCGGCGCAGGCCTGCACACATAGATCCCCGCCTGAGACAGCCGGGTCGAGAAAATCATTGACCATGGTCGGCAAGTCAATGAAGTCAGTGGGCAGCTGATTGGCCAGCCCGAATCTGTCGGTTCCGTCGGCCGTCAGGAACAGCGACCGCCCAAAACCAAAGGTGAGCGTTAGCCCTTGGGCCCCGAGCCCGGCGGCCTCCCCGGTGTCATCTGGCGGCAGGGTCTCGGGCCCTTCAAAGGCACCGGCTGCGCTCACCTCCAGCCCCAAGGTGAGCCGACTGGCGGCGTAGGTCCAATCTTGGAGCAACTCCACCAAACCGGCCCGGTCCAGGTCGCCATCCAGGTCGAAGGCGGCGAAATGCAACTGATCCTGGGCCGGTGTGATGATCCCCCCTTGCCGTTCGCCGTAGAAGGGGTACTCGGTGCCGCTGGCCGGCTGGGCCGACTCCCGGGTCGACGGGGCAATCGCCACCCCAGCCAGCGCGCCGAGCCCGAGGCCAGCACCGCCACTGAGCGCCATCAATGCCCGGCGGGACAGCTCCCGAGTGGGCGGCGGCATCGGGGGGGCGGTCGGCTGCCCCCGATGCTCCGGCCGCTCGATCTCGGTCGCGGGCAAGGGCTCGTCGGCGTCAGTCATCCAGCGCTCACGCGATCCCGAGCACGGTCCCGGTCAGCCGGGACAGCGGTGCGCGAGCCGCATCAATGGCGGCCACCAGATCGCGCTGACCTTCCCGGTCGACGGTGTCATAGGAGACGAAACCAGATTCCAGACTGCCGTGCACCGCCAACGCGGCTTCCAGGTCGTCGAACTCCTGGTTGATTTGTGCCACCAAGTCGCTGCCCTCCCCACCCTTACGCTCAGCAATCGGCGCTACTAGGTCAAAGGCTACCCGGGCCCCCTCCACATTGCCCGCAAAGTCGTACAGGTCGGTGTGTGACCACCAGTCCTCCTCACCGGTCACCTTGGACACAGCCACCTCTTCAAGTAGCGAAGCCGCACCGTTGGACACGGTGGCAATATCCATCTGCTGGGTCTCGATGAAGCCCGCCGCATGGACGGTCTCATAGAGCTTGGCCACATCACTGCGCAGTGTCTCACCGATCCGCTTCCGGTCGGCCTCGGTTGAGGGCTGCCAATCCTCCCAGGCGGAACTGCCGTCGGGCTGGATGCCATCCTCGGCTGGCACCCAGAGGTCCTTTTCAATCCGATGGAAGCCGAGCCATTCGGTGAAGGTGGGGTCATCTTCGGCCAGCAGGTCGGCCTCGGCCTTGTAGTCGATTTCGCGGTAGTCGATCCGGGGGTCGAGCACCCCGAGGGCCTCGGCCACCGGTTCGATCCGTTCGTAGTGGACCCGGGTTTCAGCGAACAGCTCCCGGGCGGTGTCGTCCTCCCCGGCCACAAATGCATCCACGAGGGCATCCACCTTCGGGCTGAGCTGAGCGACCTCGTTCTTGACGAAGTTGACATAGTCGACGACCACGGCGTCGAACAGCTCCTGGTCCTCCCCAGACAACTCGATGGGTTCCCCGGTGACCGTGAACGCAGCCTCGCCGACGTTGGCCCCACGCATCCCAGGCTTGCACGCGGTGAAATAGTCCCCCGGCTGCAAGTTGATACTCAGATCTGCCGAAGATCCCGGCGCAATATTCTCCCGTTCGGCAACAATCCGGAGCCCATCAGATCCCAGGACATAGAACTCGGTGGTCTGGGTGCCCTCATTGGTGATCTCAAAGGTAGCCGGGCCGCTGGTAATGGTCGCTGTGGACACCGTGCAGGCATCCTCAGTCGAAGAGACCAGCAGGCTGCCGGTGGCACTGCCGCCTGAAGTCGTCGAGGCCGAGGGCTGATTGACAGTGCAACCAGTGAATGCCAAGCCGAGGCCGGTCAGGCTGGCTACGGCGGGGATCAAGATACGCACGTGGGTTCCTTTCAACGGGTCGATGGTGCGTGCCGGGGGTCGCGCTGCTCATCCGGCACCGCGGGCGCGGCGCTCACAGGCGCGGGGGTAGTTCGGGTGCGGCGACGCGCCGCCAGAAAGGTGCGCCGGAGGAAGCGCGGCAACACGAACGCCAGGTACAGCGCCCAGGCCACCACCTCCAACCAGGTCATCAACGGGACGAAGCCGACGGTGCCTTTGAGCAGGGCAGCAGCCAGTCCAGCGGGATTTAACTGGTCGCTGAGATCGAAGGCCCACCCGAACGGAAAAGCCGCCATCCAGAAGGGGCCGTCGGTCAGGCCGACCAGGACCTCTCCGGTACGCAGATCGGTCGGGGTGATCGGGTGTCCAGAGAAGGGGCCCGGAAGCACTGCTGCCTCTTGCAGGTCATGGATGCCATAGGCCAGGATTCCGGCGGCCACGATAATCAGGAACAGCCCGGTCCAGCGGAAGAAGACCCCGAGGTTGAGCCGTACCATGCCAGCGAAAATGGCGTAACCCAAGCCGACCGCAACGGCGATCCCGGCGACCGCACCGCCGAGGGCCAACGGTTGTAACGCCCAGCCCCACAGCATCAGCGTGGTCTCGATGCCTTCCCGCCCGACCGAAACCAGAGCGATCCAGAACAACGCCCACCCCTGGCCTGCGGCCAGGCCCGCTCCGGCCTTGGTTTCAAGTTCACCTTTGATGCCACCACCTGCGGTGATCATCCAAAAGACCATCCAGGTCACCATGGCGACCGCAATCAGCGACAGGCTGCCGCCGAGGATCTCTTGGGCCCGAAAGCTGAGGCCGTAGCGGCCATAGGTAAACAGTGCTCCCAGCCCCAGCGCCGCCACCACCGCGATGACTACCCCGGACCAGATCCGGGGGAGCAGGTCATGGCGGCCCTGACGCCGGGCGTAGGCGATCAGAATACCGATGATGAGCGCTGCCTCCAGACCTTCACGCAGGCCGATGAGGAACGATCCCAGGAACATTGCAGACGAACTCCCTTAGGTAAGGCTCACCTAAGATATTTCGCTTACGTATTCGTTGTCAAAATTGTCACAGCTCATTCCACGTAGTGACCAGGGCCTTGGGAGAATCACGACTCGGCAGCACCCCACCAGGGGCACCCCAGACAAGGTGTGGGCTTCGACGAGCCGCCAACGACTGGATCTTGAGTGCCGTGGCAGCAGAGGGCATCACTTTGCCGGTTTCATAGGTCGACAGACGCGAACGAGACGTTCCTCATCCCAGTCATGCCAGCGGAGGAGTCTCACAGCCCTCACTCACCCGGTTGCAGCCGTCGCCGTCTCAGCGGGGATACAACCGCTCCGGCTCAGCCCAGCGTGGCGACCAGCACCGCTTTGATCGAGTGCAGCCGGTTCTCGGCCTGTTCGAAAACAATCGATGCCGGAGAGCGGAATACCTCGTCAGCGACCTCGAGCTCCTTCATCCCGGTGAGGTCATGCACCAGCCGCGCAGTCGTGGTGTGCAGGTCGTGGAAGGCCGGCAGGCAGTGCATGAACCTGGCCTCGGGGTTTCCGGTCGCGGCCATCACCGCTGCGGACACCCGATAGGGGGCGAGCACCCGGCACCGTTCCGCCCACACCCCCTTGGGCTCCCCCATGGAAACCCAGACATCGGTATGCACGAAGTCCGCCCCCGCCACCCCGGCCGCGACGTCATCGGTAACCGTGATCTGAGCGCCGGTGGCCGACGCAATCTGGGTGGCATGGGCCACAACCGCCGGATCCGGCTGGTAGGCCATGGGCGCGACAATGCGGGCATCCATCCCCATCATGGCCCCCATGGTGAGCAGGGAATTGCCCATGTTGAACCGGGCATCACCCAGATACGCAAAACAGATCTGATCGGCATCCCGGCCCGCTGACTCGACCATGGTGAAGGCATCACACAGGGCTTGCGTGGGGTGCCATTCGTCGGTCAGTCCATTCCAGACCGGCACCGAAGCGTGCGCGGCCAGGGTTTCCACGGTGGTCTGCTTGTCCCCTCGGTACTCGATGCCGTCGAACATCCGAGACAGCACCTGCGCGGTATCGGCTGCCGATTCTTTGGCGCCAATGTGCGATCCAGCCGGATCCAGATACGTGGTGGCGGCGCCTTGGTGCCGGGCCGCCACCTCAAAAGCAGCCCGGGTTCTGGTCGAACTCTTCTCAAACAGCAGGGCCAGGTTCTTCCCAGTCAGCCGAGGCCGTTCCGTGCCAGCGCGTCGCTCCGCTTTGAGGGCTCCGGTCAACTCCACCAAGTGGGCCCACTCGGCGGGGGTGAAGTCAATCTCTTTGAGGAAGTCCCTGCCAGCCAGGTCAATCACGGGCGCGCCTCTCTCGATGGGATCCGGGATCAACAAGGGTGCTCCCGAAGTTGTCATTGTGCCCCACATGGAAGGATGGCATTCGTGATCGTACGTTTCCTGGTCAGCTCGCTGGCCCTGGGCCTGGCCACCTGGCTGCTCCCCGGACTCTCTTTGGACAACGTGGATGCCCGGCCCGCGGACGCGGCGGTCACGATCCTGCTGGTCGCGGCGATCTTCGGGGTGGTGAATGCACTGGTGAAGCCGCTGTTCATCTTCGTCACCTCCCCGCTGCTCCTGGTAACCCTCGGATTATTCCTCCTGGTGGTGAACGCCTCCTTGCTGATGCTTGTCGGCTGGGTGTGCACCCAGCTTGGCGTCGGCTGGAGCGTGGCCGGATTCTGGCCAGCGCTCTGGGGGGCACTCCTGGTAAGTATCGTCAGCTTCCTACTCAACTCCATCCTGCCCCCCCGAGGGGAGCGCCACCCATGAACCACGACATTCAGGTGATCTTCGTCTGCTGGGGAAATATTTGCCGCTCCCCGATGGCCGAGCGGATAGCCGAAGCCGTAGCCGCACGCGAGGGGCTCAGCGGGGTGTACTTCACCTCTGCCGGGGTCAGTTCCGAAGAAAGTGGGCACCCCATAGATCCGCGGGCCCGCAGGGTCCTCGCAGCGCATGGCTACGACGGCGAACATCATCGGGCACATCGGATCACCGCCGACGAGATCGCCGGTGCCGATCTGGTGATCGGCCTCGAGCAACTGCATGTCGACCGGATGCGGCAGGTGTTGCCCGACGCGACCAACCTGGCACTGCTCACCGACTTCGACCCCGCGGCGGAGCCCGGTTCGGGGATCGATGATCCCTGGTACGGCAACGAGGCTGGGTTCGAGAAGACGCTGGCAGCAGTGGAGGCGGCGGTACCCGGGGTGCTGCGACAGGTGAAAACCCTGCAGCACCGTTAGGATAGGCGGCATGCACATCCTCGTCGTGGACGACGACCAGGCCGTCCGGGACTCACTCAAGCGGTCGCTGCACTACAGCGGCTACGAGGTCGCGACGGCAGTTGATGGGGTGGAGGCGTTGGCGTATCTGTCGGCCAATCGCATTGATGCCGTGATCATGGATGTGATGATGCCCCGCCTGGATGGTCTGGAAACCACCCGGATGTTGCGCGACCAAGGCAGTGACGTGCCCATCCTGGTGCTCACCGCCCGCGACGCCGTCGGGGACCGCGTCGATGGCTTGGATGCCGGTGCCGATGACTATATGGCCAAGCCGTTTGCGCTCGACGAACTCATGGCCCGCCTGCGCGCTCTCACCCGGCGATCACGCCCCGAAACCGAGGGTGATGACGCCGACGCAGCCACACCCGTCCTCATGTTTGCCGATCTCCGGCTAGACCAAGGCACCCGTGAGGTCACGCGCGGCGATCGCCGGATTTCCTTGACCCGGACCGAGTTCGCCCTGCTGCAAACGTTCATGGAGCATCCCCGCCGGGTGCTCGAACGGTCGTGGCTGCTCAACGAGGTCTGGGGGTTCGACTTCCCGACCACGGCCAACTCCCTAGAGGTCTATATCGGCTACCTACGTCGCAAGACCGAGGAGGACGGTGAAGCCCGCGTCATCCATACCGTGCGCGGCATCGGCTACGTTCTGCGCGAGTCCTCTCCGTGACCGACCTGCGGTCCCGCCTGTCCACTGCCAACCGGCCACTGCAGGATCGCTTGGCACTCCTGATCGCTTCAGCCGTGGCGGCTGCCGTCGCGATCACCGGCATCGCCGCCTACTTCTTGACCCTGCTGACCGTCTATAGCCAGCTTGACAACGAACTCGTCGAGGTGGCCAACCTCACCTCTGTCCGCGTGGCCGAGGATCTAGAGAATATGGGCGGCATCGACGCCTCGACTCTGCGCGCAGCCAACGTGACTGTCATGCTGATTCGCTCCGATGGCAGCATCACCGCGATGCCGGGACGCGAGGCCACCCTGGTACCGGAATTTCCCGAGTTGGCGGTGGCCCGGATGTCCCTGGGCTCAGCAGCCCGGACCGGCGTGGACTCCAATCAGAATCAGATGCGGATCGTCGCCGTCCCCCTGGTCCACGAAACCCAGCGCTACGCCCTCATTCTTGGGCGCCCCCTGGAGCCGACCTTGGCCATCCTGCAGACCACCGGGCTGACATTACTCCTATTCGGCGGGGTCGGTGCCACGGTGGCTGCCGTGGCCGGATATGTCATCGCCCGATCGGGGATCCAACCGATCCGGAAGCTATCCGATGCGGTCTTGGAGATAACCGCAACCAACAAGCTGGAGCCCATCGAGATCCACGGTGACGATGAGGTGGCCGAGTTGGGGCGTTCCTTCAATGGCATGCTCAGCGCCTTGGAGAACTCCCGGGAACGACAACGGCGGCTGATCGCCGACGCCGGACACGAGTTACGCACGCCGCTCACCTCGATGCGCACCAATGTGGAACTGTTGGTCGCCGACGAACGGCAAGGCATGCTCCCCGAGGGAGCACGCTCCGACATTCTGCGGGACGTGGCTGCTCAGTTGGGCGAATTCTCGACGTTGGTGGGTGACCTGGTCCAGCTATCTCGCGATGACGGCGTCGAAGCATCACCCGAACCAGTCGACCTGAGCGCCATTGTGGAGAACGCCCTCGAGCGGGTCAAGCGGCGTGGTCCGGGGCTGACCTGGGATGTCGAACTCACTCCGCTGTATCTGGAGGGCGAACCGGATGCCCTGGAGCGGGCGATGACCAATCTGCTCGACAACGCCGTGAAATTCTCCCCACCGGGGGGAACGATCCGGGTCCAGCTCGCCGAGGATCGGCTGCGAATCAGCGATCAGGGTCCGGGGATTTCGGACGCAGACCTACCCCACATATTCGAACGGTTCTACAGGTCTGAGGATGCCCGCAATGCACCCGGGTCCGGGCTGGGGCTGTCGATCGTGGCCCAGACCGTGCAAGCCCATGGTGGCTGGGTCAAGGCCAGCCAGGCCGAGAGCGGTGGGGCCGAGTTCATCGTCCGATTGCCCGGCAGCCTGACGCCGCCAGCTGAACCCGACGACGACCCCGGCGACGAAACCACCAGTGCCGAGACCTGACCCGCAGCCCCATCCGGGGCGGGAGGTCCTCGCATTGGCCATCCCGGCTTTCGCCACCCTCGTTTCCGAACCGCTGCTTCAACTCGCTGACTCGGCGATCATCGGGCACCTGGGCACGCCTCAACTGGCCGGGCTGGGGATTGCTGGGAATGTCGTCGGCATACTCACCGGATTGTGCGTGTTTCTCGCCTACAGCACCACCGGCACGGTGGCCCGCCGGATCGGTGCCGGTGACCCACGCGGTGCACTGGCCGGGGGTGTCGATGGTATCGGGCTAGCCGCACTGCTCGGCATGGGGCTAGCCCTCGGGCTGGAGATGCTCGTTGGCCCGGTCGTAACCCTCTATGGGGCCTCAGCAGAGGTGGCTGGCTACGCGACCACCTACCTGCGGGTCGTGGCGCTAGCCTTCCCGTTCTTGCTGGTGATGCTCGCCTCGGTCGGGGTGCTCCGCGGACTGCAGGACACCCGTACCCCCCTGAAGGTGACCATCGGAATCAATCTGGTCAACATCGGGCTCAACTTCGCCCTGGTATATGGCGCCGGTCTGGGCATCCTGGGTGCGGCCCTGGGGACCCTGGTGGCCCAGGCCCTGGCCGCGATAATCCTCAGCCTGGTCGTGCTCCGGGGCGCTCGGAGGGCCGGTGTGCCGCTCCGGGTGCATCCCGCCGGGATCGCCCAGGCGGCCCGGGCCGGATCGTGGCTGGTGCTGCGCTCGGTGGCGTTGTGGTTGACCTTGACCGGCACCACGGTCGTGGCCACCCGGATGGGGGCGGTCAGTCTGGCCACCCATCAGGTAGTGACCTCGTTGTGGATGTTTTTGGCCTTCGCCTTGGATGCGTTGGCCATCGCCGCCCAGGCGATCATCGGACACTACCTGGGTGCCGGACAGGCGGCCACGGTGCGCCGCCTCACCGGGATGATGGTCCGATGGGGAGTGTGGTTCGGCCTCGTCCTAGGCCTACTGATCGCGGTCGCCTCACCGTGGATCCCGGCGATTTTCACTACTGATCCGGAGGTACGGGCGCTCCTCGCCCGGGTGCTGTTGGTCGTGGCGGGCCAGCTGCCTTTGGCTGGCGTGGTCTATCTGCTCGACGGGGTGCTCATCGGCGCTGGGGATACCCGCTACTTGGCTGTGGCCGGGACTGTGGTGGCGCTGGCCTATCTTCCGTTTGCCTGGTGGGTGGACGCCGCGCAGGCCGGGCTTGTCTGGCTGTGGGCCGCCTATGGGGTTTCCATGCTGGGCCGCGGAATAGTGCTGGGCCTACGCGCCCGCGGCACCCGCTGGCAACGGCTCGGTGCGTGACCCCGGTAGAAACACAGAACGCCGCGACCCAGAGTGGGTCGCGGCGTTCGGGATAGACGGGGTCAGATCACCGTGATGTTGCTGGCTTGGAGCCCCTTGGCTCCCTGCTCGGTCTCGTACTCCACCTTGTCGCCCTCGTTCAGGGTGCGGAAGCCGCGCGAGTTGATGGCGGAGAAGTGCGCAAATACGTCGTCCGAGCCGTCATCTGGGGAGATGAAGCCGTAGCCCTTGTCAGGGTTGAACCACTTGACGGTGCCGGTTGCCATGGATCCTGCTTTCCTTACTGTTGCGTGACACCCCATGGAACAGGGGGTCGATTGGGTGACGCTCGACACTCTCCGAACGGCACACCGCGCAAAGAACAACCAAACCTCAGCCACCCATGACCCTACACCGCCTACCGCTCCCGCGCCGAATATCGCCATCTCCTGGAAAAATGCGCTATGCGCAACAATACACCTCAGTCGCGCAGCTCTGCCCATGCAATGCACTGAAGCACCATCAGCCCAGCCATGCTCGTGGCGGAGGGTGCGGTCCTGGATCCTGTGGTCATGGTTGACTGACCTGGTGCCATCACGCCCTGCGGACGAACCTGAGCGCGAGATTCATCGCGGTCGGATGCTCGTCGTCCTGATCCTCCCGCTCTTCATGGCGATGTTGTCGGTGTCGGCGATCAATGTCGCGCTACCAGCGATCGAGACCGGTCTGGGCTCCAGTCAGTCGGCGGTGCAGTGGATGCTGTCGGGCTACACACTGGCGTTCGGTGTGTTGCAGATCCCTGCGGGGCGCCTGGGGGACGCAATCGGCCGGGGATCGCTATTCGTGGCAGGCGTGGCTTTGTTCACACTGGGGTCGTTGGCGGGTGGGCTCGCCTGGACCCCGTTCACTCTGAACGTCTTCCGGATGATCCAGGGCGTGGGTGCTGGCCTGTTCCTGCCCCAGATGATCGGCATGATCCAACAGCACTTCACCGGGAACAGTCGTGCCCGCGCCTTCGCCCTGATGGGGGTGGCGGTATCGGCATCCGTAGCCGTCGGGCCGGTCATGTCGGGCACCATCATCGCGCTGCTGGGGCCCCAGGCAGGATGGCGGGCCTCGTTCCTGATCAACGTACCGATCGGCCTGGTGGTGACCCTCCTCGCCTTGTTGTGGCTTCCTTTTGCCACCGAACGGCGCCGCCGGAACGATCCGGCAGCAGCAGGAGCCCGCTTCGACCTAGACCCGATGGGCATGCTGCTCATCGTTGGCGGAATCCTCGCGGTCATGTGGCCGTTCATGCAGCGGGCGGCTATCTGGGAATGGCTGTTTCTCCCGGTCGGGGTGGCGCTCATCGCCGCTTGGGTCGCCTGGGAGGCGTGGTACAAGCGTCGCGGCAGGCAGCCGATGGTCGACCTCGGTCTCTATTCCCACCCATCCTTCGCTTTGGGAACCGCGATGAGTGGGGTCGTCTTCCTGGGGGTGCCCTCGACGTTCGTGGTGGTCGCGATCGTCCTACAGCAGGGGCTCGGTGTGTCGGCTTTCGCCGTGGGCCTGATCGGTCTTCCCAATGCTGTGTTCTCTGCTGTGGCGGCCGGATGGTCGGCAGACCGTGTCCTGCTGGATGGCCGTCGTCTCCTGGTTTGGTCTGTCGGTCTGCTGGTTGCCGGGTCGCTGGCCAGTGCGTTGGTGCTGTGGTTCGCTTTCCTGGGCGTTCTGAGCTTCTGGTGGCTTCTCCTTTCTCTGATCCCGGCCGGCATGGGGATGGGCGTCATCGGCTCGGCCAACCAGACCCTGTCCCTGCTCGACGTCCCGGCGGAACAGGCGGGTGTGGCTGGTGGCGTGAAATCAACCGGTGAACGGGTCGCCACCTCGATCGGCATCGCTGTCATCACCGGCGTGCTCTTCACGGTGGCCGGTCAGGGCAGTTGGACTGCCGCCGCGGTGGCGGGGTTTGTCACCATCGCGGCCATCGTGTCGGTCGCATTGGTGCTGGCGGTCATCGACTTGCGCGTCCACGCGCGATGACGGTCGGTCGCCAGCACGTTGCCGCTCGGTTTCCACCGCATCGAGGCTGGGGGCAAATCAGCTGTGGCGCATGTCGTCGTAGTGGAGGGGCCGTACCTCACAGAGTTCCCCCGGGAACGTCGCTCACCGTGCGGTGGGCACGACGCTGGCACACTGACCTGTCACACTGGGGAGAGTGCCGGACTTTACTGTGATATGAGCTCCCCACGGCCTACCGATGAGCAGTTTCGTCGACTCTTCGAAAGCACGTCTGCGCGCGTCTATGGATACGTCCGGCGCCGGTGTTCGGATGATGATGCCGACGACATCATCGCGGAGACGTACCTCACTGCCTGGCGACACAGGGAGGCACTTCCCCAGGATCCGGTTCCGTGGTTGCTGCGTGCCGCACGCAACGCATTGTCTAAGGATGCGCTGATTTAATGCTGCTCTGTGCGAGGACGTGCCGGGCGGGATGAACCGCAACCCCACATTGGGTGGGTGTACCTGGACGTCCATCGCCAGCTGTGGGGGACATGGTTCGCCCGATCCGGTGCGCCGCAGCCAGGGCATGATTGATCAGCGCATCCCTCACCACTTCCGCTCGTTAGGTCGGCGGGAACGGCTGGCGCTGGAACTGAGGTCGTTGGAGTCTGCCGCAGATACTGCCGACCTCGCGGTCCAGCGCACGTCCATGATCGGAGCTCTGACTCAGCTCAG
>JBKEBU010000151.1:0-23241 GCA_047973325.1 Propioniciclava sp. | reverse complement strand
AATTATGGCAGCCTGTCTCGTGAGGGCCAAAGTGGTAGAACCCAACTACTCCGCCGCGGACTACGAGCGGGATTTCATGGCCGATGCATCACCCGGGTTCTTCGATAGCGATGAATACTTGGCATGCCACTGGGACCCGATCGGTGCAGGACGATAGGATGACTGGTGATGATGCGCCGCCTACCCGAATTAATGGTTCGGCCTTCAATGAATATTTGGCTGTTCCGTTGAGTACGGGACGGTAGGTTGGCGTTGTGACCCCATCCCATCCCGAACGCGCACCGCGGCGTCGCGCAGTAGCCCTGGCCCTGGCTGTTCTTACATTCGTGGTGCTCGCTATCGGCGTGGGGCTGGGGTGGGTGCTCCAAGCCAGCTCGACCCCAGCATCTCTCGGCGCTGCCCCGCCGATCACCATGGTTCCCGCCGAGTCCACGGAGATCACTGATAGCCGCACGGTGGAACTCACCGCCGTGCGTGCTGAATCTCGTGAACTCCGCTCCCCACGCGGCGGGCTGGTCACCTGGACCGCATGCACCACCGAGAAGCCGTTGGCCTCAGGCAAGGCGACCATCGCCATTGATGGGGTGAAGGTGCTCAATCTGGCGACGTCCGTCCCATTGTGGCGTGATCTTCCCGAGGATGCTCGCGGTGATGATGTCACAGCTCTGCATGCCGAACTCACCCGGCTGGGCCACAAGGTCACCGGGAGCCGGATCTCCTCAGCGACAGTGAGGGCCCTCAACCGGGTTCGGACCGCAGCCAAACTGCCACGAGTCAGCACGGTGGATATGAAGGATCTGCTCTGGCTTCCCGCGACGGAGGTCACACTGACCACCTGTCCTCTGGTCGGTGATCAGGCGGAAGCGGGCGGCCCGCTGGGCAGCGCACCCGCCACGATCTCCGCGGTGAGCGTGTCCGCACCTCCCAGCGATGCCGTTGCCGGAGAGCGGGTACTGATGATCGACGGCACCAAGTTCCCTCTGGATGACCAGCAGTCGATCCTGAGCGACGACTTGCCCATGGCGATGCAAAGTCCCACCCTGCAGGGAAGTCTGGCCAATCCCGAGGTCATCCTTACCGCATCGTGGCAACTGGCAGAGCCGCTACCGGTCATCGCTGTCCCAGCGGCCGCCCTCGGCGACGTCACCGGCGACACCTCCTGTGTGGTGACACCGCACGGCCCCGAGCGGGTCGAGGTGATCGGATCTCAGCTGGGCCGGACCTACGTCAAGGTCTCCGGCGACCCGCCCACAGAGGTCTCTATCGATCCCGCGCGTGATCGCTCGTGCGAGTAACCCTCGACCAGGTTGGGCACCGCTTTCCCGGACACCCCTGGCTCTTCCAGAACCTGACCATCACGCTGGAGCCCAGCGTGGTGTACGGGCTCGTCGGCCCCTCAGGCTCCGGAAAGAGCACACTGCTCAGCCTGCTCGCTGGAATGGCGGAACCGGCTGCCGGAGGCATCTCCCGCAGCAGCGATGAATCTATCGGGTGGGTCTTTCAGAATCCTCATGGGGTCGCCCGCCGCACCACCCTGGACCATGTCACCCTGCCGCTACTGGCGAAGGGTCTGACCCGCGCCGACGCCGACGCCGCGGGGCTACGCCTGCTCGGCGAGGTGGGCCTCAGCAGCCTGGCCGGGCGCCAGTTCGGCCATCTTTCCGGTGGGGAGGCGCAGCGGCTCATGTTGGCGAGAGGGATCGCTATGGCACCGGGCATGCTCCTCGTCGACGAACCCACCGCTCAGCTGGACCAACACACGGCGGGCGAGGTGAACGCGGTCTTGGCCAAACTGTCCCAGTCTGGGGCCGTAGTGGTGGTGGCCACCCATGATTCACGCACCAAAGACGCCTGTCATCAGGTGATTGATCTCGGGAGCGCCACATATGCGGATTCGTAGCATTCTCTCCGAGGCCTGGCGGAATACCATCTCCGGCACCTCCCGCGCACTGCTCCTCACCCTGATTCTGGGAGTCGTAGCGGGTGCGCTGGCCTGGCTTGATCTCAGCACCGCCCGCGGCCTGGTCGAGCGCGCTCAGGAGTTCCAGAAATCCGGCGCATCCATCGCTGTGGTCGAGGCCCCCGGCCGGATCGACGGCGTCGCCTGTGAATCCCTGAACCAAATTCCGACAGTGCGGGCGGCTGGGGCCATCCGCGTGGCGGACCGCCTCACCCTTCCCGTTCTACCCGATCAGCAGCTACCCACCCATGATGTCACCACCGGATTCCCCGAGATTCTCGGGATCACCGTGCAGGGTTCCGGCGTTGTCCTGCCCGAAACCCTCGCAGAAACCCTGGGCGCATCGGTCGGGGAGCCGCTACAACTGGGATCAGCAACCACCACCGTCGCGGGTATCTACGCCTACCCTGATGATGGTCGCAAGGCGGGCTACTCCTACACGGCGCTAGCGCCGGTACCATCCTCGGGCAGCAACTTCGATGAATGCTGGGTTGATGCCTGGCCACCCACCAGCCAACTCCGCGGCCTGCTGTCGGCCACGGCCATCACCGTTGACCCGACCAAGGACGAACCGACAACCATCGGGCAACTCAACACCCGGCTCGGGGCCACCTTCGATGGCCCGGGGCAGTTCCGCTCCCGGATCACAGTCTGGGCGCCAGTGGCAGCGCTGCTTGCTGGAATAGCGGTCGGCTATGGGTCCATCCGAACCCGAAGACTGGAACTGTCAGCCGCCCAGCATGCCGGAGTATCGGGCTCGGCTCAGCTGCTTCAACTCTTGCTCGAATCCATGGTTTGGGCCATAGCCGCCGGAATCCTGACCATTCCGGTCCTCGTGCTCGCCGCCAACGGCCTCGCCTGGGCCGATGCCAGGCCGCTGGCTGCCCTGGGAGCCCTCTCCCCCCTAGGAGCAGTCCTCGGTTCACTGGCCGGGACCGCCCTGGGAGCGGCCCGAATCCGGGAACGCGACCTCTTCAAGCACTTCAAAGACCGATAGCCGCTGATCCCGTAGCTGACCACCCCGCCAGGTGGTTCAGCATTCGATGACGTTGACGGCTAAGCCACCACGAGAGGTCTCTTTGTACTTGAGCTTCATATCAGCGCCGGTCTCACGCATGGTCTTGATGGTCTGATCCAGCGTGACCCGGTGGCTGCCGTCGCCGTGCATCGCCATCCGAGCGGAATTTATAGCCTTGTTGCTGGCAATCGCGTTGCGTTCGATGCAGGGGATCTGCACCAGCCCGCCGATCGGGTCACAGGTCAGGCCCAGGTTGTGCTCGATGCCGATCTCGGCGGCATTCTCCACCTGCTCGGGGGTGCCTCCCATCACGGCGCACAGCCCGGCGGCCGCCATCGCACAGGCGGAGCCGACCTCACCCTGGCAGCCGACCTCGGCCCCGGAGATCGACGCATTCTCCTTGAACAGGATCCCCACCGCGGCAGCGGTCAGCAGGAAGGTGACCACCCCGTCGTCGTCGGCCCCGGGAACAAACTGGGTGTAGTAGTGCAGCACCGCCGGGACGATTCCCGCCGCCCCATTGGTGGGTGCGGTCACCACCCGACCACCAGCGGCATTCTCCTCATTGACGGCTAGGGCAAACAGGTTGACCCAGTCCATGGCCCGGATCGGATCGGTGTCGCTCTGGGCAGCCGTCAGCGTCGCGAACATCTTCGGTGCCCGGCGCGGGACCTGCAGCGCCCCCGGGAGCATCGCCTCGGTGCTGCGACAACCGTTGCTCACGCACTCCTGCATCACCTCCCAGATGTGGAGCAGTTCGCTGCGCAGCTGAGCTTCGGTGCGCCAGGCCAGCTCATTGGCCAGCATGATCTCCGCGATACTCAACCCTTCCCGTTCACACATGTGCAGCAGTTCGGCGGCATTGCTGAACGGGAACCGGACCGGTGTGGTGTCGGTGATGATGCTGCGGTCGCCAGCAGCATCTTCGTCCACAACAAAACCACCCCCGACCGAGTAGTAGGTGGCCTCCCGTACCAGTGTGCCGTCACCGTCGAAGACCCGGAAGATCATGCCATTGGGGTGAGCCGGGAGGCTCCGTCGCCGGTGGAGAACCACGTCGGCGCGAGAAAATCCAATCTCATGGTGGTTAGCCAACCGGAGCGCCCCAGCAGTGCAGATTTCCTCCACCCGGGCATCGGCAGTGGCCGTGTCGACGGACTCAGGCGTCTCCCCCAGCAGTCCAAGAATCACCGCCTTGTCCGAACCGTGGCCCCGGCCAGTCGCCCCCAGCGAGCCGTACAGTTCCGCGCGAACCTGCCGAACCGATGCAAGGACACCCCCCGCCGCCAGGCCGTCGACAAACAGCTTCGCGGCCCGCATCGGCCCGACGGTGTGGGAGGAGGACGGCCCGATGCCGACCGAGAACATATCCAACGTACTCAACGCCATCTGCAGCCCTCCCCCGCTCCTACCGTGCTTAAACGTCGGCCGGCGTGGCCAGGTGGGCGGTGCTGGTGTACAACGGATGCGCTTCGGCCAGCTTCTGCACTCGTTCCCGCAGCGAGGTCAGGTCGTCTTCTGGCCCGGCAATCAGTGCTGCGGCAATCACGTCGGCCACCTCAGCGAAGGCAGCATCGGTGAAGCCCCGCGCGGCCAGTGCCGGGGTGCCGATCCGCAGCCCGGAGGTGACCATCGGCGGGCGGGGATCGAACGGCACCGCATTGCGGTTGACGGTGATATCGATGGCAGCCAGCCGATCCTCGGCCTGCTGCCCATCCAGGTCGGCATCCCGCAGATCGACCAGCACCAGATGCACATCGGTCCCGCCCGACACCACGCCGATGCCCCGCGCGGTCACATCGTCACGGGTCAGTCGGTCGGCCAGGATCCGAGCACCGGATAGCACCCGCTGCATGCGCTCCTGGAATTCCGAGGATGCGGCGATCTTGAAGGCGACTGCCTTTCCGGCGATCACGTGCTCCAGCGGGCCGCCCTGCTGCCCGGGGAAGACTGCCGAGTTAACCTTCTTGGCCAGCGCCGGATCGTTGGTGAGGATGATCCCCCCACGGGGGCCGCCGAGCGTCTTGTGGGTGGTGGAGGTAGTGACGTGAGCATGCGGCACCGGGCTGGGATGCAGCCCGGCGGCGACCAGACCTGCGAAATGGGCCATATCGACCAGCAGATAGGCGCCGATGGCATCGGCGATCCGGCGGAACTCGGCGAAGTCGAGGTGGCGAGCGTAGGCCGACCAGCCAGCGACGATGAGCTTGGGCTGGTGCTCGCGCGCGAGTTGTTCCACCTGCGCCATATCCACCCGGTGATCGGCAGCGGAAAGCTCGTAGGGCACCACGGTGTAGAGCCGCCCGGAGAAGTTGATCCGCATGCCGTGGGTCAGGTGACCACCATGAGCCAGGCTGAGACCCATGATGGTGTCCCCCGGCTGTATCAGGGCCTGCATCACCGCAGCATTGGCCTGCGCCCCCGAATGCGGCTGAACGTTGGCAAACTCGGCCCCGAACAGGGCCTTGACCCGGTCGATAGCCAGCTGCTCGACAACATCGATGTGCTCGCAGCCACCGTAGTAGCGGCGACCCGGGTACCCTTCGGCGTATTTGTTGGTCAGCACCGACCCTTGGGCTTGCATGACCGCGGCCGCAGTGTGGTTCTCCGAGGCGATCATCTCCAGGCCGTGGCGCTGCCGGGCCAGTTCGGCGTCGATGGCGGTCGCCACCTCCGGGTCCACCTGGGCGATATCGCCCTCCAGCCAGTCGGTCGACACCGGAGAGAATGCGGCGCTCATGCGTCGGCACCGTTTGCTTCGGCGTAGGCGGCCGCACTCAGCAGCGGCCCTTCACCGGTGACATCAACGACAAACAGCCAGCCCGCACCATAGGGATCACTGTTGACCAGCTCGGGGCTGGCAACGACCTCATCGTTGATCTCTACCACGCTGCCAGTCACCGGGGCATACAGCTCAGAGACACTCTTGGTGGATTCGATCTCGCCGCAGCTCTCCCCTGCGGTGACCTGGGTGCCCGGCTCGGGCAACTCGATGAAGACCACATCCCCGAGGGCCTCGGTGGCGACGTGGGAGACCCCCACCCGCGCTTGGGTGCCGTCCAGCGGCGCTACCCATTCGTGTTCAGCCGAGTAGCGGCGGTCAGTGGCGATATCAGTCATGAGCATTTCTCCAGTCGTAGGTGCGGACGCTGCCTTGAGTCAGATTGAGGGGGTCAGGAACGAGAGCGCTTGTAGAAGGGCAGCTCGACCACGGTGAACTTTTCGACGGTGCCGCGAATGTCGACACCCAGCTGGTCCCCCAGATTGGTCCGGTCGACATCGACGTAGGCCATCGCAATCGGGTACCCGAGAGTCGGGCTGGGCTGGCCGGAGGTCACCACGCCAAGGGTGGTATCACCGTCCACAACGGCATAGCCAGCACGGGGAGCCCGGCGGCCCGCTCCGCGCAGCCCCACCAGCCGCTGGCCACTGCTGGTGCCCGATCCGGCATCAGCAAGCTGCTGCAAGGCCGCCTGCCCGACGAAGCCGTCCGGCTTGGTCAGGGCTACCACCGGCCCCAGGCCCGCTTCGAACGGGCTGCGCTCCCGGGACAGCTCGTTGCCATAGAGCGGCATCCCCGCCTCCAGACGGAGCGAATCCCGGCAAGCCAGCCCACAGGGGGTGAGCCCGTGCTCGGATCCGGCCTGCTCCAGAGAAGCCCACAGGGCCGCAGCATCGGTGCTGGCCACGAAAAGCTCGAAGCCGTCCTCGCCGGTATACCCGGTGCGGGCCAGCAACACCGCGTGACCGGCAACGACAGTGTCCATCGCCCGGTAGTAACGCAGGTCACGGATCCGCTGGGCCTCCGCCTCGGCCACCAGCGAGACCAGCAGTGCCTCCGCAGTCGGCCCCTGGACCGCAATCAGCGCCGTCGTGGTGGACTGATCGGTGACCGTCACCTCGAAGCCCTCAGCCCGCGCCGCCAAGGCGGCCGCAACGGTGTCGCTGTTCCCAGCATTGGGCACCACCAGGAATCGGTCGTCGGCAAGCCGGTAACCAATCAGGTCATCGATGACGCCGCCGTCGTCGTCGCAGATCAGCGAGTACTTCGCCCGGCCAACCGCGATCCCGGAGAACTTGCCCACCAGCGCATGGTCGAGGAAGCGCTCGGCAGCCGCACCCCGGATGTCTATCTCACCCATGTGGGACAGGTCGAACAGGCCCGCTTGCTCCCGGACAGCCCGATGCTCAGCCACCTCGGAGCCATAGCGCAGCGGCATCTGCCAGCCCCCGAAGTCGGTGAAATGTGCCCCCAGCCGTTCGTGGGTGTCATAGAGGGCGGTGCGCTTCTCGGATGCTTCGTTGCTCATGAATGATGTCCTCTCTAGTCCTGAAAGGCTTCCACCGGCGGGCAGGCGCAGACCAAGTTCCGGTCACCACCGGCACCATCGATCCGGCCGACCGGCGGAAAGTACTTGTCCTGGCTCGGAGTTCGGCCAGGGAACACGGCCTGCTCTCGGGGGTAGGCCCGCTCCCAGGTGGTGGCCACGGCCACCGCGCTGGTATGCGGCGCCAGCCGCAGCGGGGAGTCAGCCACATCCACGGCACCATCAGCCACCTGGTCGATCTCGGCTCGGATAGCGATCATCGCGTCGATGAACCGCTCCAGTTCGGCCAGGTCCTCCGACTCGGTCGGTTCCACCATGAGCGTGCCCGCCACCGGGAACGACAGCGTCGGGGCGTGGAAACCAAAGTCGATCAGCCGTTTGGCGACATCCTCGGCGGTCACGCCGGTGCGGGCGGTGAGTTCGCGTAGGTCGAGGATGCACTCATGAGCCACCAGCCCCCGCTCATCGGTGTAGAGCACCGGAAAGGAATCATGGAGCCGCTTGGCAACGTAATTCGCAGTCAGCAACGCCGCTTGGGTGGCCTCGGTGAGCCCGGCACCACCCATCAGCTTGAGGTAGGCCCACGAGATCGGCAATACACCTGCTGACCCGTAACGGGAGGCCGAGACCGGCACCCCAGCCTGGCCCTCGCTCCAGGTCGCGGCATCACCAGGCAGGTAGGGCACCAGGTGCGCCCCGACCGCGACCGGACCGACACCGGGGCCACCGCCACCGTGAGGGATGCAGAAGGTCTTGTGCAGATTCAGGTGGGAGACGTCACCACCGAATTGACCCGGCTGCGCCAACCCGACCAGGGCGTTCATGTTGGCCCCATCGATGTACACCTGACCGCCGGCGGCGTGGACGGCATCGCACACCTCCCGGACGTCGGCCTCAAACACCCCATGGGTGGAGGGGTAGGTGATCATGATCGCCGCGATCCGGCCCTGGTTCACTGCCAGTTTGGCGGTGAAGTCGTCGTGGTCGATGGTGCCGTCGGCTGCGGTCGCCACCACAACCACCCGCATCCCAGCCAGCACCGCCGAAGCCGCATTGGTGCCATGGGCCGAGGCCGGGATCAGGCAGACATCCCGGTCGAGGTCGCCGCGGGACCGGTGATACCCGCGGATAGCAAGCAATCCGGCCAGTTCGCCTTGGGAGCCCGCATTGGGCTGGATCGACACGGTGTCATAGCCGGTGATGGTGGCCAGATCAGACTCCAGGTCGGCAATCAGTGCGCGCCAGCCCTCGGTTTGGGGATCGGGCGCGAACGGGTGAATCCCGGCGAATCCCGGCCAGGTGACCGCCTCCATCTCCACGGCGGCATTGAGCTTCATGGTGCAGGAGCCAAGCGGGATCATGGTCCGGTCCAACGCCAGGTCCCGGTCGGCGAGCCGCCGCAGATAGCGCATCAGCTGGGTTTCGGACCGGTGGGTGTGGAACACTGGATGGGTCAGATAGTCGCTCTGCCGCACCATCGCGCCGCTGAGCGCGAATGGTGTGGCCGGGCCGGTGTCCCCATCCCCGAAGCCGCCGATCACGTCGACCAGCGTGGCGACAGTGGCCGCGGTGGTGGTCTCGTCACAGGAGATGCCCAGCGTGTCGGCATCCACGAGCCACAGGTTTATCCCTGCCCGCTCGGCAGCCTCGAGGACCTGGGCAGCCTGGCCGGGGACCCGCATGGTGACGGTATCGAAGAAGCTCTGCTGGAGCACCGGGATCCCGGCCGCAGCGAGTCCGGCCGCGAGGCTGCAGGCCAGCCCGTGGACCCGCTCGGCGATGGCCTTGAGGCCCGCGGGGCCGTGATAGACGGCGTACATGGATGCGACCACGGCCAGCAACGCTTGCGCGGTGCAGATGTTCGAGGTCGCCTTCTCCCGGCGGATGTGCTGCTCCCGGGTTTGCAAGGCCAGCCGGTACGCCGGTTGTCCGGAGGCATCGGTTGACACTCCGACCAGCCGACCCGGAAGCTGCCGTTCAAAGCCCTTCTTGACGGCCATGAAGGCCGCGTGCGGGCCACCGTAGAACAAGGGCACCCCGAAGCGCTGGGCACTGCCCACCGCGATATCGGCGCCCTGCTCTCCGGGGGAGGCGATCAGGGTCAGAGCTAACAGGTCAGTGGCCACGGTCACCATGGCCCCGCGCTCCTTGGCCTGCGCAATAACGGCAGTGGCGTCGGCCACCCGGCCGGAGGCACCGGGCTGCTGGAGGACGACCCCGTTGATCGGCCCCTCAGGCAGCCCGGCGGCCACCTCGGTGACGACCACCTCGAAGCCGAGGGCTGCCGCCCGAGCAGTAACGATGGCCAGCGACTGCGGGAACAGGTCCGAATCCAAGACAGTCACCCCGTCCTTGGCACCAGCAGACCGGTTGGCTCGGCGCATCAGCAGCACCGCTTCCATGACAGCGGTGGCCTCGTCCAGCAGAGACGCATTGGCCACGTCCAGACCGGTCAGGTCGGACACCACCGTCTGGAAGTTGAGCAGCGCTTCCAGGCGGCCCTGGGATATCTCGGGCTGGTAGGGCGTGTAGGCGGTGTACCACGCCGGATTCTCCAGCACATTGCGGCGGATCACCGCCGGGGTATGGGTGTCGTAGTAGCCCTGACCGATCATCTGGATCCGCGGGTGATTCCGCTGTTCCAGCTCCCGCAACGCGGCCAGTACCTCGGTTTCGGAGAGCCCGTCCGCCAGCCCCAACGGGGATCCTTGCCGGATACTGTCCGGGGTCGCGGTGTCGGCCAGGTCTTCCAGAGAATCGAAGCCAACCGCAGCCAGCATACGTGCTCTCGCGCCAGCGTCGCGGGAGCCTATGTGGCGATCAACGAATGATGAAGAACGGGTCACGGGAACTCCGAGGTCAGGCCGACCTGCGTCGGCGTTGATGAGTTCCTCCCCGCTCTGTCTAGGACCTGAGAGATTCCATCGGCGTGTGTGCCGACTTGCACCGTCGGTGAGCCGAATTATCGGCTGCTTTCCAGAGTTCCTTGTCGCGACGGTACGGGTGCCTGAGAGATTCCTGGGGAGGTATTGCTCCTACGGCGCCGCCCGGGGATCACCCGGGAGGACTCTCCCGCCACGATGCAGGAATTTTAAGTTGTGCTGTGCTGCGCAGTGACCCTAGCACGCGGTCGGACCAACCGGAACCCCGAACATCCCCTCGACCCCCCCGAGCCACCCGACAACGCGCGGTTCTGGGCTCAGTAGGAGGCGCGCTCCCCCGGATCTGCCGCGGGAATCCACCGGGCTGCGAACGCCTCGGAGCCACGGGCCAGCAGCGCCACATCGGCACCGACGAGGACGAAGTCGGCCCCTGCATCGAGGTAGTCCTGCGCGGCCTGCGGGTCGAAGGCATTGACGCCCACGGGTTTGCCCACCGACCGCACCGCCGCCAGCGCACTCTCCACGGCAGCTACCACCTCCGGGTGGGTTTGCTGACCGAGCAATCCCAGAGAGGCCGCCAGGTCGGAGGGGCCGATGAAGACCGCATCAACACCGTCTACGGCCGCAATGTCGGCGGCAGCGGCGACTGCAGTCGCGGTCTCGACCTGAACGGTCAGGCTCACGTGGTCGGCGGCCGTGCCCAGGTAGTCCTCGACCCGATTCCAGCGCGCCGAGCGAGACAGGGCCGAACCCACCCCCCGGCGCCCACGCGGCGGGTAGTGGACCGCCGCCACGACGGCTTGGGCTTGGTCGGCCGAGGACACCATCGGCACCAGAAGATTCTGGGCACCTAGGTCCAGGACTTGCTTGATCACGGTTGCGTCATCGCTGGGGACCCGGACCACCGGGGTTATCGGATAGGCGGCCACCGCCTGCAGCTGAGCCAGGATGGACTCCAGCCCATTCGGTCCATGCTCGGCATCGATGAGCAGCCAGTCCAGCCCGCTGCCAGCGCAGATCTCCGCCACCAGCGGGGACCCAGAGCACACCCACATCCCCACCTGCGGGCGGTTCGCCGCCGCGAGCCGCTCCCGGTAATTCTGGTCTAGACGAAGCGGCATGCGATGGTCCCCATGGGTCCGTAGTCACACAGCACGGTGTCGCCGCGTTCAACCCACATCGGCCGGGTGAAGGAACCGGCCAAGATTATCTCGCCGGGTTCCAGCCGATCACCGTGCTGATCCAACTTGTTGGCCAGCCATGCGACGCCGGTGGCCGGATGATTGAGCACCCCGGCGGCAACCCCGGTCTCCTCAATGGTGGCATTGCGGTAGAGCAGCGCGCTGACCCAGCGCAGATCCACCGCCTCAGGAGTGTGCGGACTTCCGCCCAGCACCATCCCCCCGTACGCGGCATTGTCAGCGATGGTGTCCACGATGGTCCGGCCCTCTAGTTCCAGGTGGGAATTGAGGATTTCCAACGCCGGCACGACGTACTCGGTGGCCCGGAGCACATCGAAAACTGTGCACTCCGGGCCCGCGAGTGGCGCCTTGAGCAGGAACGCCAGTTCCACTTCTATCCGCACATTGGAGAATCTGTCGAAAGGAATATCGGCGCCGGAATCCCAGACGGTGTCATCGAACATGACGCCATAGTCGGGCTCGGTGATTCCGGTCGCCGCCTGCATGGCTTTGGAGGTGAGTCCAATCTTGCGTCCCACCAGGCGCCGCCCAGAATCGATCTGCCGATCCCGCCACACCCGCTGAATCGCATATGAGTCCTCGACCTCCGCCGCCGGATAGCGAGCGGTGATCCGAGGGATCACGGTGTGGTCGCGATCAGCTCCATCGAGCTCATCGGCGATCTGCGTGATCGTCTCCAGTGGCAGCATCGGTTTCCCCTCGTCGTACCTGCTTTCCTACACAACTGATTCTTTCAGAGCTGATGTCCCAGCTTGTACTCGCCCTGTTTCCAGGACGGCATGGCATTCTCATCCTCGGCGCGAGTGTAAGAGAATCCATCAGCTCCAATGGTGACCTTGAGCTCGCTCGCATCTTCCCGGGCGACAACCGGCTGCGGATTACCATCCAGGTCGAGCACCAGGGACGCGTCGGTGTACCAGCTGGGAACCACCGGGTTGCCCCACCAATCCCGCCGTTGGTTGTCATGGACGTCCCAGGTGACCACCGGGTTGTCGGGATCGCCGGTGTAGTAGTCCTGGGTGTAGATCTCAACTCGGTGGCCATCGGGATCCCGCAGGTACAGGTAGAACGCGTTGGACACCCCGTGCCGCCCTGGGCCGCGCTCGATCCGGTCCGACATCCGCAGGGCGCCGAGCTTGTCGCAGATGGCCAAAATGTTGTGCTTCTCGTGGGTGGAGAAGGCCACATGATGCATGCGGGGGCCATCTCCGCCGGTCATGGCGGTGTCGTGCACGGTCGGCTTGCGGCGCATCCACGATGCGTACACCACCCCATCGTCATCCTGGATGTCCTCGGTCACCCGGAAACCAAGATCTTGCATGAATCCGGTAGCCCGGGGAACATCCGGGGTGACTTGATTGAAGTGGTCCAAGCGCACCAGTGCGCCCGGCGAGTAGAGGTCATAGCGCCACGCCAACCGCTCCACATGCTCTACCTCGTAGAAGAACTCGTAGGGGAAGCCGAGCGGGTCAGTGACTCGCACCGCATCGCCGATCCCCTTGCAAAAGCCATCGGCTTTCCGCTCAACCCGGCAGCCCAGTTCTGTATAGAATGCGACTGCCTTGTCCAGATCCTCGGGGCTCCGCACCCGATAGGAAAAGGCCGCGATAGCCGCCACCGGACCTTTGCGCAATACCAGATTGTGGTGGATGAACTCCTCCATGGACCGCAAGTAGATGGCGTTCTCATCCTCCTCGGTGACCACGAGGTCGAGCACGTCCACGTAGAAAGCGCGAGAGGCGGCCAGGTCGGTCACCACGATCTCCATGGCGGCGCACCGCAGAATGTCTGGCGGCGGCGCCGAGGGTGTGGGGACCGGATTGTCGCTGGAAATCGGTGCTTCCGCAGTGACGTAGAACCCGGAAGACGTGCGGATCCGTTCGGTACTCATGTCGCTCCTTTGCGTTGTGGGTGGGTTCCGGCGTGGGTAGCCGACTTACGATGAGGCCTTCCCGAAGGTTGGGTTGTGCACCTCACCAAGCGTGATGTGGACAGATTGCTGATCGGTATAGAAATCGATGGATCGATAGCCGCCCTCGTGGCCCAGCCCGGAGGCTTTGACACCCCCGAAGGGGGTCCGCAGGTCGCGCACATTGTTGGAGTTCAGCCACACCATGCCAGCCTCAACCGACTGGGCGAAGTTGTGCGCCCGCTTGAGGTCATTGGTCCAGATATAGGCGGCCAGGCCGTACTTGGTGTTGTTGGCCAATGCCAACGCGTCGGCGTCACTGTCGAACGGGGTGATCGCGACCACCGGGCCAAAGATCTCTTCTTGGAAGATCCGAGCCTCCGGGGAGACATCTGCGAATACCGTCGGGGCGACGTAGTTTCCGGTGTCGAAGCCGTCCGGCCGACCGCCGCCGGCCACCAGCCGGCCTTCAGCCTTCCCGAGCTCGACGTAGCTCATCACCTTCTCGTAGTGCTCGGGATGCACCAGTGCGCCCACCTCAGTGGCGGGATCGTGGGGGTAGCCGACCTTCACCCGCTTGGCCTGAGCTGCGTACCGTTCCACGAACTCGTCGTAGATCTCACGTTGCACCAGAATCCGCGATCCTGCCGTACAGCGTTCCCCGTTGAGGGAGAACACCCCGAAGATGGTGGCGTCCACGGCGGCCTCCAGGTCCGCGTCGGCGAAGACCACCGCTGGGCTCTTGCCACCGAGCTCCATCGACAGCCCCTTGAGGTAGGGCGCGGAATTGCCGAAGATAAGCGACCCGGTGCTGCTCTCACCGGTGAAGGAGATCAGCGGCACGTCTGGGTGCTTGACCAGCGCATCACCAGCGTCCTCCCCCAGACCATGCACCAGATTGAAGACTCCTGGCGGCAGCCCGGCCTCCTCAAAGATCCCGGCCCAGAGCGAGGCCGACAACGGGGTGAACTCCGCCGGCTTGAGCACCACCGTATTTCCGGTGGCCAGGGCTGGCCCCAGCTTCCAAGACTCCAGCATGAACGGGGTATTCCAGGGAGTAATCAGCCCCGCCACGCCTATTGGCTTGCGATTGACGTAGTTCATCTGGCGCCCGGGACCCTTAAAGGCATCATCGGCCTGGGCCACGATCAGGTCCGCAAAAAACCTGAAGTTCTCCGCCGCCCGGCGGGCCTGCCCGAGCGCCTGGGTGATCGGCAAGCCCGAGTCATAGGACTCCCACTCCGCCAGCTTCGCATCCCGGGATTCGACTATGTCGGCGATGGTGTGCAGCACCCGGGCGCGTTCCCGGGGCAACAGTCTTGGCCACGGCCCGGATTCAAAAGCCTGCTTGGCCGCCGCGACCGCCCGCTCGACATCAGCCTGCTTGCCCGCGGCTGCCCGCAGGTAGTTCTGATTGGTGACCGGATCGAGCACATCGAAGGTGGCACCGTCGAGCGAATCCACCGACGCCCCATCGATGTAGTGCTGGATGTGCTCGGGCAGGTCAGCGGGCCGGTGGTGACCATCGGGGATGGTGGTTTCGCTCATACTTCTCTCCTTTGAGGGCGGTTAGAACACGGGGAGCGGGTGGTTCTCCTCCGGATGTTCGTGGACGAGGAAGGCATCCAAGGTGCCGGTGCGATGGCAGCGAACGGCGTTCTCGATATCGGCGAGCGGGGCATTGGTCTCGATCAGGATCATGATTTGCTCATGTTCGCGGACGGATTCGGTGGCCCGGTCGGGGACGAACGCGAAAATGGTGTCCCGCAGTTGCCCCAACCGCGCCCAGTGGGTCTTGACGATCTCCAGCAACCGCGGATTGACGCACTTGGAGTACAGCACCTGGTGGAACTCGGTATTGAGTGCACTGAACATCCGCGGATCCATGTGATCCAAGGAGTTGATCATCAGCTCATTGATGGCCCGCGCCCGACGCAGGTCATCGACGGTGAGCGCGCGGGCCGCCAGTGCGGTAGCCGCGCTCTCGACGATGCTGATTACCTCCATGGTGTCGCGATACTGCTCCTCATCGACCATCGCGACCCGTGCGCCCACGTTGCGCTCGAAGGTGACCAGCCCTTCGGCCTCAAGCTGCCGGACGGCCTCCCGGACCGGGACCACGCTCATGTCTAGCTCCGCGCCGATGGTGCTCAGCACCAATCGATAGCCTGCAGTGAACTCGTGCCGGACGATGCGTTCCTTGATCCAGTGGTAGGCAACCTGCGATTTGCTCAGCGTGGCGGTCATCATGGCTCCTTCGCCGCCTCGAACCTGGCACGCCAGGCGTCGTTCATCGGAAAAAGCTCCTTCACCGGGTGGCCAGCGGCAACCTGCTCGGCGATCCAGGCGTCCTCGGCTTCCTGCGCCAGGGCAGCCTCGGCCACCTCGCGCACGAGTGCTGGTGGAATCACGATGACGCCGTCGGAGTCTCCCACGATGATATCGCCGGGTTGCACGGTGGTACCGCCACAGGCAATCACACCGTCCCGCTCCCAGGGGACGTGCTTGCGGCCGAGTACCGCGGGATGCGCCCCGGCCGAATGCACCGGGAGACCAACCGCGGCCACCGCAGCGTAGTCACGGACCCCGCCGTCGGTGACGATACCGGCGGCACCGTTGGCCTGCGCTCGAATCGCCAGAATGTCCCCGAGCGTGCCCGAGCCGGTCTCCCCGCGGGCTTCGATCACGATGATCTCGCCCGGGCCGACAGCATCGAAGGCCTGTTTCTGCACGTTGTAGCCACCGCCGTGGCTGGCGAACAGATCCTCCCGCTGGGGAACGAAACGTAGGGTGCGCGCCGTGCCGACCAGCTTCTTCGATGGATGCATCGGCACCAGCGAATCGATGGTGACGTTGTTGAGACCGCGCTTGCGGAGCTGCGCCGATAGCCCAGCCACGGGTGTACGCATCAACTGGTCCCGTAGCTCCGGGTCCAGGCCCAGTGGTGGCAATCCGGCTGCCGCGCGCGACCCCCAGGCCTGTTCCCGCTGCCGGTCATCTACCTGCGGGACCGACCCCAGGGCGGGGTCGAATGGCACCGTTCCCGCAGCAACCGTCGTGCGCAGCCTGCCGGAGCTGGGCGCGCTCGGCGCCTCGGGCGCATCGACCTCGACCTCGACCACGTCCCCGGGCTGCACCACTGTTGAGCCCGCTGGAGTGCCGGTGAGAATGACGTCGCCCGGCTCCAGGGTCAGGTGCTGAGACAGGTCGGCGATTATCTGCGGGAAACTGAACAACAGCTCTGCGGTGGTGTCGTCCTGGGCCGGTTCACCATTGACCCAGGTGCGCACCCGGAGGCCAGCCGGATCGATGTCAGCGGCGGAAACGAGCTCCGGACCGAGGGGAGTAAAGCCATCGCCGCCCTTGGAGCGCACATTGGAGCCGGAGTCGTTGGCGCGCAGATCATAGAGCCCGAAGTCATTGGCCGCCGTTATCGCGGCGACATGGGACCAGGCGGAAGCCAGATCCACCCGGCTGGTCGCTGTACCGATGATCAGGGCGACCTCCCCCTCGAAGGCCAGCAACTCGGTTCCCAGCGGACGTTCGATGGTGCCGCCCGACGCCGCCAGCGAACTGGAGGGCTTCAGGAAATAGGATGCGGATGCGGGAACCTTCCCGCGCTGGGCCGCCCTGGAGGGGTATGCCAGATGGACGGCCAGCACTTTACCGGGGCGCTGGCCCAGAACTGCGAAACGCTCATCTACCGGGTGCGAGACCACCATAGTGGCCTCGGCTGTCGGGCGATGAGCACCGCTCTCTGATCGCTGCGCTGACAGGTCTCCTGCCGCGTGCGCTGAACCCTGGTCCACTGACCCTCCCTTGCGCCGTATCTGAAACTGTATATGATTAGCCCGGAGCGAGCAAGCCATTTCGGCCATCCATGCCGCCCGACACAGTCGTCGATAGTGGGAGTTCACCATGAGTCATTCCACCCCAGCACAGAACACCACCGCTGCGGTCCAAGCAGACCGTCGACGGGTGGTTTTTGCCACCATCGTCGGTACCACGGTCGAGTGGTACGACTTCTTCATCTATGCCATGGCCGCAGGGTTGGTCTTCAGCGAGCTGTTCTTCGAACCAGCCGGCGAAGGAATCGCTGAACTGCTGGCGTTCGCCACTGTCGGCATCAGCTTCCTGTTCCGGCCGCTGGGCGCCTTCCTCGCCGGTCACCTCGGCGATAAATACGGCCGCCGCATGGTGCTCATGGTGACCCTGATAGTCATGGGCGTCGCCACCACCTTGGTCGGAGTTCTGCCTACCTATGCCGCCATCGGCGTGGCCGCACCGGTCCTGCTGATTCTGCTGCGCATCCTGCAAGGCATCTCGGCGGGCGGCGAATGGGGTGGAGCAGTGCTCATGGCGGTGGAGCATGCCCCCACGTCCAAGCGCGGCCTCTTCGGCGCCTCCCCGCAGGTGGGCGTGCCGCTCGGCCTACTCACTGCCTCCGGTGTGCTGGCGATCATGGATAGCATCGCGCCCGGGGATGCCTTCATGGAGTGGGGCTGGCGGGTACCCTTCCTGCTGTCGGTCGCACTGATCGCCATCGGATACTTCGTTCGCCGCAATGTGGAGGAGAGCCCCGTCTTCGCCGAGATCGCCGAGCGGGCCGAGCAGACGAAAATGCCCATTGTTCAGCTGTTCCGCAAGCACACCCTGCTGGTGATAATTGCAGCTTTGGTGTTCGCCGGAAACAGCGCCATCGGCTACATGACGACCGGCGGCTACATCCAACGCTACGCCACCAACCCGGACGGCCCGGTCGGGCTGGACCGTGGCGATGTGCTGTGGGCAGTCACCCTTTCCGCGGCGACCTGGTTGATCTCCACTGCCATTGCTGGCTGGGTGTCAGACAAGCTGGGGCGCCGCAACACCTACCTGCTGGGCTGGGGACTCCAGTTGGCCGGTGTACTCGCCCTGTTCCCACTGGTGAACACCGGCGAGGTCGGCATGTTCGCCTTCGGCCTGATCTTCCTCACCGTTGGTCTTGGATTCACCTATGGGCCGCAGGCGTCCTTCTACAGCGAGCTGTATCCGGCTTCTATCCGATTCTCCGGGGTGTCTATCTCCTATGCCTTGGGCGCGATCATTGGCGGCGCCTTTGCTCCCATGATCGCCGAGGCTTTGGTCCAGGCCACTGGGGGCACCGGTGCGGTCACCATCTATCTCACCGGCATGACCCTGGTCGGCCTGCTCGCCACGCTCATGCTGCGCGACCGGACCGGGATCCCGCTCGGCCCCGACCATGAGGAGGAGCAGGCCGTCAGCCCGATCTATGGCATCACGCAAGCCTAGGATCAATCATGCCCTGGCTGTGGCGCACCGGATCGGGCGAACCGCTTCCCCCACATCTGGCGATGGGCGACCAGGTACACCCACCAAATCTGGGGTTGCGGTTCATCCCGCCCAGTACGTCCTCGCACAGGACAGCATCGATCAGCGCATCCCCAGGGAACCCCGGGCGTGGGCAGGCAGAGAGAGCTCAGCCTTCCAGCGCCCGGGTGATGGCTGCCGCCGCGCGCTGGAGCCGGGCCGCCAGAGTTGCCGGCTCGACCAGCTGGCCGGCCACATGAATAACGGCGAGCGCAGCGGGCTGCTGCCCCCGGAGCCGCAACGGCACCGCCACCGCTTGGACGGTCGCGATCACCTCACCTTGGCTGGTGGCGTACCCGGCGGTGGCCACCTGGGCGATCTCGGTGGCCAATCCCTCCGGCACCGACGGCCACTGATTGACCGGCAGTTGGGCCAGGATCGCCTTCCCCGGGGCACCCATCGTGACTGGGTGCCGGGAGCCGGGCCGTTGCGCCACCGTCGCTACTGCATCCCGGGGGGCCACGCTGGCCAGCGTGATGCACTCGTCCCGATCCAGCACCGCCAAGAAGCAGGTCATCTGCAGTTCATTGGCCACCGCAGTCAACTCCGGCAGCGCCTCAGCTTGGAGATCCCGGGAGACTCCTGCGGCCAGCGCCGCCAGCCTCGTCCCCAGTACCACCCCGCCAGCAGGATCACGACGCACCAGACCGTGATGCTCCAGCGTACGCACCAGCCGGTAGGCAATCGAGCGATGGACGTCCAGGTGCTCAGCCACCGCATCAATAGATATGGGCGTGGCTGTGGCCGCCAGCAGCTCAAGGATCTGAATTCCCCGGCTCAGCGTCTGCGAGGGCGGGGCAGCCTCATGGGCGGGTGCAGTCATTCAGGGCTCCTTCGGAGATGGGGCCTTGCCCGGGGTTTCGCAATTGATATACGATCCAAGTGCAATAGCAGAATAGCAAGTTCGATATTAGAACACCCCCGGCTTCCACGCCACCGTTCTGCAGCATCAATGAGGATGATCTAAGGAGGCAACGATGCAATTCCACGACCACGGCTATGTATCTCAGGACCCCCGCGTGGCTATCGCGGCCGGCACCGGGGTCAATCGGCCCGGCGAACTCCCCGACGAGATGGACGTGCTGATAGTGGGCTCGGGTCCGGCCGGGATGCTTCTGTCCGCACAGATGTCGCAGTTCCCGGCAGTGACCACGCGGATGATCGAGAAGCGGGACGGCCGCCTGGTGATCGGGCAGGCCGACGGCGTCCAACCCCGCAGCGTCGAGACCTTCCAGGCGTTCGGTTTCGCGGAGCGGATCGTCGCCGAGGCCTACAACATCGCCTATATGAACTTCTGGGGACCAGACCCGGCCGATCCGACGAAGATCATCCGTACCTCCCGTACCGACGATTACGCCCTCAAGATCAGCGAGTTCCCGCACATCATCGTGAACCAAGCCCGGGTACTCGACTACTTCGCCGAAGCCGCAGCCAACGGACCGGGCCGGATCTACCCCGACTACGGGGTGGAATTTCTCGGGCTCACCGTGGGCGAAGGCGACTACCCCGTCCAGGTGCAGGTGCGCTACACCGCCGGCGAGCGCGCCGGACAGGAACGAACCATCCGGGCTAAGTACGTCGCGGGCTGCGACGGCGCCCGCAGCGGGGTTCGGGAGGCTATCGGCAGGAAACATCTGGGTGGGGTATCCCTGCACGCCTGGGGTGTAATGGATGTCCTGGTCAACACTGACTTCCCCGACTGGCGGATCAAGTGCGCGATCAATGCCGAGGCCGGCAACATTCTGCACATCCCCCGGGAGGGCGGCTATCTCAGCCGGATGTACATCGACCTGGGCGAGGTTGCCGAGGATGACGACCACCAGGTCCGGCAGACCCCCATCGAGGAGGTCATCCGGCGTGCCAACGAAATCTTGGCGCCCTACTCCATCGATGTGAAGCATGTCGCCTGGAGCAGCGTCTACGAAGTGGGGCACCGGGTCACCGACAGGTTCGACGATGTGGCCGAGGGATCAGAACAACACCCGCGGGTATTCCTCACCGGCGATGCCTGCCACACCCACAGCGCCAAGGCTGGCCAGGGCATGAACGTCTCGATGCAGGATGGTTTCAACCTGGGGTGGAAGCTGGGGCATGTGCTCAGCGGGCTGGCGCCCGAATCTTTGCTGGCGACCTACTCCTCGGAACGGCAGCCGGTCGCCCAGCAGTTGATCGACTTCGACCGGGAATGGTCCACCCTGATGGCGCGTAAGCCGGAGGAGATCACCGACCCGAGCGAGCTGGCCACCCACTATCTGGCCACCGCGGAGTTCCCGTCCGGATTCATGACCCAGTACGGCGCCTCGACCATCGTCGGCAGCCCGACCCACCAGAAGCTGGCCGCAGGATTTCCGCTCGGCAAGCGATTCAAGTCCGAAGAGGTGGTGTGCGTCGCCGATGGCAACGTGGTGCACCTAGGCCATCACGCCAAGGCTGATGGACGGTGGCGCATCTATGTATTCGCCGATGCCCCCACCGCCGGGACTGAGTCCGCGCTGTCCGCCTGGGCCGACTGGTGGGAGTCCCCGGACGCCCCCCAATCGCGCTATACCCCGGCAGGCGCGGACGTGGACGCACTCTTCGATGTCAAGGTCATCTATCAGCAGGCCTTCGAGGAGGTTGATCTGCCCCAGGTTCCGCAGGCTTTCCGCCCGCAGACCGGGACCTTCGGCCTGACTGATTGGGAGAAGGTGTTCGCCGCCGGAGCCACCACCTGGAAGGAGGCTGACATCTTCGCCGAGCGAGAGCTCTCCCGCGACGGGGTGGTCGTGGTCGTGCGTCCCGACCAATACGTGGCAGCGATCCTGCCACTAACCGCCACCACCGAATTGTCGGACTTTCTTGCAGGTGCCCTGGTTGAGGCTCGGCAGCACGCCACGACGTCCGCCTAGGCCAGGATCCCCACTCACCATGGAGACGAGGAGATCGCAATGACCCTGACTGACCGCGAGCAAAGGCTGCTGGCTGCCGTGCCCGACGGGCTGTTCATTGGCGGAACGTGGCGTCCCGCAGCCGAGGGCACCACCCTCACCGTCAGCGACCCGGCCACCGGCCAGGTGGTCAAGACCATCGCCGACGCTGGTGTGGCCGATGGTGCGGCCGCCCTCGATGCTGCCGTAGCTGCTGCGGAGGGCTGGGCCGCGACCCCGGCCCGACAGCGCGGGGAGATCCTCCGGGGAGCATTCGATCTGCTACAGCAGCGCATCGACGACGTCGCCTTGCTCATGACTCTCGAAATGGGAAAACCGCTGGCCGAGGCCCGCGGTGAGGTCGCCTATGGCAGTGAGTTCCTCCGATGGTTCAGCGAGGAGGCGGTCCGGATCCAGGGTCGGTATGGCCCCAATCCCGAAGGCACCGGCCGGATGATCGTGTCCCAGCATCCGGTGGGGCCATGTTTCCTGATCACCCCGTGGAATTTCCCGCTGGCGATGGCCACCCGCAAGATCGCGCCCGCTTTGGCCGCTGGCTGCACCGTGGTGATCAAACCGCCGGAGCTGACCCCGCTCACCACCCTCTTCTTCGTCAGTTTGCTCGTCGAAGCCGGGCTGCCGGCGGGGGTGGTGAACACGATCACCACGTCCACCTCGGCGGCGGTGTCAGAGCCCATAATTCGTGACCCGCGGCTGCGGAAACTCTCCTTCACCGGGTCTACCCCGGTCGGCATCAGATTGCTGGAGCAGGCCGCAAGCGGGGTGCTGCGCACGTCAATGGAACTGGGCGGGAACGCACCCTTCGTCATCTTCGACGACGCCGATCTCGAGCTCGCGATTGACGGAGCGATGGCGGCCAAGTTCCGCAATGTCGGTCAGGCCTGCACGGCCGCCAACCGGTTCCTGGTGCATCGCAGGGTCGTCGCCGAGTTCACCAATAGAATCACCGAGCGGGTACAAGCGCTGCGCATAGGTCGCGGCACCGAGGAGGGGGTGACTATCGGCCCCCTGATAGATGAGCGGGCCGTGGACAAGGCCCATGCGCTGGTCACCGACGCTCTCGACCGGGGCGCGGTGCTGCGCGCTGGTGGTAAACCCCTCGACGGCGCTGGCTCCTTCTATTCAGCCACGGTGCTAGGTGAGGTACCCGCAGGCAGCGAGATCCTGCATGAGGAGATTTTTGGCCCGGTTCTCGCCATCGTCCCCTTCGACACTGAGGAGGAGGCCGTGCGGCTCGCCAATGACACCGAGTACGGCTTGGTTTCCTATGTCTACACCACCGATCTTGCCCGGGGGCAGCGCATGATCGAGCGCTTGCAGACCGGCATGATGGGGCTCAACATTGGCGTGGTTTCCAACGCCGCCGCCCCCTTCGGTGGGTGGAAGCTCTCCGGGCTCGGCCGTGAAGGCGGCGCCGAGGGCATTCACGAGTTCCTGCAAAGTAAGTACACCCTCACCCCGGATCCCGGGTGACGAGGCTCGGCGGTGAGCCCGCTTGGCCACTTCATCGTTGCTCAGGCCCTACCCCACACCTGCACACGCCGAAACCCCAACCCCGGTCTCAGCCCAAACCCCCGCACCCACCCAAACATCCAGCGTCCAGCAGTGGTGGCAAACCCGCTTCCCCAACGTTCCCTTTCCCGGA
>JBKEBU010000138.1:0-30247 GCA_047973325.1 Propioniciclava sp. | reverse complement strand
CAGCTCACCGGCGTCGTGGACGATCGAGCGATGCGCGCCCAGTACCTCGACCGGATGGACATCGAGCGCGAGCGGGGCATCACCATCAAGAGCCAGGCGGTTCGGATGCCCTGGCAGGTGTCCGGTGCCGACTATGTGCTCAACATGATCGACACCCCCGGGCACGTGGACTTCACCTATGAGGTGTCGCGATCTCTGGCCGCCTGCGAAGGCGCGATCCTGTTGGTGGATGCAGCGCAGGGGATCGAAGCCCAAACCCTGGCCAACCTGTACTTGGCCCTGGATGCGGATCTGCACATAATTCCGGTGCTCAACAAGATCGACCTGCCCAGCGCGCAGCCGGAGAAATACGCCGAGGAACTGGCTAGCCTGGTGGGCTGTGATCCCGACGAGGTTTTCCGGGTTTCCGGCAAGACCGGTGCCGGGGTCCGCGAACTTCTCGACGAGGTAGTGGCTACGATTCCCGCACCGGTCGGCGACCCGGAGGCCCCCGCCCGCGCACTGATCTTCGACTCGGTCTATGACACCTATCGCGGCGTCGTCACCTATGTGCGAGTGGTGGATGGGCGGCTGCAGCATCGCGACCGGATCCTCATGATGTCGACCAAAGCCCAGCATGAGGTGCTTGAGCTCGGGGTTATCAGCCCGGAACCGCTGCCCTCGCCCGGTATCGGGGTGGGCGAAGTCGGCTACCTGATCACCGGGGTGAAAGATGTCCGTCAATCCCGCGTCGGTGACACGGTCACGCTGGTGAAGTCCCCTGCGGACGAGGCTCTGGGCGGCTATCAGCATCCCAACCCGATGGTTTACGCCGGGATGTATCCCATCGACGGGGCCGACTTTCCCGAACTGCGGGAGGCTCTCGACAAGTTGCAACTCAACGATGCCGCCCTCACCTACGAACCCGAAACCTCAGGTGCACTCGGTTTCGGATTCCGGATCGGTTTCCTCGGGCTGCTGCACATGGAGATCGTCCGGGAGCGGTTGGAGCGGGAGTTCAACCTCGACCTGATCTCCACTGCCCCCAACGTTGTCTACCGCGTCGTGATGGAGGATGGCACCGAACACACGGTCACCAACCCCTCGGAGTATCCCGAGGGCAAGGTTGCAGAAGTGTGGGAGCCGATAGTCAACGCGACGATCCTCACCCCCAGTGAGTACATCGGCACCATCCTGGAGTTGTGCCAGCAGCGCCGGGGAGTGCAAACCGGGATGGACTATCTGTCGGCGGACCGGGTGGAGATTCGCTACACCTTGCCCTTGGCCGAGATAGTCTTCGACTTCTTCGACGCGCTCAAGAGCCGCACCAAGGGCTATGCCAGCCTCGACTATGACGCCGCTGCCGAACAACCGGCGAACCTGGTCAAGGTCGACATTCTGCTCCATGGGGATCCGGTGGACGCCTTCAGCGCGATCGTGCACACCGACGCCGCCTATGCCTACGGGGTGGCGATGGCGAAGAAGCTCAAAGAGCTGATCCCGCGGCAGCAGTTCGAGGTGCCGGTGCAGGCTGCCATCGGTTCCCGGGTGATTGCCCGGGAGACTATCCGGGCGATGCGCAAGGACGTGCTGGCCAAGTGCTACGGCGGCGACATCTCCCGCAAACGCAAACTCCTGGAGAAACAGAAGGAAGGCAAGAAGCGGATGAAGATGGTGGGCCGGGTCGAGGTGCCTCAGGAGGCGTTTGTTGCCGCGCTGTCTACTGGGGAGTCCCGGGATAAGAGGTAGTTGGCTGGGGCGCCCGAACTCGTGTGGGAGCCATCCACCGGGCCGCGAGCAGGCCGCCGACGGCGCCGCCAAGATGACCTTGCCAGGAGACCCCCTCCTCGGCGGGGAGTACACCCCACAGGATGCCGCCATAGACCGCGAACACGACGACGCCAATCAGCAGATGCACCCAATTGCGGGTGAAGAATCCGCGGGCCAGCACGAAGGTGAGCCATCCGAAGATCACCCCGGAGGCTCCAGCCGTGACGCTGCCTGCTGGCGAAGCCAGCCACACCAGTAGACCCGAGCCGAGCGTGGCCGCCAGCGTTGCGAGGATGAACGGCCGCATCCCGGAGAGGATTATCAGAAAGCCGAGTACCAGGAACGGCACCGAGTTCGCCACCAGGTGATCGAAGCCGTAGTGGATGAACGGTGCCACGAAGATCTGAGGCAATTCTCCGACGTCACGCGGACTCACCCCCCAGCTATCCAGTCCGAGAGCGGGCACGACCATGTCGACCGACTCCAGAAACCACATCAACACCAGCCACCCCAGAATGACGCCCGCTGCTCTGGTGGTCGACACCTGAGCGGTTGCCCGATGCTGGGGTGACATCACCGGCATACCTTGACTCATATCCCCAGTGTGACTGATCGGATCAAGCAGAACCTGGGCCCCGGCAGGCGTGGCGGTGATCAAACTGGAATCAAAACGCAACTGGCAAGGCTTGACCCGGGATCACTGGCGGGCTTGGCTTGGGGTATGGCGGTCCCATTGGTGCAGATGCGCAAGGTCAACAAGCACTTCGGGGATCTGCATGTCCTCAAGGACATTGATTTGGAAGTGAACCAGGGTGAGGTGGTGATCCTCATCGGGCCATCCGGATCCGGCAAATCGACGTTGTGCCGGACCATCAACAGGCTGGAAACGTTCGAGTCCGGCACTATCACCATTGACGGGACTCCACTGCCAGAAGAGGGACGGGCGCTAGCCCAGTTGCGCGCCGACGTGGGTATGGTCTTTCAGTCCTTCAACCTGTTCGCGCACAAGTCGATCCTCGACAACGTCACCTTGGGCCCGATCAAGGTCCGCAAACTCTCGCGTCGCGAGGCGGAAAGCGAGGCTATGGAATTGCTGGAGCGGGTTGGAGTCGCGCATCAGGCGGCCAAGGTCCCGGCTCAGCTGTCCGGGGGCCAGCAGCAACGGGTGGCCATCGCTCGGTCATTGGCGATGCATCCCAAGGTGATGCTGTTCGACGAGCCAACCTCGGCCCTGGATCCGGAGATGATCAACGAGGTCCTCGACGTCATGATCGAACTCGCTCACACCGGCATGACGATGATAGTGGTCACCCATGAGATGGGCTTTGCCCGCAAGGCCGCCGACCGGGTGGTGTTCATGGACGACGGCCAGATCGTGGAGACCGGTACTCCCGAAGAGTTCTTCCTGCATCCCACCTCGGACCGCGCCAAAGACTTCTTGTCGAAGATCCTGACGCACTGACCAACCCAAGAGAAGGAGATCGTCATGACCATCAAGACAATTGCGCGGGGCGTCCTGGCCGGGATTGCCCTGCTGAGCTTGGCCGCCTGCTCAGCCGGGACCCCCACCGCGACGAGCACCGGCGGCACCACTGAACCGGACGCCTCCAGCGAGACTATCAAGATAGGTATCAAGTTCGACCAGCCAGGACTCGGACTCAAACAGGGTGAGGACTACACCGGGCTGGATGTGGACGTGGCCAAGAAGGTGGCCGCAGCCCTCGGCTACTCCGAGGACAAGATCGAGTGGACCCAAGCCCCCAGTGCTCAGCGCGAGTCCCTGATTGAGAATGGCCAGGTCGACTTCGTGGTGGCCACGTACTCGATCACGGATGCCCGCAAGGAGAAGGTTGACTTTGCCGGTCCGTATTTCATTGCTGGCCAAGACCTGCTGGTGCGCGCCGATGACGATTCGATCACCGGGGTGGAGTCCCTTGCCGGGAAGAAGCTCTGCTCGGTGACTGGTTCCACGTCGGCGCAGAACGTGAAGGATCAGGTGCCCGACGTCAACCTGCAGGAGTTCGGCACCTACTCCGAATGTGTGACCGCGCTGGCCTCGGGTGGGATCGATGCCCTGACCACCGATGACACCATCTTGGCCGGGTATGCCGCCCAAGAGCAGTATGCCGGTCAGCTGAAGGTTGTCGGCGCCCCCTTCTCCCAGGAGAACTACGGCATCGGGCTGGAGAAGGGAAATACCGAACTGTGCACGTCGATCACCGAGGCGCTGAATGCCATGATCGCCGACGGCAGCTGGCAGCAGATCGTCGACGACAACCTCGGCGCCGCCAACTACACCCCCGGTGAGGGCAATCCCCCCACGCCAGCCGCCTGCTCGTAAGCCAACCGACGTGCCGCCCGGCTGCACAGGGCCGGGCGGCACCTTCGCAGGTGATGCGTCCGTTCTCGTCGTGAAAGGGGATCCTGGTGGGGGAGATACTGGCCAGCTATGACATCGTCGGTGCCTTCTGGCTGACGATTCAGCTGGCGGTCCTGTCCACCGTCGGGTCGCTGGCCCTGGGAACCGGGGTGGCGGTGCTGCGGGTGTCGCCGGTTCCGGTGATGCGGGCCCTCGGAGCGCTATACGTGAACACCATCCGGAATACTCCGCTCACGCTGCTCATGGTCTTCTCCGTCCTCGGGTTGACCTACATCCTCGGGATGTCGCTGTCCGATGATGCCAAGACCAACGCCTTCTGGTGGGCGGTGATCATGCTCAGCGTCTATCACGCCACCTATGTGTGTGAGGCCCTGCGCAGCGGGGTGAACACGATCCCGCAAGGGCAGGCGGAGGCCGCGAGGTCGATAGGATTGACCTTCGGGCAGTCACTCACCCAGGTCCTGTTGCCACAGGCGTTCCGGGGGGCTATCGCCCCGCTTGGTTCAGCGATCATCGCGTTGATCAAGAACACCACCGTGGCGGCCATGATCGGCGTCGCCGAGGCGGCCGGCCTGATGGCGGTCATCGTGGAGAACGAGACCGGCACCCTCGGTGTGTTTCTCCTGTTCGCTATCGGATTCCTGATCATGACCTTCCCGCTGGGCCTCTTCATGACCCGGCTATCGCAGAAGTACACGGTGAAGCGATGAGTGCCCCGGTGCTGTTCGACGAGCCCGGTCCCCGGACCCGCTCCCTCTACCGCGTCCTGACGGTTGTCGGGGTGGCGGTTGCGCTGCTGATCGTCTACTTCGTGCTGGCGCGAATGTATGAGAAGGATCAGCTCACTGCAGCCAAATGGCTGCCGTTTCTCACGCCGGTGGTGTGGACCGAGTACCTGATTCCCGGGCTGTGGGGGACGCTCCGGGCAGCGATGGCCGCCATTGGGTTAGCGCTGATCTTCGGCTTGCTGTTCGGGATGGGGCGGCTCTCCCGGAACCCGCTGATCCGTATTCCGGCCGGCATCGTGGTGGAGTTCTTCCGGGCTGTCCCGGTGCTGATCATGGTCATCTTCGCGTTCGCCGTGTACACCGGGCTCCGGGTTTTCGACACCGCGCTCAATCCATTCCTGGCCGTGGTCACTGCGCTGACGGTCTATAACGGCTCGCTGATCGCCGAACTCGTACGTTCAGGTGTGAACTCGCTGCCACGAGGGCAGGCCGAGGCCGGGCTGTCTATCGGGCTCAGCCCCGGCGAGACCCTCCGGCTGATTCAGCTGCCGCAGGCGCTGCGGGCTATGCTTCCCGCCCTGATCGGCCAGACAGTCGTGATCGTCAAGGACTCTGCGCTCGGCTACATGATCACCTATCTCGACCTGTTGAACTGGTCCAAGACGCTCGGGAGCGCCTACGCCAATACGGTGCCGGCCTACATCGTGGCGGCCCTGTTGTTCATTGCCATGAACAACCTGCTCAGCCAGGTGGCCGAGCGGGTCGAAGCCCGGCTGAGCCGCCATCGTGCGCCTGCCCTGAGTGAGGCGACCTCGGGGTAGGGTGAGCCCGGTGGACGTGGTCGGCCAGGACATCAGCGGATGAGCCCGCACCTTCCCGAGGAGGAGCCGCCGCCGGATGGCTCGCTGCCGGATCGGGCGGTAGCTGCGGTAGCCCAGCACCCGCTCAGCGTCTATGTTCATGTGCCGTTCTGCGCCACCCGCTGCGGCTATTGCGATTTCAACACCTATACCGCTGATGAACTGGGTGCCGCGCCGGGCAGCTCCCGCGATGCCTACCTGGACGCTGTCGAGCGAGAACTGGCGCTGGCCCACCAAGTGTTGGGCGAGGACGTACCCCCGGTCACCACGGTGTTCTTTGGCGGGGGGACGCCCACGCTGCTCCGCCCCGCCGAACAAGCCCGGCTGCTCGCAGCCGTCCGGACGGCGTTGCCGCTGGCTGATGGTGCTGAGATCACCACCGAGGCGAATCCGGAATCCGTGGATGCTGACCATCTGGGAGCGTTGGTGGCGGCCGGGTTCACCCGGATTTCCTTTGGGATGCAGTCGGCGGTGACGCCGGTGCTGGCCCGGCTGGACCGGGAACACACCCCCGGACGAGTGCCGCAGGTGGTGGCCTGGGCGCGTGCGGCCGGGTTCGCTTCGGTCAGCCTGGACCTTATTTATGGCACCCCTGGTGAAACCCTCGACGAATGGCGGGCCTCGCTGGACGCAGCCCTGGCCTGTGCACCGGACCATGTGAGCGCTTACGCGCTGGCACTGGAACCGGGCACCCGGATGGCCGCGGACATTCGTCGCGGGCGGCTGCCAGAGATCGACCTGGATCATCAAGCCGCCCAATACGAACTGGCCGACCAGTTGCTTGCTCAGGCCGGGATGAGCGCCTATGAAATCAGCAACTGGGCCCGCCCCGGCCAGGAATGCCGTCACAATCTGGCCTATTGGCGCAGCCAGCATTGGTGGGGGGTAGGCCCCGGTGCGCACAGCCATGTCGGCGGGGTCCGCTGGTGGAATGTGAAACATCCAGGTACCTACAGTCAACGCCTTCTCGGCGGCGGTAGCCCTGCGGCGGGGCGCGAGACGTTGTCGGATGAGCAACGACGGGTGGAGCGGATTCTGCTGGAGATCCGTATCGCCGACGGCCTCGACCTGGGATTGCTCACTGGGAGTGAGCGCGCCCGGATCTCGGGGTTCGTGGACCGTGACGTGCTGACCGTCCACGACGACCGAGCGGTTCTGACGGCAGCTGGTCGCTTGCTCGCCGATGGGATCGTGCGTGACCTCCTGGATTGAGGTCTGGGATTGGCTTGGGATCCGGTCGGCGTGCTCAGCGGCTCGCGGCCGCACGCAGGCGTAGGCTCACCCAACGTGAACCGGTATTCCTCCGACGTCCTGTCACCTGGGTGGCGCACTGCTCACCGACGGGTGGCCACGCCCACCCCGGTCTCACGAGATTTGGTCCTGGAGGAGCCGAGCAGCGGCTTTGTGGGGGCGGTAGTCGGCTGGGAGAATGGGCTGGTGATCCTGGAGGATCGCCGGGGAAAACGCCGCAGTTTTCCCTTCGGGCCCAACTTCTGGCTGGATGGTAAGCCTGTCGATGTGCAGCCAGCTCAACGCACGTCGACCGCGCGCGACGCCGAGCAAGAATACCGTCGCAGCCATACCGCCTCCGGCTCCCGGGTGGGCCCGGCGGAATCGGCCAAGGTCGCCCTCCCCAGCCGGATCTATGTGGAGGGCCGCCACGACGCCGAGCTGATAGAAAAGGTCTGGGGGGCCGATCTGCGGCATGTGGGGGTGGTGGTCGAGTACTTGGGGGGCATCGACGACCTGCCCGACATTGTGTCCGAGTTTGGTCCCGAGCCTGGCCGTCGGCTGGGCATTCTGGTCGACCATCTGGTGCCCGGATCCAAGGAATCGCGGATAGCCGAACGGGTGACCGGGGACCACGTGTTGATCACCGGCCACGCGTTCATAGATATCTGGGCTGCTATCAAGCCAGCCCGGGTGGGGCTGGCTGCCTGGCCCGACATCCCCCGAGGTACCGACTGGAAGTCAGGTATCTGCGCCGCCCTGGATTGGGCACATGCCGATCAGACTGAGATTGCCCAGGCGTGGCAGCGGCTCTTGCGTCAGGTACGGGGGTGGCAGGATCTGGATCCGCATCTGCTTACCGAGGTGGAACGGCTGATTGACTTCGTTACCGAAGACCACCTGGATCGGGAGTCCTGATGGCCCGCACTGCTAACGCCGAGATTGCCGACCTGATAGTGACGGTGACTGACCGGCTGATCCTGCCCCGATTTCGGTCACTGGCGGCCGATGAGGTCATGGAGAAAAGCCCTGGTGATGTGGTGACGATTGCTGATCGGGAGGCCGAAATGGCTTTGACCGCTGAGCTCACCCAGCGCTCGCCGGGGGCGGTGGTGGTTGGCGAGGAGGCCACCTTTGCCGATCCGTCCGCCGAAGCGAGCCTGGCGAGCGCCGATCATGCCTGGGTGATCGACCCGGTTGACGGCACCCGAAACTTCGCGGCCGGGAGCGCGGACTTCGGTGTGATAGTGGCCGAACTTCGCCATGGGGTTACCGAGCGCGGCTGGATCTGGCAGCCCGCCCACCAGCGCTTCTACACCGTGGAGCGCGGAGTGGGGGCATGGTGCAATCGTGACCGCCTGCAGCCGATTGCTCCCCGGAAGCAGCCATGGCGGGCGGCGGTGCCTCGAAGGCTACGCGCCCAGGCGGACCCGGGGTTCACGTTCAGCCGCACTCTGGGCGCGTGCGCCATCGACTACCCGCGGGTGGTCCGTGGCGAGGTGGACGCCCTCGCCTACACCACACAGCACCCCTGGGATCATCTGGCTGGGGTGCTGCTGGTAACTGAACTCGGTGGTGCGGCCACTCTGCCCGGCAGCGGGCATCCCTGGCGGGCGGGTGAACGCGGCCCGGTCCTGCTCGTGGGCGCGGATCGAGCCATCAGTCAGGGTATGGAACGGGTGGCGCAGGCGGCGCTCTCGGAGCGCTGACCGGCCCGCAACCCCCCAAGGGGATCACCCATACTGTCTAGCGGCCCAGGAGAGGCAGTGTGCGGCGTCGCGGCCGGTTCTCGGCCTCAAACTGGGTGAACCTGATCGCGGCAGCCGCTTCGGCTTCGGCCCGGGTACAAGGCCACTGATCTGTGGAGTCCCAGATATCTGCCAGGGCGGTTCCGTTGTCCCACAGCAGGTCGAGTTGACCGCTGAGCCAGGCCAGTTCACCCCGCTGGATGAACGCTCCGGCCTGGTCCATGACCGGGCCGTGTCCCGGCACAATGGTGCTGTGGGACCGGAGGGTGCCTAGCGTGCCGTCGAGCGTGCGCGGCCAATCCGCCAGCGCCGAGTCCGGCCCGATGGCGGGGAAGGCAGCGGATTCGAGAAGATCCCCAGCGAAGACCACCCCCACCTCAGGAAGGATCACGACCGCATCCGCAGCGGTGTGACCCGGGCCGAAATTGACAAGTTCTGCATGCACCCCGCCGAGGTTGATCGTGGCTGCCAGCGAGAAGGTCTGCGTGGGAAATACAACTGCCGCCAGATCGACGCGCCCCGCGGCTAACTCATCGGCCGATGGCGGGGCCGCCGCCCAAGCCTCCGGCAGCCCCCGGGCACCCCATGTGGTCAGGTCGGTGAAGGCTCCCAACCCCAACAGATGATCGCTGTGGGCGTGGGTGACGACGACGTGGGCCAGTGGGACTCCAGCTGCGACGTGGCGGGCGGCCTCCCGGATCGCCCGGCCCTGGGCGACTGAGTTGCCGGTATCAACGACCAGGGCGGCGGCGTCGCCCACGACCAGACCAATAGTGACGCCATGCGGTTGGGCCACCGCGCGATAGACCCGGTCGGTGACCGGTAAGAACTCGGTCAGGCTGAATTCCACCGGGTCTCCTGCTGCTGTGGGTCGGGAAGGGAGGGCAGCTAGCCCTGGTCGCCGGCTGCCGGGGGTGCGAACCTGGGGGTTTTCGCGGTCGGGAGATCGATAAGGATCCGTCCGGATTCCAGATCGAGAGGCTCAGGTCCGGCGGCACCCTGGTCGGTGCGATGGACCAGCACCTTCTGCAACTCGCGCTGTTCGCGCCAGTGCCGCATTCCGGGGGCAAAGGCCTCGAACAGTTCCGACATGGTGGTCACGGTAGCACCGTCGCCCCAGTGACGTAGACTGGCACTCGCCCATGATGAGTGCCAACAGTGTGAAAGGCTGGAGCCATGGATGATCGCAAGCTCGCGATTTTGCGTGCGATCGTGCATGACTACGTGTCCTCCCAAGAGCCAGTCGGTTCTCGGGCGATAGTCGAACGGCACAACCTCGATGTATCGCCGGCGACGGTGCGCAATGACATGGCGGTCTTGGAGGAGGAGGGGTACATCACGCAACCCCATACCTCCGCTGGGAGGATCCCCACCGACAAAGGTTATCGGCTATTCGTCGACCGGCTTGCGGCGGTGAAACCACTGACCGGGGCCGAACGGCGGGCGATTTCCACTTTCTTGGCCGGGGCCGCCGATCTGGATGACATCGTGCACCGCACGGTGGCGTTGCTGGCTCAGGTCACCCGGCAGGTGGCGATGGTGCAATACCCGGTGATCAGTTCCACGACGGTACGGCACGTGGATGTGGTCCGGTTGGCAGGGGATCGGGGTCTGGTGATGTGTGTCACCTCGGCAGGCAGTATCGAGCAACGGCACATCGATCTCGGGCGGACCACCGATGACGACCTCACCCTGCTGCGGCACCGGGTCAGCGAACTATTGATAGGTGCGACGCCGCGCGAGGCCGTCGACCTGCTCGCTGGTCTGGCGGCGGCATTCCCGGTTCTGCTGCGGCCGCTGGCCACCACGCTGGCCGCTACTCTGGTGGAGTTGATCAATGACGAGGCGAGCACCCGGATAGTCGTGGGGGGCGTTCCCAACCTGACCCGGTTCGGGGACCAGTTCGAGACCACCGTCAAACCCGTGCTGGAAGCGCTGGAGGAGCAGATGGTGTTGCTCCGTCTGCTCGGGGAGGCCACCGGTTCGGCCGAGGTGACGGTTCGGATAGGACAAGAGAATCCTTACGAGCCGCTGCAGTCGACATCGGTGGTGGCCTCGTCGTATGGTGCCGATGCTGATGTGTGGGCAACCCTCGGGATCGTGGGACCCACCCGCATGGATTACCCGTCCACTATTGCCTCCGTGCGAGCCATCGCACGGTATGTGAGCCGGTTCCTAGCCGAATCATGACCCAGATGAAGGATGACGTGAGCGACTACTACGAGACCCTGGGAGTCTCCCGGGATGCGAGCAGCGAGCAGATCAAGAAGGCCTATCGCAAGCTCGCCATGAAGTACCACCCTGATGTGGCGAGTGACCCGACCAGCGCCGAGAAGTTCAAGGAGGTCGGTGAGGCCTATGCGGTCCTCTCCGACGATGCGAAACGGCAGATGTACGACCTGGGCGGTGACCCGCTCCGGGGCGGCGGTGCCAGCGGTGGCATGGGCGGCTTCGGCTTCCCCGGGGGACAGGCGGGCTTCGACATGGGCGGGCTGTTCGATGCCATGTTCGGAGGGCAGGGTCAGCGGGGTCCGCGCAGCCGGGTGCGGCGCGGACAGGATGCACTGGTCCGGCTGAACCTCACCTTGGCTGAGGCTGCGTTCGGCGTGACCAAACCGGTCCGCGTAGAAACCGCGGTGGTCTGCCCCTCATGCGGTGGTAAGGGAGCAGCTGAGGGGAACGACCCGGTGACCTGCACCACCTGTCACGGCCAAGGGGATGTGCAGACCGTGCAGCGTAGCTTTCTGGGGGATATCCGGACGGTACAGCCCTGCCCCACCTGCCGGGGCTATGGCACCGTGATCCCCAACCCCTGCGGTGAATGCTCCGGCGAAGGGCGGGTTCGCAATACCCGCACCATCAATGTCAAGATTCCGGCGGGCGTGAGCAGTGGAAACCGGGTCCACCTGGATTCCCAAGGCGAGGTCGGCCCCGGAGGGGGCCCGGCCGGGGACTTGTACGTTGAACTGACAGTGAGCAACCACGAGGTCTTTACCCGCGATGGCGACAATCTGGAGATGATCGCCAAACTCCCGATGACGGCGGCCGCATTGGGCACCGACGTATGGATAGATACTCTCGATGCAGAGTTGGAAGGGGCCGATGCCACCGACGCCCGGGTGCGGCTCAGCGTCCCGGCCGGTACGCAACCCGGTACCCGGCTGGTCGTCGAAGGCCGCGGGGTGCCCCGGCTCCGGGGCGGCGGCCGGGGAGATCTGGGGGTCACCTTGCTGGTGCAGACGCCCACGGCGCTCGACGATGATCAGCGCGAACTGCTGCGCCAGCTGGCCGAGGCCCGGAACGAGACTCGTCCGGAGGCCACCGTGGATCGTAGTTCGAAGGGTGTCTTCTCCAGGCTGCGCGATGCCTTCACCGGCTGACGGCGGTCACGGATGACAGCAGCGCTGTTCTTGGCAGACCTTGACCAGCCGCAGATAGGGGCGAAGTTCACCCTCGATGGTGATGAGGGGCGGCATGCGGCCGTGGTGCGCCGAATTCGGGTGGGGGAGACCATCAGCGTGGCCGATGGGGCTGGCCGGGGCATCCGCGGGCCAGTGCTCACCGTGACCAAGAACAGTGTGACCCTCCAGATCGCGGAACTGCTGACGGCCGCCGAACTGCCGGTGCAGTTCACAGTCGTGCAAGCCCTCGCCAAAGGCGATCGGGCGGAGGCGGCTGTCGAAATGCTCACGGAGGTCGGGGTGGACCGGATAGTGCCGTGGCAGGCCTCCCGGTCGGTAGCCAAGTGGACAGTCGACCGGCAGGAACGCCAGCTAGGGCGGTGGCGGGCGACGGCGCGGGAAGCCACCAAACAGAGTCGGCGACTGCGCGTCCCGGTGATCGCGGCGCCTGCCTCTACCGCCGACGTAGCGCAGCTGATCGCGCACGCGGACTGCGCCCTGGTCCTCCACGAGGGCGGAACCCAGTCACTGGCCGGGCTGGGCCTGCCTGCGGCTGGTGAGATCCTGCTGGTTGTCGGCCCCGAAGGGGGAGTGAGTGAGGCAGAGTTGGGGAGCTTCGCCGAGGCCGGTGGTGCTCTCGTGCAGATCAGCGAGGCGGTCTTGCGTACGTCCACCGCTGGAGTGGTGGGCGTCGCCCAAGCACAAGCCCTGCTCGGTCTCGGATCGATGTCGGCGTGAGCGGTTTCTCCTTTTCAAGGCGGCGGGAGCTGGCCAATGGCCGCGGTCGCACTGGCGTGATCCACACCCCGCATGGCAGCATCGAAACGCCGGCCTTCGTCGTCGTCGGCACCAAAGCCACCGTCAAGGCGGTGCTACCGGAGGCGGTGGCAGAGCTGGGAGCGCAGGCGGTGCTCGCGAATGCCTACCATCTTTACCTACAACCAGGCAGCGACATTGTGGATGCCGCCGGTGGCCTGGGCAGGTTCATGAACTGGCCGGGCCCGACCTTCACCGACTCGGGTGGTTTTCAGGTGATGAGCCTGGGTGCCGGATTCAAGAAGGTGCTCGCCATGGACGCGGCCGGAGTTCCTGATGATGCGGTGATCGCTGCGGGCAAGGAGCGCCTGGCCCAGGTTGATGAGGACGGGGTCACCTTCACCAGCCACCTGAATGGCGATCGGCACCGGTTCACCCCCGAGGTGAGCATGCGGGTCCAGCATGAACTGGGCGCGGACATAATGTTTGCCTTCGATGAGCTCACCACCCTCAAGAACACCCGCGACTACCAGGTGAGTTCAGTGGAACGGACCCACCGATGGGCGGCGCGGTGCTTGCGGGCGCATGCTGACCTCTCCCGAGAACGCGCTGAGCAGCCCTACCAGGCACTTTTTGGCGTGGTGCAGGGGGCCCAATACGAGGATTTGCGACGCCAGGCTGCGCGCGGGCTGGCAGACCTGGAGGTTTCGGGCCGAGGCTTTGACGGCTTTGGCATCGGCGGAGCCCTGGAAAAGGAGAACCTCGGGACGATCGTTGGCTGGTGTGCCGACGAGCTCGGACCGGAACGCCCCCGCCATCTGCTCGGCATCTCTGAGCCGGAGGACCTGTTCGCCGCTATCGAGAATGGCGCGGATACCTTCGATTGTGTGAACCCCAGCCGGGTGGCGAGAAACTCGGCGGTCTACACCGCCGAGGGTCGCTACAACCTGCTCACGGCCGCCAACCGGCGCGCCTTCGAACCCATCGATGACCTATGCGATTGCTATACCTGTACCCACTACACCCGGGCCTACCTGCACCATCTCTTCAAGGCCAAAGAGATGCTGGCCTCAACGCTGGCCACAATCCACAACGAGCGCTTCACGGTTCGCCTCGTGGACTCCATCCGGGCGGCTCTGCATGGTGGCGAGTTCGCTGCCTACCGGGATGAGTTCCTGGGGCGGTGGCTGGCCAATCGCCGGTGAACGGTTCGACCGGCCGTCCGGTGCGAAATACTGGGAGCATGCTCGTCTTCGTGCCGCTCGCGGCGGCTGATCTGGTCGCTTGGGCGACCGCAGGACCCCGAGACGTGGCTGGGTTCGCAGCCACCCCTGGCTTTCTGCAGGCCTTCGGTCTCGACTCGCCGGTTGCGGATGAAGCCGAGCTCACCCTGCTGGAGATTGCCGGACTCGCCAGTCTGCTCTCGTACGGACGGCGGCTGGTGGCGGTGTGTGAGACGGTCGGGGAGCCCGGCGAACCGGCCGAACTGGGTGCGGTTCAGGCCAGTGCAGTGCCCTGGCGGCGGGTGAGCAGTCTGTTTGCCGATGATGCCGACGGTGCCTCCCGGGCGACCCAGGTGCGTACGAAACTCGGGCCGACGAATCTGGTTGCGGCCTGGGACGCATCCCCTACGGTCTCGCTGGTGGAGGAGATTGATCTGCTGTGGCATGGTGCTGGGGAGTGGGATCGACTGGCCTCCCCGAGCGTGGGTCAACCGGCGGTGGAGGCGCCTGCCAGGTAGCCTCGGCAGCCACGGTGCCGCGGGTGCGCCCTGGGTGGGCCGTGGTTCTGGTTGCGGCCAGGGACGCGGCCGTACTGCCCCAGGGTGCGGAGGCGGATCTGGGGCGGGATGGTTCCGGGGAGTTTGTATAGGCTGACACACTAGAGCCATGCCAAGGAGCTTGTGGAAGGGCGCGGTTTCTTTCGGATTGGTGACGATCCCGGTCAAGTTGTATTCAGCGACCGAGACCAAGGACATCAGTTTCCGCCAAGTGCACCCCGCCGATGGGGGGCGAATCAAGTACAAGCGGGTCTGTGATAGTTGCGGTGAAGAAATTCAGTATGCGCAGATCGGGAAGGGCTATGAGACCGCAGACGGCCGCATGGTCATCCTCGAGGCCGAGGACTTCCAGGACCTGCCGTTGCCAACGGCCAAGCAGGTGGAGATTCTGCAGTTCATCAAGCTCGACGAGCTCGATCCCACCGCCTATGACAAGGCCTATGTGTTGGAGGCCGAAGGCCCGGGGGCGAAACCATATGTGCTCTTGCGCGAGGCGCTACGCCGCGAAGGGAAGGCGGCGCTGGTGAAGGTGGCGCTGCGCTCCCGGGAATCCATAGCGCTGATTCGCCCCGATGGGGAGACCTTGATGCTGCACACCTTGCTGTGGCCAGATGAGGTGCGTGAGGTCGGCTTCGCGGCGCCTCCGGCCGATGTCGCAGCCTCGGACGCTGAGGTTGCGATGGCCGCCACCTTCATCGACCAGCTGTCGGCACCCTATGCACCAGCCGAACTGACAGACAGCTACCGGGAAGCGTTGGAGCAGGTTGTGGCCGCCAAGCTCGGTGATGCGCCCACGCCGGTGGCGGCTGCGGATACGGCGGAGCCAGGGGAGGTGGTCGACCTGGTCGCTGCCCTGCGGGCCTCGGTGGAGGCGGCGAAGAAGCGTCGGGAGGCGGCCGCTGAGGCGGGCTGACCCAGCCACCTGCTCTGACCCAGCCGACTGCATCGGGTCTGTCGCTCGGGCCGCCCGCGGGGGAGTGCTGTCGGTACTAGTAGCTTGTCGCAGTTGAGATGTGTGGTATCGCGCGGCGTCAGGTGGGTTCTGGGCAAGACGGGGATCCGGAATCGATGCCGGGGTATCGATGAGGATCAACGACGCAGCCCAGGGCTCACCTGGGGTCACGAATACAAAAGATCACCTGCGACACGCTACTAGTCGGGCTCGTGGGCGAGCCAACGCCGCGCGGCTCGTTCCTGCGCGGCGAGCGCCCGATTTATGGCCGGGGCGGCAGCCTTTTCGATGGACGGTCCTACCAGCGGGATGCCCACCTTGAGTTCTCCGTCGTAGGTGAGGGTGCTGCCATCGCTTGAGGGCACCAGCTGGAGGGTGCCGGTCAGGGAGACCGGCGATCCCAGCACTTTGATACCCACCTTTCCGGAGCGGGACCCGTCAGGTGCTGCTTCCCCCCAGGTGGTCTCCTGGGCGAGTCTCACGGTGGGGCCGACGAATCGGCGGATCTTTGCGGGGCTGCTGACCACGGCCTCGAGGGTGCTGTGCTCTGCGTTGGCAGTCACCTTGTGTTCCACCGCGCCGAGTTCCACCGCTGCTGAGGCGAGGAACGCCTCGTTCGTCAGGAGGGCGTATACCCGGTTGGGGTCGGTGGGGTAGTGCTGATCAATCGAAAGGTGCATAGTCCTTGAATACTGGGTCCGAGGGTTGCAGAGCAAACTCACGGCCACCGCGTCAGCTAGGTCCGATTCCGCCCGGGGCCAGGAGAGACCGTCCCCACGCCTCTGCGCCAGCCGGTAAAGCCACTACAGTGACTCCCATGCGCGAGGAGGCGTTCCAGCAGTGAACACTGAAGCCAGCCAAGAGTCCACCGGGGCCGACGTTGAGCGATTGCTTCGGAGTTTTGATCCGGATTTGGCCCGCATCGCCGGGCTGGTTGCCGGGTGGTTGAGCCCTCACAATGCCGATTCGGTGGTGGCGGAGTCACGACTGGCTGCGCGCCTGATTGCGACCCAGGCCCGCCTCGGCTGGGACCGACAGTCGGGGGATGATCTCGTCCGCGTGATCACGCCCACAGACGACTCGCATCGCTGGTCGGCCGGTGGATCGACGGTCGTGCAGATAGTTACCGATGATCGTCCCTTTCTGGTAGACACCACCACCATGGCTCTGACCGAACTCGGTTGGACCATTCGGGCAGTTCATCACCCGGTGTTGTCGGTGGTCCGTAGCCCTGCCGGACAGCTGGACCGGATCGGGGAGGGGGAGCGATCCAGCCGCGCCGAATCGTGGCTCACTATCCTGGCTTATCCGCCCTTGGGGACGGCAGCCGCAGCGCAACAGCCGATATTGAAGGACCGGATTCATGAGGGGCTGGCAGCGTCGCGACGGGCGTACACCGACGCCGGGGCGATGGCGAAGCGGCTCCAGGGCGTTATCGACTGGCTTGAATCCGCACCCTGGGGTGAAGCTGATCGCGCAGCCGCCTTCTTGTCCTGGGTAGCTGACCGGCATTTCGAAATCTTGGGCTACCGCTCCTATGTTGTCCGCGGTGACGAGTTCGTCCTCGTTCCGGGCTCGGGGCTTGGCCTGCTGCGGGGTGACACTGGGGACGGTTTCAACGCCGTCCCGACCGCTCCCAGCTCCGGGCTGGTGGTGGTGACCCGGGATTCTCAGATCTCGCCGGTCCATCGGGCCCGGTATCTCGACTATGTCGGCGTACGGATAACCGACCCCGACGGCAGCGTCGTCGGGGAACACCGCTTCCTGGGGCTATGGTCGATGCGAGCCCTGGCCGAACCTGTGGACACTATTCCGGTGGTCGGAGAACGGGTGCTACGGATCCGAGCCAGCCTCGGCGTGACCCCCGACACTCATGCCGGACAGGTCTTTGCCGAAGCGGTAGCGGCTCTCCCGCATCAGGAGTGGTTTCAGGGCGAGGAGGCGTCGCTGACCGAGGCAACCCGCCAGATAATCGGGGTGCTGGAGCGAGGGCGTCCGGCCCTGGTGGTGAGTCCCGGACCCTACTTTCGGTTCTGGACCTGCCTGGTGTTCGTCCCTCGGGACCGGTACCGCACCTCGATCCGGGAGCAGATAGTGGCGATCTTGAGCGACGTGCTGGATGCCGAAGACATTGACTTCAGCGCAGTGGTCGGGGAGTCTGCCCTGGCGCGGCTCACGCTGGTTGTCAAACGCCCTGACCATCGGGCCACGGCGGCACTGGATTGGGAGGACGTGCAGGCGCGGGTGATCCAAGCCACCCGGATCTGGGATGACGACTTCAACGACCTTGCGGCGGGCCTGGGGGCGGAACAGCGTGGGGTGGAGTTCGGTGCGTCGTACCAGGATGTCTATACCGCTGCTCAGGCGCTGGCTGACCTGAAGCTTGCCAACTCACTGCGGGCTCCGGGTGACCTCAAGTTCATGCTTGACGAACCGGATGATCCGGAGGATCCGGCCGCGCTTCGGTTCAAGATAATTACCAGGGCGGAGATGTCACTGACCCAGCTGATGCCGCATCTCACGGCGTTGGGGGTGGGAGTGCTCGATGAGCGTCCCTTCGTCTGGGACCTTCGGGGAGAGCCGCTCTATCTCTACGATCTCGGATTGGAGCTCCCCCCGGGCAGAACGGCGGCTGACGTGTCGTCTGCCGATCGGGAGCGGTTCGCAGATGCCTTTGCTGCCTCCTGGCGGGGTGATACCCACCCGGGCGGGTTCAACAGGTTGGTGATGGCGGCTCAGCTGTCCTGGCGGGAAGTCAGCTGGTTGCGCGGCATAGCCCGATTTCTGCAGCAGGCCGGTATTCCCTATAGCCAGCCGTACACCGCCGAGGCTTTGAACAGCAATCCCGATATCGCGGCCAGCCTGGTGGCAGCCTTTCGAGCACGCTTTGATCCAGCGGTGGCTGATGCTCGGCGGGAGGCGGAATATGCGGGGCAGCTGGAGCGGCTCACCGACCAGATTGACGCTGTCCAAAGCCTGGATCAGGACCGGATACTGCGGATGTTCGTTGCGGTGCTGGCGTCCATCGTACGTACCAATGCCTTCGTGTCGGGAGCCCCGGTCCTCGCTTTTAAACTGCGGTCGGCAGATCTCGACCTTCTGCCAGCACCCCGACCCCCGGTCGAGGTCTTCGTGACCAGCCCCCGGGTGCTGGGGGTGCACCTGCGGTTTGGGCTGGTGGCCCGCGGCGGGCTGCGCTGGTCCGACCGGCGCGAGGATGTCCGCACCGAGGTATTGGGCCTGGTCCGGGCCCAACGTGTGAAGAACACAGTGATCGTTCCGGAGGGTGCCAAGGGTGGATTCGTCCCGTTGCAGCTCCCCGATCCGCAGGTGGATCGCGCAGCCTGGCTCGCCGAGGGTGAGGCCTGCTACGACCTGTTCATCGATGCCCTGATCGGGCTGGCCGACAACCTTGTCGACGGTGCAGTGGTCCCGCCAGTGGATGTGGTGCGCCATGATGGTGATGACACCTATCTGGTGGTGGCCGCAGACAAGGGCACCGCAACGTTCTCCGACCGCGCCAACCGGATCGCGTTGGCGCGGGGCTACTGGTTGGGGGATGCCTTCGCTTCCGGCGGATCTATCGGCTATGACCACAAGGCCATGGGCATTACGGCTCGGGGGGCGTGGGAATCCGTCCGGCGCCACTTCTATGAGCTGGGAGTCGATTGTCAGCAGGAGGACTTCACCTGTGTCGGGATCGGTGACATGGCTGGGGATGTCTTCGGCAATGGCATGTTGCTCAGCACACACCTCCGCCTGGTCGGCGCCTTCAACCACGCCCATATCTTTCTCGATCCGGACCCCCAGGCCGCTGCTGGGTTCGCGGAGCGGCAACGCTTGTTCGATCTACCTGGATCGACCTGGGCCGACTATGATCGCAGCTTGCTCAGCCCAGGTGGGGGAGTCTGGCCTCGGACGGTGAAGTCGATTCCGATATCCCCCGAAGCCAGAGCGGCCCTCGGCCTCGATTCATCAGTGATCAGACTGTCGCCCGATGAAGTTATCCGGGCCGTGCTTTTGGCGCCGGTGGACTTGTTGTGGAATGGCGGGATCGGCACCTATGTCAAGGGAAGTGCCGAATCGGATACCGATGTGGGCGATAAGGCCAATGATCCTGTTCGGGTCACCGGATCCATGGTCCGGGCTCGGGTTGCCGGTGAAGGCGGGAACCTTGGGTGGACCGAAGCTGGCCGGGTCGAGTTCGCCCGTTGCGGTGGTCGGATAAACACAGATTTCATCGACAACTCTGCAGGCGTCGACACCTCCGATCACGAGGTGAATATCAAGGTCTTGCTCCAGCCGGCCACCACCGCTGGCCGATTGGAGGCCGCGGAACGTCGCTCCCTGTTGGGATCCATGACCGCGGAGGTAGCCGGGCTGGTTCTCGCCCACAATGTCGACCAGAACGTCGCCTTGTCGGTAGAGCAGGCCATCGCCGTACCGCTGGTGGGCGCCTACGAGTCCTGGATGGTGCAGTTGGAGGCTGCGGGAGTCCTGGATCGGGCGCTGGCCGGGCTGCCGGATGCGGAGGAGATGGCGCACCGGGCTGAGGAGGGGGCCACCCTCCTTCGGCCGGAACTGGCCAGCTTGCTGTCGTGGACCAAGTTGTTCCTCAAGCGTGAGGTTCTGGCCTCGACTCTTCCCGATGATCCCTATGTGCGGGATCGCTTGGTGACCTATTTTCCGCGGGCGCTGCAAACCGCCTACGCCCAGGATCTGGAGAAGCATTCGTTGGCGCGCGAGATTGTCACGACGGTGACTGTGAACCGATTCGTGAACTCGGCTGGCGTCACCGCGTTCGCCCGGCTAGCGGGGGAGACCTCGTCCACTATCGAGGAGATTGTCCGGGCACAGCTGGCGGTCCGATCTATCTTCTCGGTCGCCCAGGATGAGGTACGGCTGCCCGAATTGAGGGTGGACGCCATGACCGATGTTGCACTCCGGGCCGAATCCCGGCTGATGGTGGAACGAGCCACGCGCTGGCTGCTCACGAGCCAGCGGGGGCATCTCGATGTTGCGGCTGCTACCCGGGCTTACACCGCTGCCGTCCAGGAGCTCGACGGGTACTGGTGGGAGCTGATGACCCCGAGGATGCGGGAGCAGGCAGAGGAAACGGCCGCTGGCTACCTACGCGCGGGTGTCGGGGAGGCCTTGGCCCGTCGGGCGGGCCTGGCCCGGGTGGTGCACCTGGCGCTTCCGATGGTCAAGCTCGCTCAGGATGCCGGACGACCACTGGTACACACCGGCCAGGTCTTCTTCATGATCGCGGACCGGCTGGGGATCGACCGGGTCCTGGATCGAGTGGATGAGCTGCCCCGCGCCACACCCTGGGACACCATTGCGCGGGCGGCCCTGCGTGAGGACGCGTTGCGGCTGCTGAGTGAACTGGTGCGGCAGGCCTTGGCCCAGCCCGGTCCGGCGGACCTGGATGCGCCCACGGTGGTGGCGGCCTGGGAGGTCAGCGTGGGTGGGGTGGAGCGTGATGTCACCGAGTTGCACGAGCTCACGGAGGCTGAGGCCAGCTTGGCCCGGATGACGGTCGCGGTGCGCACGCTCCGATCGCTGCTGCTCTGATGGGGTAGCTCGGGTTTACTAGTCGCATGCGCATCGATCTGCACACTCACTCGACCCACTCGGATGGCACCGATACTCCTGCGGAATTGGTGGCGGAAGCAGCTGCCGCTGGTTTGGATGTGCTCGCGCTCACCGACCATGACACCTTCGATGGCCTGGAGGAGGCTCGGCGCGCGGCCGCGGCTACTGGGCTCGCGGTGCTGCCTGGGGTGGAGATCTCCACCCAGTTTCAGGGGAGGTCGGTGCACTTGCTCGGCTACGGTTGCGATCCGATGTCGGCTCGGCTGGGTGCCGAACTTGCGCGGATTCGGGAGGGACGCCTGACCCGAATCCCGGCGACGCTGACTCGGCTCGCAGATCTGGGAATTCCGCTTACCTGGGCCGACGTGGATGCGCACGCCCACGGTGCATCGGTCGGGCGCCCGCATGTGGCCGACGCCATGGTGGCCGGAGGGTACGTTGCTAACCGTGACGAGGCCTTCGACACCTATCTTGCCGAGGGAGGACCGGCCTACGTAGAACGCTACGCAGCCGAGCTGATAGAGGCGATTGGGTTGGTGCATGACGCCGGGGGAGCGGCCGTGATCGCGCATGTCTGGTCTCGCGGGGCGGAGCGCTACCTGACTGAACCGGTGCTGGCCGACGTGGTGGATAGCACCGGTCTGGAGGGCCTGGAGGTGGCCCACCCAGACCATCCCGGGGAGACCCGCGCTCGGCTGGCCGACATCGCCGATAGGTTGGGGCTCCTGACAACGGGGTCGAGTGACTACCACGGTGCTGGCAAGACCAGGAATCCGTTGGGCGCGGAGGTGACCTCACCTGAGGTGCTACGCGAGTTGGCTGGGCGGGTGGAAAGCCGGGGCGGGAGCCTCTAGGGATGCGCTGATTGATGCTGTCCTGTGCGAGGACGTGCCGGGCGGGATGAACCGCAACCCCCCATGTGGTGGGTGGACTGGAGGTCCATCACCAAGATGTGGGGGACGTGGTTCGCCCGATCCGGTGCGCCGCAGCCAGGGCATGTTTGATCAGCGCATCCCTAGGCGCCAGACAGGTTGGCAAGACCGCCGCACACCCACTGGTCTTTGCCGACTACGTCACCGGCTTCCGGCGCGTGGTCCTTGTGCCGTTTCCCTGTTCACGGTCTCGTAGGGGTTTGATGTAGTGCTACTTGGTGATCTTCGGGGACGTGTGGCCCAACATGTCGGCCTCGACGAGGCCCCCGAAGGTGCTGTCGGCCGACAGGTGACGGCTCCCGGCCGAGAAGCTGTCCCGACGGGTCAGCTTCTTCTTCAACGCCCGCTCCGTAGCGGTGCGAGTGTCCCCGGTGGCTTGGACGAGCCGGAGTTGTCCGTCGTCGTCGCGGAACCTCACCCGGGCTTCAACCTTGCCGTTGTGGCAGTGATGTAGCGGTGACATCACAATGTAGCGGGAACAGGATTTGAACCTGCGACCGCTGGGAGAGATCGGAGGGCCTGAATCCGCTACCTCAAACTTCGGGTCCCGCTGGAAAACCTCGGGCTGGACTGGAGATTCTCCATCGGACGGTCACAAGTCTATCGGATCATCTCGGAGCCGTTGCCCATCGTTTCTGATGACTTTCTGATGACCTCTCGAAACGTCTCGGGACATCCTCGCGCCGGCTTTCGCCGACCAGTCAATCTCCGGTGGACCCGCGTCCCCGTCGCCGTCACCCTCGACTCCTCGGCCGGAGCCGCACGCCACTCAGTCGGTCGCGTCCTCGGCGATGCGGCATACGCCTCCACGTTCCGGCTGGAACCATAGTGGCGTGGACAGCAGCGAGTTCTTCATCACCGAGAAGGACACCAGCCCGTGGGGAACAAGCGAGACGACGCGGCTTCACACGGAACTGCTCGACCAGATCGCTGCAGCACCGTCCTCCACCTGGTCCGACCTTGAGGTATCGAAAGCTCTGGCTGAGCTCACTCACGACGAGTACCAGAAGTACGGTACGAACGGCAGCGAGCTCGACAACGCCGAGGCACGCAAGCTGCTCACCACGCTGAAGGCCGTCCTGGCGCGCATCGGGATGCGTAACGTCGAACTCGGATTCCGCGACTTCGACAGCTTCCGCAGTTACTGGATCCGCAAGGGAGCTTCGGGAGGCGGCGGGTGGCAAGCACGTCGGGACCTGCTGGCCGACCTGTTCAACCCGATCCACGACCGTCTCGAAGCTCTCACCGCTGGAGGGTCAGGGCCGAAGGTGACCGAGGAAGCGCTCTCTACCTTGGACGACCCCGGTGCTATTCGCGACCACCTGGACCGGATAGAACGCAACCTCGACAACGACCCCAGACTCGCGGTCGGCTCAGCCAAGGAGCTCGTCGAGTCCACCGCGAAGTTGGTGCTGAAGCGCTCTGGGGTCGAGTATCGAACGAGCGACGATCTGCCCAGCCTCGTGGCCAAAGCGCACACCGCGCTCGGCCTCAACGCCAAGCAGGTGGAAGACAGCGCAGAGAACGCCGTCGGTATCCGCACCCTCCTGGGTGCGGTGTCCCGGATCGGGGTGGGGATGGCGGAGTTGCGCAACCAAGTCGGAACTGGTCACGGGCAGGCCGAGGTGCCCACTTGGCTGACGCCCCGCCACGCCCGGCTTGCGGTCGGGTCAGCGCATGTGTGGTGTCAGTTCGTCCTGGAGACCCTGGACCAGCGCTCGTCGTAAGCAGCCGTTGGCTCGGCTTCTTCGCCAGGGCAGTCGTGCCGCGTGTCGGCATGGCGCACACGGAGGTCATCGAGTTCACGCAGGCTTGAAGTGCGAGGCCAATGCTTCGCGGGTCGCAGGCACATCGACCGATCCTTCCGCTTCGCCTAGCAGCTTCGCGAGCCGTTTCGGCCAGACCGCGTGGACGTCCCGGGTGGTGAATGCTCCGCCGACGAGCGGCCAGTCTGCCTCGACAAAAGCAGAGCGCACCCGTGACCGGGAGGTCACCAACGACCTCGCGGACGAGCTCGACTTGCTTCAGCACACCGTCGACCAGCTTCGTGCAGTCGCGGCGACCGACCAGAACCTTCTCGACGCGAGGACGCAAGATGCCGCCTTCGATCTTCAGCTCTGGCCTGCCCTTGTAGCGCTTCGCGTCGACGACCCAGATCCCGCCTGCTGTGATGACGATGTGGTCGATGTTGGCCCTCGTGCCGGGGATGCGTCGGTCGTGCAGGACCGCGATCGCCTCCGAGGCGAGGGAATCGAGCCGGGCACCCAGGCGCTCCTCGCCGACCGCTCCGGCGGCCCACGCTTTCGTGCTTTGCTTCTCGTCGGACAGAGCGACGGCGATGCCGCCGAGCTTGCCCCACTTCTGACGCAGACGCTCCTCGTCCTTGGCCTTGCGCCTCTCGTACTCGCGGCGAGCCGACGATCCGGCCACGCCGCTGTTGGCTTCTAGGCTCTCCACAACCATCGGCGACTGGGCCTCCACGACATCCGCGCCTGCCCGGCACTCGATACAGCGAACGGTCTTGGCCGAGCGTTTGTAGGTCGCATCCGCACCGGCGGGCAGGTCCATGCCACAGATACGACAGACTCCGGCATACCGGAGCTTCATCCTCTTCTCGTCGGCCTCTGACATTTGCGTCACCCGGCCATGTGGACGTCGAACTGATCTTGAAGCATCTTCTTGCGAAACTCGGTCACGGTGCCTGCTGCCTTCAGGGCTTGCAGGACTCCTCGCAGACCATCTCCGCCTGCCAACGTGAGGTTTGCCCCGTTGGCTGTGGCAAGCGAAGAGTACGGCGTTGGGGCAAAAGCCAGCAGGGCAACCATGTCTGTCGCCGAGAGACGAGCACGCTCGCTGTAGATGTAGTCGAGGATCTGGCTACCCGAGGCGCCAGCTTGTGCAAGGGCGACAGCTTGCGAAGCGGTCAGCCTCAACCCCAGCTTCTCCGACGCAGAGAGCCAGGCCCCTGCACTCGCCGGCCCCAGAGCTGGCTGGAAAGTCTCGAACGCAGCGACGACGGCGCGCTTTGCCGACTCCTGGATCTGATCGCTCGCCAGCAGCTTGGCCAGTAGGCCATCGGTTAGCGGCAATTGAGCTACCAAGCCGTCGAATGCCTTCGACACCGTGGCCGCCGCCTCGAATACCGGCCACGGCGCTGCAACGAGCGCCTCGAACGTCTCTGCATCGTCGGAGATCTCACTCGCACTGAGCAGGCCTCTCGCGAGACCTGGATCAGAGAGCCTTAACGCGCTGACGTCGAGCGTTGTACGTGTCTTCAGCGACACAACGAGGTCGAGTTTGACCTCAGTGCCCAGATGACTGCATGTCGCTATAGCCGTCGCCAAGTCGTGCCGAGCCGACTCCTCTTCGGTCTCGCCCGCGTCTACCTCGCTAACGGCGACGGCTCGGGTTTGGTTCAGCTGGGTTGCAAGCGCATCATCAATCTCACCGACAACCGAGATGTAATGACTGATATTGGTCCTTGTCAGCGTCACCAACCCGGCACCAGCAAGTTCGCTGTAGACCGCCTCTGGCGCCTGAGAGATGTCGCCGTACTTCGCGCCGCCTCTGACGGACGCAAGCGCGGCACCCAGATCATCAGGCGCGTGGTCGGCAACTGCCCTAACGACGGAGTCCAAGTTCTCGCTCAAGTCCACGATCGATGCTGCGGGGTCCTCAGCTATCGCCGCCAAGTACTCATCAAAGGAGGAGGTCAGAAGGTGATGCCCGACCCCGTCGGCCAAACCGCCGATGGTGTCCAGCCCAATCGCTTCGGCGTTCGCAGTGACGTTCTCAAGGTTGTGTCGCGTTACGGCGAAGCATCCGCCCTCCACCAAGTCCGAGCGAAGGGGTTCCGCCACCTTGGACAGATCGGCGACGCTCAACGAGTTCGTCGCTAGGAGTTCGCGTACGGCAGAAGAGGCAGCGGGGTCCAGCGACTCCGAAAGGAAGGGTAGCGAGTCCAGTTCGGACGCGAGGACCCTGGCTGTTGCGGGCGACACGCTGTAGTCGATGTCTTCGGAGAGCGTCGAGAGGCAGGTGCTCAGGTGGCCTCGACGACTTGCCTCGGAGAGCGTCTCTGCTGAGCAGATCACGTCGAGGATGTCTGCTCGCGCGGGGGCCAGTCTCTGAAGCAGCGAGTCGGCGAACTTGCCATTCGTAAGATAGGTCAGGAGGAAGTCGACCGCCTGCCCTGCCGTCTCCAGAAGTGCCGGAAGTCTTGCAGCGCCCGTCTCAATGAGCGAGTCGACGACCGCCACGTTCAAGGCGCTTTCATCGCTCAGGAAAGCGTCGCCAAGGCGCGCGATGATCTCCTGCGCATCCACGGAGCTGAGTTTGAAGAGCGGATCGCTGCGATGGCGATCTACGTACTGCATCATGTAGCTTCTCGCATCAGCGCTGAGGATCGCACCGTGGAACTTGGTCGTGTACAACGCGAAGTTCTGGTCCAGGTATCCCCCTCGGATCAATTCAAAGGTCAGTGCGTCATCGAAGATGCTCCTACAGTCCGCGCCGAGAACGGACCATTCATGCGAGGAGTCGGCCGGCACTGCAGGGAACGGTCCTCCTACCAACTCTGCGATACTTGCCGCTCGCAGCCAACTGCGTGCTGCGCGAAGTTGAGCGAGTTTCCGCCGGTCCCTTTGCAGTTCGTTACGCGTCCAGGTCTTGGGGTCGCGGTCGGTGCCGAGGAAGGTGTCCAGATCCGCCCCAGCAATCTCGCGCGTACCTTGGTTTGACTGGACCGTGAGCTTCTTCTCGGCAGCCGCGCCGAGGGCCTGCCAGAAGGCCGTCGTGCCGATGGCGTCGCGCGCGGTCGCGGTCGAGCCGGCAACGGTGATGCTCTGGACCTGTCCCCCGCCGAACATCTTGAGAGACGCGTCGAGACGGCCCAGCAGACGAGCGCTGGCCGCTGCGGACCGCTTCTCGATTGCCAAGGACGACTCGATCGCGTCCTCGACACCCGCGATCTCTTCATCGAGCTTGGTGACAGAGGATGCAACGCCCGTGCGGATTCGGTCGATCGCGTTATCGAGAAGGCTCGCGCCGGTCCGGATGCGTTCGAAGTCGTCCAAGTGGAGGTGCTTGTAGAGGACGGCAGCGAACATTTGGTCTACCGAGAGCCCTTCCACGGCAGACTTCGCGAGGAGCTCCGAGGCGAACACCTCGAATTCGTTGCGAATGCTCAAGATGACCCGCATGTCGGTGAAGTGGCGCCCGGCCAGAGCGACAAGACCTCGCGACGGCACGAGGTTCGCAGGCAGGTCCTTGAGCGCAGTCAGAAGCAGGTCCGCGGCCACCTCATGCGAAATGAACGGAACGATCGGGACAACGAGGTCGAAGAACTTCGCCCTGTCAGAGGCAGCCGAGTCCGAGCCATGCCGAGCATGCCGATCCGGCAGGGTGTCATGCTCGGCGTCGTCGCCCTCTGCAGCCCTGACGAACAAGCTGTCACGAGTCGCGTGAACGAAAGTGACTCGTTGGTCGACCTGTTTGGAACTGTTGAGCAGGTTATTGAGCTCGCGAAGCGCTAAGAAGATCCCCGGATCGTTGAACCGATCAAGGTCCTCGAACAGGACCACGCGGACCCTCGTCCGCTGGAAGAAGTAGATGATCTCGTCGAGGAAATGATCGAAGTAGTTGCCGTCCTTGTCATCGAGCGAGAGCGTGGCAGGACCGACTGCGATCTGGCTGAGTCGGAACGATGACAGCGCGGCCTGGCCGCCAAAGGCGAGGGCGCCTACCGAAAGCAGGTCGAGCGCTGGGCCAGTCCAAGCTGCCCAGTCTCTGGCGTCCGCGAATTGATCGAGCGGAAGCGATACACCGAAAGTCTGGGCCATCCCGGTGACGAGAGTGCTTGCGACTGCCGCAAGGCCAACGGCTGGCCACGGCCGGAAGCTTCCGATCCGGTTGAAACGAGACCGCGGGATCTGGGACGGCTTCGCGCTATAGAGAAGTCGCTTGACGACCTCCTTCTCCAGCGCCGCCGTGAGCGTAGCCTCGCCAGACACCTCCAGCAACGCCTCCCGGGACTGGTTCAGCGTGGCGAGCGATACCTGGATGGCCTCAACTGAGCGGCGTTCGAGTTCCACGAGCAAGCCTTCGAGCACGCTGCTCTTGCCGCTGCCGTACGCCCCGGAAACCGCGATGTTCTGCGACGGACTCTCGCCAGCAATGTCGTTCGCCAGGAGCGAGACGTAAAGCCCGTGCTCGGCCTCAACGTAGCGAGGTCGGAGCGAGCGTAGTCGTGGCCCATCCGCACGAGGCTCGGCGGAGGTCATGCGACGTCGACCTCTGCGGCGAGTTCGTGAAACGCCTTGGCGAGGGCGAGGATCAGGGTGGGGCGCCCGGGGGCGTCGGACCAGAAGTATTCGGCGATCACCTTGTGCGCGCTCTGGTTGTCGGCGACGGCGTCGACCACGGCCTCGTCGAAGTCGGGGCTCTCAGCGAACTGCTTGACGCTGTTGACGCGGGCCTGCTGGACGAGTCCCTCGTTCTCCAGCATCCGATCGATGAGGGCGCGCACGAACGACTCGGGCTGGCTGGCGGTGAACTCCTCGGCACCGAACAGGTCGTTCAGCCTCTCGATGACCTCCTGGAGGGCGACCATCTTTGGGTCCTTCTTTTCGGCAGACCCGGCCTCGGTCATGCCCTTCAAGCCAACCTTCTCACCGAGGCCGAGGTCGGTCTGGCCCTTGTCGATCTGGCGCACCGCTACGAGCGAGAGCGAGGAGAGGTCGATTTCGTCCTGATCGGTACGGTCATGCAGGCGCTTCGCGAGAAGTCGGTAGAAGATGGAGCGCTTCTCCAGGTCGGCGCTGCCGTAGTCGACGATCTGGCTCATGAAGTCGTAGACCCGGACGAAGCGGCCGAGGTCCTTGGTGAAGATCGCGAGCGCATCGAGCTCGGCCTTGTCGTCAGCGACGATCGCGTTGGCGTGACGGGTGTGGAACCGGGTGAGGGTTGGCGCGAAGGCCGAGTCGAGGGCCTGGTTGCCCTTGCCCGTCACCCACGCATCCACGACCACTTCGATGTCGCTGGGCTCGTAGACCCCGGAGGTGTCGAGCTTGGTAGCGATGTCGTGCACAAGGTTCGGGTCGGTCGCGGTCTCCAAGAACGCATCTGTGAAGTACGGCGCGAAGTCCGCCTGAATCTGCTCAGGCACGTTCACGAAGTCGACGATCATCGTCGAGTCCTTCACCTGACCCGACGGCGTCCGGTACGTGCGGTTGAGCCGCGAGAGTGTCTGCACCGTCGTCACACCAGAGAGGCGCCGGTCCACGTACATCGCGCACAGCAGCGGTTGATCGAAGCCGGTCTGGAACTTGTTGGCGACGATCATCACTTGGTAGGCGTCCGTGGCGAACGCCTTGCGCAGGTCGCCAGCGCCGGGGTTCATTGACGCTTCGGTGGCGTCTTCGATGCCGTACTCGGGGTCGCTGATGGAGCCGGAGAACGCAGAGAGAGTGCCGATCTCGTAGCCCTTGGAGGCGACGTACTTGTCGATCTCGCGCTTGTAGCGCACGGCTGCGAGGCGGGAGTCGGAGACGACCATCGCCTTGGCGTGGCCTTCGAGCAGCGCGGCGACGTTCTCGCGGAAGTGCTCGACGATGAGGGCGGACTTCTGGGCGATGGTCTGCGGGCTGAGCTTGACCCACCGCTTGACCCGCATGGTCGCCTCGGCTTGGTCGACCTCGACTTCGGTTTCGGCGGTGCCGGCGACCTTGAAGGCCATCTGGAACGAGTGATAGCCGCGCAGCACGTCAAGGATGTAGCCCTCCTCGGTCGCCTGCTTCATCGAGTAGACGTGGAACGGCACCGGTAGATCGCCGCCGGCAGAGACGCGGCCAAACAGTTCCAGCGTCTTGGCCTTCGGGGTCGCGGTGAACGCGAAGTAGGAGATGTTGTCCGAACTCGCGCGCTCGCCGGCCTCGGCAGCGAGCAGCGCTTCGACGTCGATCTCTCCGCCGTCTTCGGCTGCGGCCAACTCTTCGGCGGTGAGCACTGCTTTGAGGTCGGCGGCGGTGCGTCCGGTCTGTGAGGAGTGGGCCTCGTCGGCGATGACCGCGAACCTCTTGCCGCGCAGCCCAGCGTTCTCGCGAATCTCCTGCATCGCGAACGGGAAGGTCTGGA
>JBKEBU010000124.1:0-21850 GCA_047973325.1 Propioniciclava sp. | reverse complement strand
AACTCCACCATGAACTCGTGGCGCGCGGGCTCACGACAGCAGCGTCGCCGCGGCGACCATCCCGACCCATCGGCAAGTCGTCGGTGCATCGGATGCTGACGAACCCGTACTACAAGGGCAGCGTCCGCTACCAGGGAGTCACGTACGCGGGAGTGCACGAGGCGATCGTCCCCAACGAGGTGTGGGATCAGGTGCAGACCGTGCTCGGCACGCACCGCTCGGCCGCGGATGCGACGCAAGTCCATGAGCACTACTTGAAGGGGACGGTGTTCTGTGGGCAGTGCGGGTCGCGGTTGCTGGTGTGCAACGCGAGGAGCAGTCAGGGCACGATCTACCCGTACTTCGTGTGCGCCAGCCGGCATGGCGGCCGGGGCGACTGCGCCCGGCAGGCGATGTTGATCGAGCAGGTCGAACGACTCATCGAGCGCTTCTACACCAAGGTGCAGATCGACCCGGAAACGATCGAGGCGGTCTCGGCGATGATTCATGCCCGGTTCGACGAGATGATGGCGGAAGGAGCCGCCGAGCTCGCTGACCTCGCGTCCCGGAGAACCCAGCTCGAAGGCGAGCAGCAGAAGCTGCTCCAAGCCCACTACGCCGGGGCTGTCCCGCTCGACCTCCTCAAGAGAGAGCAGGACCGCATCACCGCGTCGTTGGACACGATCGAGCACCGGATCACCGCGCACCACGGCCACTACGCCGCTTCGCGAGAGAACCTCGATGATTCCCTGAAACTGCTGTCCAACGCCGCCGACATCTACGAGCACGCCGACGACGCGAACCGTCGGCTCATCAATCAGGTGCTGGTCAAGGCGATCTACATCGACGAGGACAACGACGTGCGCGTCGGCTCCCGGAACCCGTACGACGGGCTGAGCCTCTCCGGCCTCCATGCCGACGCCCTGAGCTGGGCCGCCGAGGCGAAGAAAATGGGCCAGGCGGGAACCGCGACCAAGGGCGGACCCCTGGTCGCAAGTTCACACCTGACCCGTTTGGGGTGAGTAACGGGACTTGAACCCGCGACATCCTGGACCACAACCAGGTGCTCTACCAGCTGAGCTATACCCACCATGGGTGCGGATCGCTCCGTACCGCGGAGGATAGCTTACCGTGCAGAGCCGGTCGGCAAGAAATTAGCCCTGAGGCTCGGGGGCGAGAGTGCGGGTGAGGGAGCCTTCGTGCCGGACGGCGAGCTCGCGGGCCTGCTGACGGGTTGGGCCAGGGGAGGGTACGAAGACGGCCTCCCGGAAGTAGCGCAACTCTTCAATGGACTCCATGATGTCGGCGAGGGCCCGATGGTTCCCGCCCTTATTAGGGCCAGCGAACAGCGCCTTGGGGAACCAGCGACGCGAGAGCTCCTTGATGGTGCTCACATCTACATTGCGATAGTGGAGAAACCCCTCAAGCTCGGGCATATCCCGAGCGAGGAACATCCGGTCGGTCCCCACCGTATTGCCGGCGAGCGGGGCTTTGTGCTCCTCGGAAACGTGCTCCCGCACATAGGCGAGCACCTGATGTTGAGCATCAGTCAGCGTCGTTCCAGCAGGGAGCGCATCCAAAAGCCCGGACTTTGTATGCATCTCTCGCACGTAGTCGCCCATGGATTCCAGCGTGGCCTCGTCGGGGCGGATCACGAGGTCGACGCCATCGCCGAGGACGTTAAGGTCCCCATCAGTGACCAACGCGGCCACCTCAATGAGGGCATCGGTCTCAAGGCTAAGCCCGGTCATCTCACAATCGATCCATACCAGTCTGTCCGTCACGGAGGCCACTCTACGGTGCACCGGGCTAGGGTGGGGAGTTGAGCGGCTGCACTACTGGCGGTCCGAGCCTGTGAGGAGGGGTAGCGCGATGAACTCCACGACCGATGCCGGAGTTCACGCCGAGCCACAGGCGCAGCGAGAGAACCTGCGCCAGTTTATCGACAAGCTGGTGGTGGACGGATTCACTGTCGGGGAAGCGGAAGGTTCCGATCCCGAACTGCTTGATCCGCGCGGGCGGGCGGTGGAGACCTGGCGGCAGGACTATCCCTATGACGAGCTCTTGAGCCGAGAGGCCTACGAGGACGAGAAGTATCTACTGCAAGTGGAACTGCTCAAGCTGCAGTACTGGGGGCAGGACCATGGACACCGGCACATCGTCGTCTTCGAGGGCCGGGATGCGGCGGGCAAGGGTGGCACCATCAAGCGGTTCACAGAACATCTCAATCCGCGTGCCGCTCGCGTGGTGGCGCTCAACAAACCCACGACCACCGAACAGGGACAGTGGTACTTTCAGCGCTATATCCAGCACTTCCCTACCTTGGGCGAGATCGTCATGTTCGACAGGTCCTGGTACAACCGGGCCGGTGTAGAGCGAGTGATGGGCTTCTGCACCGATGAGCAATACGACATCTTCATGCGGCAAGTGCCTGAGTTCGAGCGGATGATAATCGAATCGGGTATCCATCTCACCAAGTTTTGGTTCTCAGTGACTCAGCGGGAGCAGCGCACCCGGTTCGCCATCCGCCAGATCGACCCGGTGCGCCGCTGGAAACTCTCCCCGATGGACCTGGAGTCTCTGGATCGGTGGGAAGACTACACCGCTGCGAAAGAGGCTATGTTCCAGCGCACCGATTCCGACCATGCACCGTGGACCACCATCCGCAGCAATGACAAGAAACGAGCCCGGCTCAATGCGATGCGGGCCTTCCTCAACCAGTTTGACTACGAGGGCAGGGACAACTCTGTCGTCTACGACCCGGATCCGCTGATAGTATCCCGGGGCCGCGAGACAGTGGGTGACTAGGCTTCTAGACCCTGAGCCACTCACTATTGCCGCGGAGGGTGGGCATTCGGTAGAACGCGCGGCTGCGCGTACGTCGGGCGATGTCCGTGGCGATGGCCTGGGGGCCACCGGGCATGCCGGTGGTGGAGATAGCCAAGACCGGTTCATCAGTGGCTTTCCGGGAGAGGACAGACGATTGCCGAGCTTGCACGAGGGATTCGAGGGTGCCGACGGCCACCACTACCCGACTTTCATCGGTGAGGGCGAGAACGTCGATGATCTCGTCGTAGCGGACGGTGACCCGGAGCCCATGGGTTGTGTTGATGAGATGGGTGCTGGTGAGCCACAGCCCACCCGGAGAGGTGTGGCTGATGAGAATGAAGAGCGCGATCCCGAGGGTGGCGATGCCAGCGGGAACGAGAATGATGCTGGTGAGCCGCGGGCTGTCCCCGGAAGCCCAGGCGACCGCGGTGACAGTGAAACACCACAGTCCGATAAGGGCGAACGGGAGCGCGATCAGGTTGGTGGGTAGGCGTGCGGAACGCCGGTAGTGCTGTGCCGGGCCATCCGGGATGGTGACCTGGGTTGGGGCGTGCTCGCGTGGCGGATAGAAACGGGCGATAGCTGCCAGCACGGCGAGGATCACCAAGCAGGTGCTGGCCATCGGAAGGAACGAGATCCATGCCTGTTCGGTGAGGGTTGCCGCCTGGGGCATGAGTATCAGGCCAGCTGCGAATCCGCCGCAGACGGCGATGGCGTAGCCCAGAGCCACCAGAAGCCGCCAGCGAAGGATGGCCTGTTCTATGTTCGTGGGTGCACCGCCCGGTTCGATGCCGGGTGCCTGCGGTGACCCCTGGTGGTCGCCGTGGGGGGTGATGGCATCGACCTCGGTGCTGGAAGAGTGTCGGGCCGTGGGATGGGTCACGGTAGTTTCTCCTTGGGCGGGCTTCATCAGACTGTACCGGTGAGCCACCATCGGCGCGATGCAAACTGCCCCGCGGACAACTATTCGGCTGGCGGCACGGGCACTACAATCAGCGCGAGGCCCCCGTAGCTCAGGGGACAGAGCAGCGGCCTTCTAATCCGACGGTCGGAGGTTCGAATCCTCCCGGGGGCGCCGCCGAGACCAATGGTGTCGTGAGCCGCGCGCAGGCTGGCCGCAACTGGGTCCGGCCATGGCCGAAGACGAGTTCGTGCTCGGACGGGCGAGCCCTAACATGCCCTGGCTGCGGCGCACCGGATCGGGCGAACCGCTTCCCCCGCATCTGGCGATGGACATCCAGTACACCCACCAGATGCGGGGTCGCGGTTCATCCCGCCCGGCACGTCCTCGCACAGGACAGCATTGATCAGCGCATCCCTAACTGTTCATCTGTTGTTTGATTCCGTGTCTGATGTTCTCGAAATAGCTGGCAACTCGGCGCTGGTGTGCTCGTCGTGGGTCATGAACGTGGCAGACGAAAGGACACTATGCGATACACCACCTTGACCCTGCTCTGTGCCGACGCGAGCGCGGCTACCGACTCCCAGCACCCGATCACCATTGCGACCATTCCGCTCAGCGACGACCCGACTGCTGAGAATCCGGTGGATGTCTTCGGAGACCTCCTGGCAGAGCAGACCGGACGCGAGGTCGAGGTCACCGACGTACCCGACTACCTCAGCGTCGTCGAAGCGATCCGGGCTACCGCCGCTGTAGATCGGTCACCGAACTCCTCGCGGCCGCGCTGGATGTGGACCGGGTGACCCCGGCCGAGATCCCCAGTGATGGTGATCTCAAGGAGGACGTTCGCACGATGCTGTTGCGCCCGGCTTCGATCCATCAGGAACGGTTTCGGCAGCGGATCCGGCTGGCGATGACCGATTGGGACTGGCAACGTGCCTACTGGGACACCCATGTGACGCAGCGGCGCCCCATCCTCGAGAATGCCCTGCGGCGGGGCGTCTATCAGGGAATTCTCCGCCCCGACCTTGATCCGGTCGCGGGATTCGATCTGCTCGTCGGTCTGACGTACTACCAGGTAATCGTGCGGGGCGAATTTTTGGACAATCCAGCAGCCCGGAGGCGCTGTGAGGCTGGTTTCGAGATCGCCTGGCGTGGAATGACGGCGTCGGCGGCCGCGGTGGACCCCGGGGTCCATCGCTGTCAGCTGATGTGGTGGATGGCCTGCTCCTCGCCGGTGGTGCAGGTTGGGTGCTCGGTGAGTTGCCTGGCGGGTCGTGCTAGACAGCATGGAGGACGATGCGCACGGTTAACGGTACGAGCAGCAGCATCGCGAGTACCGACAACACCGAGAAACTGGTGGCGATCAGTAGGGGTCCGGCCGCGAACGCGGCCAGGGCGCCGCACAGGTTGGCGAGCGCGTCCACCCCGCCTTGAGCCGACGCTCGGGCTTTGTCGGAGACGGCGGCGCTAAACAGCGCCGAGGCGGCTACATTGACAAACGACCACCCCAACCCAAGCAGGGTCAGGGCCACCATGATCGCGGCGGTGTTGGCCGGCCACATGGTGCTGATCACCAACGAGACGAGCAAGACGCCGATGCCGATGCCGATAATGCCGCGCGAGCCGATGCTGTCGGTGCCGATCCCGACCAATGGGGCGAGGGCATACATACCCACCACGTGCAGGCTGATGGTGATTCCGATGATCGCGATAGACCCGCCATGGTGATTGAGCTGGACCGGGGTCATAGTCATGATGGCCACCATGACGACCTGTGCGGACAAGATGGCCAGGGTGGCGGTCTGTGCGCGCTGGTTGGCGCGAATCTCGGTGACTGCAGCCAGGATTCTCCCGAACCGTCGCCGAGGGGGCGTTGCTGAAACAGCGCGAGTGTCGGGCGTGTGGTTGAGCAGGAGTAGTGGATCGGGTCGCAAGAAGCTGAAGACAATCAGCCCGGCCAGCGCTAGGCAAGCGGCGGCGATAAGAAAGGCACCGGCGTAGAGCGTGAGTCCGGTGGCGGTGCCCAGCACCTGGCCCGGGATGCCCAGGTTGGGGCCCAGCACGGATCCCAGCGTGCCCACCCACACGACGATTCCCAAGGCCCGGCCGCGACGGCGCGGGTCAGCCAGATCCGTGGCCGCGAATCGTGATTGCAGCCCGGCCGCCGAGCCAGTGCCCACCAGCAGCAGCCCTGCGAATAGCGGAATCGGGAGCATCCATTGGGCGGCTACGGCGACCAGAACTGCACCTGCCGAGGCGAGCCACCATCCGATGGCCAGGGCCCAGCGGCGGCCATGGCGAGCGGCGAAACTACCCAGGGGGAGACCGACCAGTGCGGCTCCCAAGGTGCTGAGGCTACGCGCCAATCCCGCCCAGGCTTCGTTCTCGGTGATCTGCCCGGCCAGCAGAACCCCGATGGACGGGGCCACCCCGATCCCGATGGTGCCGATCACCTGGGCGATCGAGAGCACGACCAGGGTGCGCCGCTGTACCGCAGCAGCGCTGTCTGGCGGTGCCGGGGCCGAGGGGGTCGGCATCGGGTTGGGCATAGGGTTCCTTGCGATGGCTGAGGTGTGTCACTCACGGTAGCTATCCAGGTGGTGGGCAGGCAGCCGTCCTACCTGATGGCCGACCTCTCCCGCTGCAGGCCTGGCTGGCTCGGGTACGCTGGCGGCATGTCTTCGGAGGTGATAGCTGCACGCGCGCGTCGCGCTAACGGTGTCCCTCCGGTGCCTGATGCTCGTCCGTTCGGTCTGGGCACGATCCTGCGTTCGCCGTGGACCTGGATCGTGCTCGGCGCGGTCATCGTCTATGCCAGTTGTTTGTTGTGGATGTATGGGCTGATCTCTGCTGATATCGAGGTTCCGGATGGTATCCGGCCGGGGATAAATCTTGCCGCCATCGAGAAGTCCGCGCGCTACGCCCTGCCCACGCTGGCTGTCTGGGTGGTGCTGTTTATCTGGCTGGACAGGTTCCGGCCAGCCCGGCCGCTGCTGTGGTTCCTGGCGCTCGGCTGGGGGGCCTGCGTCTCCACCGCTTTGTCGATGGAGGTCAACACCTGGGCGGCGCAGCACCTCGCGATCGCCGGAGACGGTGATCCGGCCAGCGGGGCCCGAGCGGCAGTCTTCGTAGCTCCGGTGGTGGAGGAGGCCACCAAGGGGACGATTCTGTTCGTCATCGCCATATTCCTGCGGTATCGGCTGGTCACGACGTTGCAGGCGGTGGCCCTGGCGGGGCTCGCGGCAGCAGGCTTCGCGTTCACCGAGAACATCCTCTATTACTCCCGCGTGATCATGTATGCCAGTACCACCATTGAGGCTGGCGACCCCGAAGCTGCCTTCACCGAGATCGTGCTGCTCCGTGGGGTATTCACGGCTTTCGGCCACCCGCTATTCACCACCATGACCGGCGTTGGGCTGATCGTCGGGCTCCGGGCCCGGAGCAAAGTAGTCCGGGTCATCGCCCCGGTCGTGGGCTATCTCGGGGCGGTTCTAGGCCACATGGCCTTCAATTTCCTCGCCAGTACGGGTGCGTCGGAAAAACTACTGGGGGTGAGCGGCTGGCTGATAGTTGTGACCATCACTGTCCGGCTGCTGCTGGGAGTCATCCAGGAGGGTCGCCGTCATCGGAATCGGCTTACCGACTATGTTCGGGCTGGCTGGCTGCCCGAATCTGACATTCGGGCTTTTTCCCGACAGCGCACCCGGTGGCGCAGTGTCCTCACGTCCATCAGCTACGGCTGGCGATCGATCCGGGCTACGGTGCGCCTGCAGCGCACCATGAGCGAACTGGTCTACCTGCGCGACTCGCAAACCCGGGGGTTGATAGATAGCGGGGCGCTGCCCCGGGAGCGAGAGCTGATCGCTGCTGCGCAAGGGTTGCGGCCACTCGCCATCACCGACGCCCGGACCCAGAAGTTCCGTTGGCCCGCCCTCCCCAGACTGCGGCGACGTCGGGTGTTGGCTGTTGATCCGATGTGGGCACCGCCGGGCGCGTCCCCTGCGCAGGTGCCTGCCGCGATGGCCCCCGCACCGGTAGGCTCTGCCGAGCACTCACCCGTCGACCCCAGATGGGGGCCACCGAAAGGCTGAACCACCTATGTCCATTGCCGCCCTGTCCCAGGCGCTCAGCGAACTCCGGGATGCCCTGGCGGCGGCGAGGTTCCCGCTCACTCTTCCTGGGAGCGATGAGGCTCACCAGGTCGCCGCGAGCCAGATCCATCAGCTTGACGACTATGTACTGCCGCGGCTTTCGGCGCTCGATGCGCCGCTGTTGTGTGTGGTGGGCGGCTCCACCGGCGCCGGCAAGTCAACGCTGGTCAACTCGCTTCTCGGCAGGGTCGTCACCCAGCCTGGGGTGATCCGCCCCACCACCCGGTCTGCGGTCCTGGTTCACCATCCCGATGACGTCGCTGCTTTCCAATCGGATCGCATCCTGCCCGGCCTGGGTCGTAGTCACGTCCCCACCCATGACACCAGTACCCTCCAATTGGTCCCCGAACCCACCCTGCCCCGCGGGCTGGCGATCCTGGATGCCCCCGACGTGGATTCGGTCGTGGGGGAGAACCGGGCGTTGGCTGCCCAGTTGCTGGCGGCAGCCGACCTGTGGCTGTTCGTGACCTCGGCGGCTCGCTATGCCGATGCGGTTCCTTGGGACTATCTGCAGTCCGCTGCCGAGCGTGCTGCAGCGGTTGCGGTGGTCCTCGATAGGGTCCCGCCAGCTGCCATGTCGGAGGTTCCTCCGCATCTGGGACGGCTCATGAGTGAACGCGGCTTGGGTGCGTCGCCGCTGTTTGCCGTCCCCGAAACCACCGTGACCAGCGAGGGTCTGCTTCCCGATGCTGCCGTGTCCCCGATCCGGCGATGGCTGTCCGCGCTGGCGGCGGATCAGGCGAGCCGCCAAGCAGTCGTGCTCCAGACCCTGGAGGGGGCGATCTCCGCTTTGGCGGCGCGTAGCCCCGAGGTTGCTACCGCACTGGATGTGCAGGTGGATGCCCTCCGTCAACTCCGGGCTGCCGCTGATGCCAGCTATGCCGAGGCGCAGCGCACCATCGGCGTACAGACCGCCGACGGCACGCTGCTCCGTGGAGAGGTTCTCGCTCGCTGGCAGGACTTCGTCGGTACTGGGGAGTTCATGCGTGCTATTGAGAAGACCATCGGATCCTGGCGGGACAAGGTTCTCAGCAAGCTCCGTGGCGAAACCGCGAATGCGCGCGAGGTGGAACTGGCCGTGGAGTCGGGCCTCGAATCGTTGGTGATCGCCGAGGCCGAAGCCGCCGCCGAACGGGTGGAAGTCGCCTGGCGGGCACACCCGGCTGGGCGTGAATTGCTGCACCGTACTGATACTGATCTGGCTCGGGCCTCCGATGATCTGCCGGCTGCGGTGTCTCGGGCCATCCGGGATTGGCAAGGAGACGTACTCGAACTGGTCGGTGAGGTCGGAGCGTCCAAACGAAGTACCGCCCGGTTCCTGGCGCTCGGTGTGAACGGGGTCGGCGTCGCTTTGATGGTGGTGGTCTTCAGCCAAACTGGGGGGCTCACCGGTGCGGAGGTGGGCGTTGCCGGGGGCACTGCGGTGCTTGCGCAGCGGCTGTTGGAGGCTGTCTTTGGTGAAGATGCGGTGCGGCGCCTCACCAAGCAGGCCAAGGATCAGCTGGACGCTCGGGTGCAGACGGTCCTCGATCCAGATCTGGCTCGCTTTCATCGGCTGCTGGCCAATACCGACGTCGACCAGAGCCGCTCGGAGGCCATTCTGCAGGCGGTCGTGGCTCTTCAGCAGTCTCGGCCCAAGGCTGCGGTCGAACTGATGGCGCCGGCGCGCCCGGTGCCAGCCCTTGACCGGGCTCGGGCAGCTGTGAGCGCCGGTCCCGATCCGGCTATCGAGGGGATTGTCCTCGACCCGATAGCCGCCGCCGATGTTGAGGGTATCCGGGTCGAGGTGGACCGTGACTGACCCGCGCGCAGATCTGGCGGCCCGGCTGACAGCACTCAATACCGCAGTGTCCCTGGCACGCGGCCGGTTGGATGATGCTGTGCTTGAATCCGCAGAGGAGCTCGCGCGCCGTGCCGGTGAACGGATGGCGATCTCTGGAGAGCACACGGTGGTTGCGCTGGCCGGGGCCACGGGATCGGGCAAATCAACAATCTTCAACGCCTTGTCAGGCACGGAGTTCGCCACCACGGGTGTGCGTCGGCCCACGACCTCGGAAGCGATGGCGGTGGCCTGGGGCGAGGAAGTGCCCACCCAGTTGTTGGACTGGCTGGAGGTGCGCCGTCGGCAGTTGGTGCCCGCTGGGATGTCGCCCTGGCGGGATGTGGTCCTGCTCGACCTTCCCGACCATGATTCGACCGAACGCGAGCATCAGGTAACTGTCGATCGGCTGGTGAAACTCGTCGACATGCTCATCTGGGTGGTCGACCCGCAAAAGTATGCCGACGGTGCCCTGCACGATGGCTACTTGCGCCCGCTTGCCGATCAAGCCGACATCATGACCGTCGTACTGAACCAAGCTGACCGGCTTGCCCCCGACCAGCTCGCGCAAACCCTGGACGATTTGCGGCGACTGCTGGTCAGTGAAGGTCTGGGTGAAGCACCGGTCCTGGCCACATCGGCGCTGACCGGTGCGGGTATCAACGATCTGCGAACCTTGATCGAACGTGCCGCCGCCAATAAGGCGATGGCGGTAAAGCGATTCAGCACTGACGCCACCCGGGAGGCCCAGTCGCTCTCGGTGGCCCTGGGTTCTGGCCGGATACCGCGCCTCAGCAAAGCCGACCTTGAGCGGCTCAATAGCAGTCTCGGGGAGGCGGCTGGGGTGCCGATAGTGGTGGAACGGGTCTGGCGGGCCTGGCACCATCGGGGGAGTATGGCCACGGGGTGGCCGTTCGTCTCCTGGCTACTGCGGTTCCGGCCCGATCCGTTGCGAGCGCTCCGGCTAGGCCAGACCCGCCGGGAATTGGCGCCGACCGAGGTCAGCCGTAGTTCCTTGCCCAAGGCCACCTCGGTGCAGGTGGCCAAGGTGGAGACCGCGCTGCGGGAGCTCACTCGAGCCGCCACCGCCGGCATCCCCCGCGGCTGGGCCGATCACATTGGCGCGCAGGTCCAGGCTGCCGCCCGGGTGCTACCCGACCGGCTCGACGTCGCGGTGGCAGGCACCGATCTGCGGATGGACCGGGGCCATGGCTGGTGGAGTCTGGTCCGGGTGCTGCAATGGGTGCTCGTGCTAGCCACAGTTGTCGGCGGGATCTGGCTGGCGATCCCGCTGGTGGCCGGGCTGGTGCAGGCGCCGTTGGTGCTCCCCGAGATCACTTGGCTGGGCTGGCCGATCCAAACGCTGCTCTTCCTCGGCGGCGTGGGCGGCGGGGTGCTGCTCGCCTTCCTGAGCCGCCTGTTTGTGGGCGCGGGGGCGCGGGTCCGGGCGCGCACCGCCCGGCGGGCCCTCACCGAGGCTGTCGGTGAGGTCACCGCAACCGAACTCGTCGAACCCATCCGGGCCGAACTTGATCGGCTGAGCACCGCACGGGATGCTGTCAGTCGCGCTTGAGCCGCCGATGCTTGGAGGCGTGCGGCCGAGCAGCTTCGGCGCCGAGGCGCTCTACCTTGTTCGCCTCATAGTCGGCGAAGTTGCCCTCGAACCAGAACCAGTTCGCCTCGTCGGTGTCGGTGCCCTCCCAGGCCAGGATGTGGGTGGCGACCCGGTCCAGGAACCACCGATCGTGCGAAATCACGACGGCGCATCCGGGGAACTCCAGTAGGGCGTCTTCCAGGCTCTGCAAGGTCTCCACGTCGAGGTCGTTGGTGGGCTCGTCCAGGAGCAGTACGTTTCCGCCCTGCTTGAGGGTCAGGGCTAGGTTCAGCCGGTTGCGTTCGCCGCCGGATAGGACACCGGCCAGCTTCTGCTGGTCGGGACCTTTGAAGCCGAATGAGGCCACATAGGCGCGGGATGGCATCTCGAAGTTGGCGACCTTGATGTGATCCAGCCCGTCGGACACCACTTCCCACACGTTCTTCTTTGGGTCGATGCCGCCGCGGCTCTGATCGACGTAGCTGAAGCTGACGGTCTTGCCGACCTTGAGCTCTCCAGCGTCCGGCTGTTCCTCGCCGACGACCATCTTGAACAGGGTGGTCTTGCCGACACCGTTGGGGCCGATGATGCCGACGATCCCCGCCCGGGGGAGGGAGAAGGAGAGCCCGTCGATGAGCACTCGGTCGCCGAAGCCCTTGGTGAGTTTGGCAGCTTCCAGCACATCCGAACCCAAGCGAGGGCCGGGTGGGATGTTGATCTCGGCCAAATCTACTGAGCGGTTCCGTTCGGCTTCGGCAGCCAACTCTTCGTAGCGAGCCAGCCGGGCACGGTTCTTGGCCTGGCGGGCCTTCGGGTTCGCGCGTACCCATTCGAGCTCGCGCTCCAGAATCTTCGCGCGCTTGGCGTCCTTCTTGCCCTCCACCGTCAGCCGCTGGCGTTTGGTCTCCAGGTAGGTGGAGTAGTTGCCTTCATAGGGGTGCAGGCGGCCACGATCGATTTCGCAGATCCACTCGGCGACATTGTCCAGGAAGTACCTGTCGTGGGTGACGGCGAGCACCGCGCCGGGATAGGACTTCAGATGACCCTCCAGCCAGTTGACGCTTTCGGCGTCGAGGTGGTTCGTGGGCTCATCCAGCAGCAACAGGTCAGGCTGCTCCAGCAGCAGTTTCGCCAGGGCTACCCGGCGGCGTTCACCGCCGGAGAGCACGTTTACCTGGGTATCCGGGGGCGGGCACTGCAGGGCGTCCATGGCCTGTTCTAGCTGGCTGTCCAGATCCCAGGCGTTGCGGTGATCCAGGTCGGTTTGGAGGTCGCCCATCTCCGCCATGAGGGCGTCGAAGTCGGCGTCCGGCTCGGCCATCTCCAGCCCGATGGCATTGAACCTGTCCAGCATCCGCTTGGTGTCGGCGACGGCCTCCTCAATATTCTCCCGGACGGTCGCGTCCTCGGTGAGCGGTGGCTCCTGGAGCAGGATGCCGACGGTCTTTCCCTTGGCCAAGGTGGCATCGCCGTTGTTGGCCTTCTCAAGCCCGGCCATGATCTTGAGCATGGTCGACTTGCCAGCCCCGTTCGGGCCGACGACGCCTATCTTGGCGCCCTCGAAGAAGGACAAGGTGACGTTGTCGAGAATCAGCTTCTCGCCAGCGGTCTTGCGGACATTGTGCATGGTGAACACGAACTCAGGCATGGACCATCCTGTTCAAGTGCGGGTGGAATCGCGGACCAGTATAGGACCGAGCCGTCGATGCGGAAACGATGGCTCAAGCATCCTCGGTGAGGCGGGCGGAACCAGCGCCGATGAGTTCGACGATGTCGGGGTGCAAGCCTTCAGGTAGGGCGGACAACGGCCACCACGCTACCTGATCGGATTCGTCTGAGCAGGCCAGGGTTGCTCCCGGGGCAGCGCGGCCGACGAAACGGATATCGAAGTGGCGGGTGGGTCGCGGATAGCCACGGCAGGTGACCCGATGGCAGTCCAGCGTGACCGGATCGGGGTCCAGGTCCACCTCAATACCCAGTTCCTCGCGCACCTCCCGGCGCGCTGCAGTGAGCAGATCCGCATCGCTCGGCTCCAGGTGGCCCCCGGGCTGAACCCAGATTCCCAGGATGCCGTGCAGCACCAGAGCTACCTGCGACAGATCTGCGGCAAAAATCATGGCTGAGGCCGTCAGATGGCCGGGTTGGCACTCCCGAGACCAGGCGTCGGGGCGGGCTTCCAGGTAGGCCAGATAGGCCTGAGTGGACGACTGCTGGCTGGCGGTCGGCGGGCACCACGATTCCAGCAAGGCGACTGCCTCGGCGGATAGATGCGGGTCCATGAACGCTCCTCCAGGGGGTCAGCTATGGGTGATGATGAGTTCGGCCAGGGTCATCGCCTGCCGGTTCTCCAGGTCAGCGAGCTGGGTTCGGCAGGAGAAGCCATCGGCCAGCACGATGGCGTCGGCTCCCGCTTGGCTGAGCGCCGGCCCGAGTTGAGTATCGAAGACGGCCCGGCTGAACTCGTAGTGTCCGGCCATCATGCCGTGATTCCCTGCAAGTCCGCAGCAGCCACCCACCCGGACCACCGTGGCACCGGTGCGACCCAGTAAGGCAGCTTCGTCCGACCAGCCCATCACCGAGGCTTCGTGGCAGTGCGGCTGGGCGACAATCGTGTGTCCCCTCAAGTCTGGGACCGGATAGTCAGGGTCGCGGGCGAGAAGTTCGGCCAGGGTGACGGTGTGCGCGGCGACCTCGGCCACGCGCGGGTCATCGGCCAGTAGCTCCAACGCATCGGATCGCCAGACTGCCAGGCAGCTTGGCTCGGTGCCGACTATCGGAATCCCCTGGGCGGCGTAGGGATGCAGCACCTCGGTGGCATTGCGGAGTTCGCTGACGGCCCCCTCAAGCTGACCGGTGGTGATCCAGGTCAGCCCACAACAAGCTTTGCGTTCCAGAATTCGCGGGGTCCATCCGGCCAGGATGAGAACCGCCGCGGTCGCGGCCACATGGTCACCCTCGAAGGCATCGGAGAACGAATCCACCCAGAGCACCACTTCGCCGCGACCTGGCACCGGATCGCTGGCCGCGGTATCGGCGGGGAAATGTCCCAGGAGTCGCCGCCGATGTGAGCTGGCGGCGAACCGAGGCACCCCGCGGCGGACGTCGATGCCCGCGAGCCGCTTGGCGACCCGGCCGAGTCCGGGCAGGGTGAGGGCCACGTTCGTCAGCTGGGGTGCGAGTGGCAGGGAGCTGATCAGCCGCCCCCAGCGGGGGAGCCACCCCATGGTGTAGTGGTCGATGGGGCGCAACCGGCCTCGATAGGCCTCATGCAGCACAGTCGACTTGTAGGTGGCCATGTCGGTTCCGGTGGGGCAGTCGCGGGAGCAGCCCTTGCAGGACAGGCACAGATCCAACGCGTCGTGCACCTCAGTGGCGCGCCAGCCGTCGGTGATCAGGGTGCCGTTGACCATTTCCTGCAGGATGCGGGCTCGGCCGCGGGTGGAGTCCTTTTCCTCGCCGGTGGCTTGCCAGCTGGGGCACATGACGTTCGTCCCGGTGCTGGCCACGCAGCGACCGACCCCGGTACAGCGGTGAACGTCATCAACGAAGGACCGGTGGCTCCCGAAGAGCGGCGAGCGACGGATGCTGGGGGCGCGCAGGTCTGCATCGAACGGGGCCGGATCGACGAGCACCCCGGGGTTGAGCAGGTTGTCCGGATCGAAGATGCGCTTGACCGCGGCGAACAGTTCTATTGCCTCGGGGGAGTACATGGCCGACAACAGTTCGGATCGGGCTCGCCCGTCGCCGTGCTCACCCGACATCGAACCACCAAACGAGGCCACGAGTTCGGCGGCCTCTTCAATGAAGGCTCGGTAGACGGCGGTGCCATCATCGGACTGGGTCAGGGGAAAGTCGATCCGGCAATGCACACAGCCGTCCCCGAAATGCCCATACGGCAGACCCTGCAGGCCGTGCTGTTCTAAGAGTGCGTCAAACTCCCGCAGGTAGTCGCCCAGCCGCTCGGGCGGCACCGCGGCATCCTCCCAGCCTGCGTAGGCGGGTTCGTCCAGGCTCACCCCGGCTAGACCGGCGCCGTCGGATCGGATCTTCCACAGCGCCGCGGTGACCTGTGGGTCAGTGACGATGGTGCCGTCCAGGCATCCGGAGGTAGCCAGCAGCTCGTCGGCGCGGGTGCGGAGCTGGTCGGCGTCGGTATCGGTGAGCTCCACGAACACCCATCCCGCCCCGCGGGGAAGGTCCGGCACTGCGGCCGGACCCAGCGTGCTGCGAACCACATCCACAATCCGGGCATCCATGCCCTCTACTGCTGTGGGCGCGAACGGCAGAATTGCGGGCATGGCATCGGCGGCGTCGGCCATCGTTGGGTAGCCGAGCGCGATCATCACCTTGTGGGGGTCATCGGCGACCAGCCGGACCGTGGCTGTGGTCACCACCGCGAGGGTGCCTTCGCTACCGGCTAAGAACTTGGCGACGTCGAAGCCGCGCTCAGGGAGCAGCCATTCCAGGGAATATCCCGATACCTGCCTGGAAAAGGTGGCGAACTGGGTGCGGATGGTGCCCAGATTCTGTTGCACCAGGGCGTGCAGGGCGCGGAGGGTGGGGGAGTCACTGGTCCGCAAATCGACCCGGGAGTCCAGGGTGAGTTCCTCGCCGGTGCCGGTGATAACGTCCAGCGCAATCACATTGTCAGCGGTGCGGCCGTACCCTTGGGCGCGTGGTCCGCAGGCATTGTTGCCGATCATGCCGCCGACCGTGCAGCGGGAGGCAGTCGAGGGATCGGGGCCGTAGCGCAGGCCGTGGCGCTGAGCCGTCGACGACAACACCTCCTGGACCACGCCCGGGTCGACGGTGGCGGCGCGTTCGGAGACGTCAATGCTGTGGATGGTGCGCAGGTACCGGCTGGTATCGACGACCAGGCCGGTACCGACGGCGTTCCCAGCACACGAGGTGCCCGCGCCCCGGGTGGTGAGCGGCACCTGAGCGTCCCGGGCGGCATGCACCAGGCTGGTGAGTTCCGCGACGGTGCGCGGGTGCGCAACCGCCTGCGGAACCACCCGGTACAACGAAGCATCGGTGGCATACAGCGCCCGAGTCAGAGCGCTGGTGTCGACCGCGGCGAGGCATTGTCGGGCCACCTCGGCCTGGAGAAGGTCCAAGGGAGCCGCGGTCGTGGTCACCTGGCTAGTTTGTCACCTTTACCACGGCGTCCATGGCCCGTCCGAGCGCTTCGAGATCATTCGGTTCGACGGCATCCACCAGCACCGTGCGTACCCGCTCCACGTGAGTGGGAGTCGCCTCTTGGAGCAGGGCGTTGCCCTCCTCGGTGAGCTGAGCGATGACGCCGCGTCGGTCATCGGGGCATGGCAAGCGTCGCACCAGGCCCTTGTCCTCCATCCGGGTGATGGAGTGGGTCAGTCGGGAGCGCGATTGTCGGGCCGCGATCGCCAGGTCGGACATGCGCATCGAGCGTTCGGCTGACTCAGAAAGGCGCAGCAGGATCTCGTAGACCGACAGATCCAGTCCAAAAGGACGGAGCTCGTCGTCGAGTTCCTGTTTGATCCGAGCGAAGCCATCGAGGAAGGTTCGCCAGACTTGTTGCTGGTCCTTGGAGAGCCAGGGGGTCGCTAGAGTGTTACCGGTCATAACGGGATTATAGAGGATATTCAGGTTTCAACATAGTGGTGGACTAGACTGCGTCGACGAGCTCCCACCGCGGCGAGCTTGGGGGGAGGGCAGTTTACCGTGACTGACAAGGGTGAATGGCTGATGAACCGACCGCCAACTATCGGCGCACTTTTTCTTGATCGGGTGAAGAAAACACCGGCCAAGCCGGCCTACCAGTACCCGGATGCGCAGGAGAACTGGGTCACGCTGACTTGGGAGCAGGCCCGCGAGCAGGTGTGGGAGATCGGTGCCGGCCTGCTCTCACTAGGGCTGCAACCGGAGGAACGGGTTGCGTTGGCGAGCTCGACCCGGATCGAGTGGGTGCTGATCGATCTGGGCATCAACTGCGCCGGCGGCGCCACCACGGCTGTCTACCCCAACCTGCAAGGCCCCGAGTTTGCCCACATCGTCGCGCACTCATCCTCGGCCTACTTCGTCGCCGAGAACGCAGATCAGGTGGACAAGCTCACCACGCTGGCCGATGCTGACCAGATCCGCACCGTGATCCTGCTGGACGGGGAGCCGGCCGATGACCGCACGATCACGTTGACCCAACTGCGTGAGCGTGGTCGTGAGCATCTGCGTGAGCATCCCACTGCGATGGAGGATGTGATCGCCCAGACGCCAGCCGACGGCCTGGCGACGCTGATCTACACCTCCGGGACCACGGGCATGCCCAAGGGGGTCGAGCTGCTGCATAGCAACTGGACCTACGAGGCCGCCGCCATCGACAGTATGAACATCATCGGCCCGGATTCGTTGCAGTATTTCTGGCTGCCGCTCTCCCACGTCTTCGGCAAGGCCGTCATGGTCGCGCAGCTGGGGATCGGCTTTGCCTCGGCTGTCGATGGACGTCTCGACCAGATCATGCCGGGGCTGGCCGCCACCAAGCCGACCTTCATGTGTGGCGCGCCCCGAATCTTCGAGAAGGTGCGGAACGCTGTCAAGCTGTCGAGTGCTGGGAGCCCAGCAAAACGCGCCATCGCCTCGTGGGCCTTCCGGGTCGGGAAACAGACCCATCCGTATCGGCTCGAAGGACGCAAACTTCCGACGTTGCTCGGTGCGCAATACCGGGTGGCGGATCGGCTGGTGTACTCGAAGCTCAAGGAGAAGATGGGCGGCAACATCCAGTTCTTCGTGTCTGGATCGGCCAAGCTCAGCGCCCAGGTGCAGGCCTGGTTCTATTCGGCGGGAATCGTCGTCATCGAAGGTTATGGCATGACCGAAACGGCAGCGGTGTCCGCCGTGAATCATCCCGGTACACCGCGTTTCGGCACCGTGGGGCCAGCTATCCCGGCGACAGAGATGCGGATTGCCGACGATGGTGAAGTGCTGATCCGCGGCGGTGGGGTCATGCGTGGATATCACAAGGACCCCGAGCGGACCGCTGAGGTGCTTGATGCCGAAGGGTGGTATGCCACCGGCGATATCGGCGAAATCGATGCGGAGGGTTATCTGCAGATCACCGACCGCAAGAAGGACCTGATGAAGACCTCCGGTGGCAAGTATGTGGCGCCGCAGAAGGTCGAGGGCACCATAGCCGCCAACATAGCGCTGGCATCGCAGGTGGTCGCGGTGGGCGATGGCCGCAACTACATCACTGCCCTGATAACACTGGATCCAGCGGCGGTGCAGGGCTGGGCCGAACGCAACGAGAAGGCGGGCCAGGCACACGGTGAATTGGTGCGTGACCCCGAACTCATCGCCGTCATCCAGGCTGACCTGGATCAGGGGAATGCGTTGCTGGAGCGTTGGGAGACCGTGAAGAAGTTCACAATTCTCGATCATGAACTCAGCGTGGAGTCCGGGGACGTGACCGCGAACATGAAGCTGCGTCGCAGCGCGATTGCCGCACGCTATGCCGACATCGTGGACACCATGTACGACGCCGAGCCCGAGGACTGAGAATCGGGTGGTGAGCAGCCACCGCAGCCGGATCCAGCAGCGCTGGGTCGACCTCGACGCCCAGGCGCATGTGAACAACGCCCGGGTGCTGGACTATCTGCAAGAGGCACGCGTCGATTGGCTGCTCAGCGGACCCCACGCGGGTTTGCTCGGACGGGCGGTGGTCGTGGTCGAACACCAGGTGTCCTACCTGGCCGGGATGGATATCGCTGCTGGCTTCGTTGAGGTGGACCTTTCCCTCGGGCACGTGGGAGCGAGCCGATTCGCCCTGGGCTACGAGGTCCGTCAGCGGCAGCAGGTTGCCGCGGTGGCCGCCACCCAGATGTGCTACGTGTCGCCGGAGACCGGACGGGCGGCTCCGATGCCGCCGGACACGCGCGCTTGGTTCGCTGCCCAGTCCGGCGAGCTGGAGCCGCTTCCCGACTTGGGCTCATGGGTGGTGGGTGCAGCGGCTCATGAGCATTCCCTACGGGTTCGCTGGTCCGATATTGATGCCTATGGACATGTGAACAATGTCACCTACTACGACTACGTGGCGGAGGCCCGGATTGCGCTCACGGCCGCCGTGATGCCGGATTCGATAGTCGCGGACGTGGACAGCCGCTCTGCGCACCGCTGGCTGGTGGCGCGCCAAGACATCCGCTATGTGCGCGAGGTGCGGCACCGCAGGGAACCCTACCTGGTGCGCACTGCCTTCTTCGGGGTCGGACGGACCTCGGTCCGGCTGGTGGCTGAGATTGTGGACCCGGTCAGTGGTGTCGTCTTTGCCCGAACGCGTACGGTGCTGGTGCATGCCGATGCTACCGGCGCGCCGAGCCCAGTGCCCGATAGTCTTCGCTCGGCGGTTGAACGTTGGCCGGCGATTCCAAGGGACAGGGGACGACCATGACGCAGGCGGCCATGAAGCGCTGCGCAGTGCTCGGGACGCCGGTGGAGCACTCACTCAGCCCGGTGATTCACACGCGTGCCTATGAGGTGTTGGGCCTTGCAGACCAGTGGCACTATGAACGCCATCAGATCGACATCCCGCAGCTGGGAGACTTCGTGGCTGGGTGCGGACCGGAGTGGGTCGGGCTGTCGTGTACTGCGCCGTTGAAAGCAGAGGTCCTCAGAATGGGGGAGCCGTCAGCCACGGCCCGGACGTTGGATTCGGCGAACACTATCGTCTTCAACCACGAGGGTGGACCGAATCTGGTCGAGAACACCGATGTCACCGGGCTCACCGGCATGCTCGCTCGGGTGGGGGTAACCGAGGCGCGAACGGCCATGCTGGTTGGAAACGGGGCCACCGCCCGCTCGACCCTCTACGCGCTGGCCCAGCTCGGAGTAGATGCGGTGCTGGTACTGGCCCGCTCGGCGGACAAGGCCCGGGAGAGTCTGGACGGTCTGGCGAAGACGTTGGGAATCCGGTGGGAGGTCGCGCCCTGGGGCACGGTTCCGGATCATGATGCCGTGGATATCCTGGTCTCGACGGTCTCGGCTGAGCTCCCCGCGGGAGTGGCCGATGCGCTGATCGGCCTCACCCGGGTGAGTTTCGAAGCCACCTACAACTCCTACCCGAGCCAGTTCGATGTCGCAGCCCGGGCTGCGGGCATCACCCAGCTGTCCGGGATCGATTTGCTGGTTGGCCAGGCGTTGGATCAAATTCGGCTGATGACGGGTCGATCCTGTGCTCCAGAACCGCTGCTTGACGTAGCCTATGGTGCCCTGGCCGCCACCTCCTGACCCCCTGCTAGCGTCCGGGACCGCTCCTAGGTCGTCGCCTGCTCATCACCCTGCGCAGGGTGAGCGGAAGTACGTGGGATGGGGTGCGGTTAGGCTAGTCTCGCGGGATGACGCGATATCGGAAAGGGCTTTACCCTGCGCTCTTGATGGTTCTGGGGTTGAGCCTCACAGCCACATCCTGCGCGGCGCCGCCAGATCTGGACCCAGCCCCGCCCTCGACGATAACGTCCTCACCGGTGGCTGAGGAACAACTGCCGACACTGCCCGCGACCCCCACCGACAGCTCACCGGGGCAGCCTACGCTGGATCCTGCGGCCCAAGCGGAGACCGTTGCCGGAGCAACTCTCTTCGCCGAATACGTGATGCAGGTGTATTCCGAGCTATATCTCACCGGCGATGCGACCACCTGGAATACGCTGTACAGCGAGTGTGGCTTCTGCTCGGATGCTGCCACGCAAGCGGTCGAGTTCTGGGCCTCCGAGGGCAGCATTAGCATTCCCACACCACCGTTTATTGCCGTGGATAATCTCCGCGTGACCGAGCCCAACGGGACAGATTCTGCATGGGTGGTCACGCTGGAAGTGACCGAGAGTGACAGCCTGTGGCGGAGCAGTGACGGCAGTGAAAGCACACATGCTGGTGAAGTTCACCCGGCGTGGACGTTGACGATGGCCTATGCGGATGGCTGGAGCCTGGTGGGTGTGAACCCCGATGGCGATCCAGGCTGACATTCTTGCAGTGGTGGTCGATAGTACGTGAGCGTAACCAGTAAGCTACCGAAGCTCGCCCCTGACCGTCGAGTCTGGGCCTGGCGTGTGTGCCCTCGCTGCAGCTCGGTGGGTCGATGGTTACGTTCTTGATGGGGCCTGGGGTTTGTTGCTCTTTTGACTGGCGGGTGGCGAACGATGGAAAACTCTGGTTCCGTCGCTGCCTGAAACTCAAGACGCGTGCATGAGCTCTAGTGACCAAGGGTCGCTAGGCTATACGACCGTCGATAAGCTGGATAATCCGATCACATCTTTCGCTCACGCGTGGATCATGAGTGGCGACGATAATACCTGTTCCGGAGACGGCTAAGCTTTTCAGGAGCTGGATCATTTGGTCTACATTTCTGGAATCAAGGGCGGCCGTTGGTTCATCCGCAAGCAGGATGCGAGGCCGATTGATCATGGCGCGGGGTCAGCCCCGACGAGACTGCTGCCCTGGAAGTGACCTAGCGGACCTACCAAGACATCATCCACGCCTACCGACAACAGAACCCCACCATCGGGAAGCAACTCCTCACCGATGTGATCGACCGCATCCGCACCGGCGTCCCG
>JBKEBU010000011.1:0-2710 GCA_047973325.1 Propioniciclava sp. | reverse complement strand
CTGGCGATGGACATCCAGTACACCCACCCAATGTGGGGTCGCGGTTCATCCCGCCCGGCACGTCCTCGGACAGAGCAGCACAAATCAGCGCATCCCTAGGGATACGTACTGCCCCCGACCGGATCCGCGTCGGGGGCAGTACACGTGGGGCCGTTAGCTGGCTGAAATCCGGTCCCGGAGGGCAGCGAGTTGCGCCGTCAGGGCCGCGGGTAGCTGCTCACCGAACTGGGCGAAGTACTCCTCGGTCAGGTCGGCTTCGCCAGACCAGGCTGCCGGATCGACGGCGAACAGTGCGTCCAGGTCAGGCTGGCTGATGTCCAGACCAGAAACATCCAGGTCGCCCGGGGCGGGGAGCCGCCCGTTGAGGGCATCGGTCGCGCCGACCTCCCCGGCAACCCGCTGCAGGATCCAGGCCAAGGGGCGAGAGTTTTCGCCGAATCCTGGCCAGAGGAAGGAGCCATCGGCAGCCTTGCGGAACCAGTTGACCTGGAAGATCTTGGGTGCCTGGTCTCCCAACTGCTCACCGACAGTGAGCCAGTGGCCCCAGTAGTCGGCCATGTTGTAGCCGCAGAACGGCAGCATCGCAAAGGGATCGCGGCGGAGCTCGCCGACGGCACCTTCGGCGGCGGCAGTGCGCTCCGAGGCCACCGTTGCGCCCACGAAAACGCCGTGCTCCCAGGAGTAGGCCTCGGTCACCAGCGGAACCGAGCTGGCCCGACGACCGCCGAAGAGGATGGCATCGACCACGACGCCCTCCGGATCATCGAACTCAGGGCTGAGGCTGGCCGCGTTCGTCGCGGGCACCGTGAAACGTCCGTTCGGATGTGCGGCGGGCCGACCGCTGTCGGGCGTCCAATCGTTACCCTCCCAATCGATCAGGTGCGCTGGCGGGGTGTCGGTCATGCCTTCCCACCAGATGTCGCCGTCGTCGGTCAAGGCCACGTTGGTGAAGATGGTGTCCCGCTGAAGCGCATCGAATGCGGTGGGATTGGTGTCGGGAGAGGTGCCGGGGGCGACCCCGAAGAAGCCATTCTCCGGGTTGACTGCGCGGAGGCGACCCTCGGCGTCGCGCCGCATCCAGGCGATGTCGTCGCCGACAGTCTCGGCCTTCCACCCGGGGAGGGTTGGCTGCAGCATGGCGAGATTCGTCTTGCCGCAGGCGGACGGGAACGCAGCAGTGAGGTGGTAGGCGCGGCCCTGGGGGTTGGTGAGCTTCAGAATCAGCATGTGCTCGGCGAGCCAGCCCTCATCGCGGGCCATCACCGAAGCTATCCGGAGGGCATAGCACTTCTTGCCGAGCAGGGCGTTTCCGCCATACCCGGACCCATAGGACCAGATCTCCCGAGTTTCGGGGAAGTGGACGATGTACTTGGTGTCATTGCACGGCCAAGTGGTGTCCGAACGGGCGGTTCCCTCAGCATCTATCAACGGATAGCCCACCGAGTGCAGGCCGGGCACCCAGTCGCCGGTCTCGGCGATCCGGTCGAGCGCGGCAGCCCCCATCCGGGTCATGATGCGCATGTTGAGCACCACATAGGCGCTGTCGCTGATCTCCACGCCGCAGCGGCTGATGTCACCGCCGATAGGCCCCATCGAATAGGGGATCACATACATGGTCCGGCCGCGCATAGATCCGGCGAACAGATCCTGCAGGGTGTGCTTCATCTCGGTGGGATCTGCCCAGTTGTTTGTCGGTCCGGCGTCTTCCTCCCGTTCGGAGCAGATGAAGGTCCGGGACTCCACCCGCGCGGCATCGGAGGGCACCGTGCGGGCGAGATAGCTGTTGGGTTTGTGCTCCGGGTTGAGGGGAATGAAGGTCCCCGACTCGACCAGCCCGTTGGTTAGTCGGTCACGTTCCGCTATCGAGCCGTCACACCATTCGACGGCATCGGGTTGGGTGAGTGCGGCAACCTCATCCACCCACGCGACCAGATCGGCCGGTGCATTGGCGGGGGCTTGGGTCAGGGTGCTGTCGACGGACATAACGCTCCTTTGCTGGGGGGTCCATCGTTCTCGAGTGGGCCAAGTGTTGCGTGGCGCTGAACGCCATTTCCTTTGTACCTCTTCGCCGCTGCATGCGCCAATCGGGATCCACTGGGGGGATCGCTATGAGACGTCTGAAGGATTGCGATGAGACGTGCGGTTGCTCGTTTGGACGATGCCCCCGGGCCGGAGTAGACTCACCCTTCGGTTCCTACCGATGCGCTCGTAGCTTAACGGATAGAGCAGCTGACTACGGATCAGCAGGTTGGGGGTTCGAATCCCTCCGAGCGCGCCCATTTCGATAGCTAGGTCACAGCCGCCGACATCGAGGAGACTGACCGGTTCGCGGCTGATCAATGCACGGGCAGGGTCGACGCTGCCCGGCTAGGACGCGCCCGTCATCGATCACTAGTTCTCTGGTCGCAAGCCGAGCAATGTCGGATTCCTGGTGCGAGGTGAAGACGATCGTGCGGCCTGGTGCGTGAAACCTGGCCAGCAACTCGTGCGTCCGGTCAACGCTGGCCCGGTCGAGCGCGTTGAAGGGTTCATCGAGCAACAGCACCTGCTGGCCCTCCATGAAAGCCTGCGCCAGTGCCAGCTTCTGCCGCAGAACGGGGTCCCCTTCGACACGACTGCGACCGGCATGCCCGCGCGGCCGCCCGCCGGCGCGAGCTGAAGCCCGTGCTGGCCCGGTCGGTCGCACCGGGACCACGCCCATCGGCGCGTC
>JBKEBU010000070.1:0-8385 GCA_047973325.1 Propioniciclava sp. | reverse complement strand
CGCCTCTTCTCCCCACAACCCTGGTCAAACCACAGCATCCTCATCGACACCAAAGACATCCCCGGCGGCCCCACCACCATCGCCCCACACACCCCCAAACACGGATACCTCACCCGACCCCTATCCGACACCAAAGGCACATGGATCGACACACCCGACCCACACGACCCCCACAACCACAAGAGCCCGAAGCAGCCCCACCCCACCCACCAACAGCCCCCGAAACCGACAACAACCACCCCCCCCATCCAACCCACAAAAAACACTAACACCACCCACCCAAACGCAGAAAAAGGCCACCAGACCAACCCACCAGGACAGCTGACAACCCAGATCAGACCGCCCAAAGATTTCGCGACCCAATCACGGCAGTGGCCTATTCTTCGGGCTTTGGGGTAGCCAAGCTACGGATTCGCACCCATTAGATCCACCGCTGATCCGATCTCCAAGAGGTTCGGGTTCAAACCCAGCCAGTGCGCGACGCTGGCACCAATGTCAGCCAAGGAAGACAGATCGGGTGCTACTGGCACAGCTGCCACTCCGGCCTGAGCACCTCCCAGGGAGGGGCGTCCTGTGGTTGTTGCAAGCACCGGAGTGAACTCTCTGGTGTGGAAGGGGTGCCCGATGGCGGGATCATTGCCATGATCACCGGTGACGACAAGGAGTCCGTCCGCGCCGAGCCCACTCACGAGCTCCGGCAGGCAGGCATCCACCTGCTCAAGTAGAGCGACATACCGTGCCGGATCCTGCTGGTGCCCGGCAAGATCGGTTTGCTGGACGTTGGTCACTGTCAGTCCACCGCGTCGAGCACCGGCGACGGCGGCAGTGAGCACCTGTTCGGTTTCCACTCCCGGCCGGTAGTCCGCGCCGCGGGCGACGAGGATGTCGGCGGCCTTTCCTACCAGCGTCACCGGGAGCCCGGCAGTGGCCGCAAGCTGGGGGAGCTGACGATCATGGTCGATAGCAACACCGAGATGCTGCACTCGCAGCCCGCCCAGGCGATAGAAGCCGCTCGCGGGTGTATCGAGGCCGATGGTTCCGCCCGCTCCGGTACGAACTGAGTCGGCGAGGGGGCGGTCTGAATAGCCACCCACCGCGATGACGCGAGCGACAGGTGCGTGGGCTCGCACCGTTGTGGAGATCTGCAGGATACGTTCCCAAGCCAGTTCATCAAGGCGCGCCGAGACGTTCCAGTTAAGCCCCGGATCAGCCTCCAAGTTGTCATGAACCAACGCGGCTCCGTCCACCATCAGCAGCGGCTGGTTGCCTTCGAAAAGCTCAACGTGATGCCCGGCAGCGGTGAGGGCGTGGGTTAGCTCGGACACACGCTCGCCCACGCGACACAAGCTCACCCGCGACATGTCAGCGCCCATCATGGTCTGATGTCCGGCGAAGGTATCAGCACCCGGATACCCCAGCGCCGATCGGCGCACAGTCGACCACGGATGATCGGCGTTCGGCTGGGTGACAAAGCCAAGATCCGGGCGCAGGGCCGAGAACCCCATCGCGGCGAGATGGGGGATCCGTAACGCCTGGCCACGGGTGGCGTCAGCCCAGCGGGCCAAGGAGCCCAGCGTGTCAGCCGCCACGTCGGAGCCCCGGAGTTCCCCGGCATCGGGCATAGCTCCCACCCCCAGCCCGTCCACGACCAGGATCAGAGCGGCGCGTTCGCCGACCACCGCCCCGGTCACAATCCCCGCAGTCGGTGTCCACGGATCCAGCCCGGCGGGAGCTGCCCGAGATCACCGCGCACGCCGGCCTCTGGGATCGGACGACCGTTAGCGTCGAAGAAACCCTCAAAAGCGGGGGTGTCGTGAGCCAATCCCGAGACCACGGCAACCAGAGACCGGGTGACAAAGACCTGTGTCCGGAAGGCCATGACGACGCCATCCCCGACCCGCACGGGATCCTCGGGATCTATCCGCCGGTAGTAGTCGATGAACGCTGGCGGTTCCTCCCGGACGCGGGCTGCCACATCGCCACCCCCGGTGCGGACGATGGCGTTAAGCGCATGCGCCCGGTCATAGAGGCCGCCGCCGAAGACCGACGGGCCAACCAGGTCCTGATGCGCGATTTCGGTCAGGTAGACCATCGCCGGGATCTCGACCAGGGATGGGTCGGCCGCATGATGCGGGGTCGTCCCGGTGAGCGCATGTCCCGGTTCCGCATGGGTGGCCCCCATCCGGGCGAGCTCGGGCAGGGTCGCTACGGACGATAGGCTGGGCAAGTCGACGATGGGGTCTGGCAAGCCACGAGCGCGCAACTCATCACCAGCCGCCCGAACTCGGCTGAGCGTAGCCGTGGGAACCGGGCGCTGTTCTGCCTCGGAATAGAGGACGCAGGCAAACCCGGTGACTCCGACCACCCGGACTCCCGGTGTGCTCTCAGCCAGTCGGTAGATCACGGCCACCTCATCCGGCTCGAAGCCGCCTTCCTGTCCCGGATAGCTATCCTCCGGGGCACCAGAAATGCGCAGGAGCACATCCTGCACGAAGCCGGCAGCTTCGGCGGCGATCCCCACAGCTCGGAGATTCTCCGCGTCATAGACTGTCACCGTGCTCGGTCGGCTCGCGAGTATCCGAGGCAGGTCACGCACTGGAATCTGCACCAGGTGCCCCACGTTGCCGAGGAGGGCACCCCCGGCAACCAGCCGCTCCGCCTCACGCACGTCAATAGCCGCCCCACGGGGGATCGAGCGGGCAACAGCAGCGGTGAGCAGAGGGTTGCGTCCAATCTGTTTGACCACGAACCACAGGGTGAGGCCGAGCCGATCAGCCTCGGCGGCCAGCTCGGCGGCGTTGTGCGCAACGCTGTCGAGGTCGATCACGTAGGTATCTGGTGGGATAAGTCCCGAGCCATGGAGAGCGAAGGCCGCCTCAATGAGCTTCGGGTTTCGAAGACGCGTGACGGGGAGAAACACGGGTGTGCGCTCCTTTCGAAAGTATCGGAGTGGTCGGCGGGTCAGCTCTGGGCGGCGTTGAGCGCCCGCTGCAGGAGGTCAATCACCACATCGGCACCGGCGCGCATCGGGTTGATTCGCAGCGCCCAGGCGGCCAGTTCGGGATTGCTATCCAGTGACGAACTCGATAGCCGGTACACCAACGGCGCGATCTCATAGCGTGAATTGGAACCTACCGGGTAGGGCGCCGCACCGAGGGTCGCGGCCGCAGTCCGAACCCGCTCGGCGATCGGCTCCTCGAGCAGCACAATCACGCACAGATCTTGGGCGTTGGCCAGGGCAGCATCGGCGACGCCGGGCAGTTCTCCCGCTTGCAGTCGGGCGACGATCTGCATTGATGCCGCCGATTGGGCGGCCCAGTTGAGCGGCACCATCACCAACGCCCGGATGGCGTCGAGTGCCTGGTGTCCCTGTACCTGGCCGCCTCCGGAGTAGTTGGCCTGCTGTACGGCATCAACAATATCGCTATCACCCACCACCGCTGCCACCCCTTCGGGACCGTGCAGCTTGAACAGCGAGAAGGCACTGGCCGCCGCACCCATCTGGGCACCCAGATGTGGGGTTCTGATGATCGCGTAGTTGTCGTCGACGATGACCCGCTTGCCGTGACGTCGAGCAGCCTCGATGGTGGTGCCGAGGTCGTAGGAATCCCCAAGCCGCTGACGGGTGTGCTGTAAGAAGACCCAGTCTGGACCGTCGGGATCAGCCAGCGCATCCTCCCAGGCATCGCGGTTGTTCGCATCGGCACGCACCAGGTCCGCACCCGCATCAGCGAACAGGGCAGCCGTGGTCGGGTAGTCCGGCGCTTCATGCACCAGCAACCGCCGACTGCCAGATCGCCAGGGGCCGGCGCCCAAAGCGGCCCGAATGGCACCCGTGCCGGCCCCTTGGACCAGCGCTGCTGCCGGGACCCCGAAGGCGTCGGCCAGGGCACGTTCCACCCGCGCCGTGCTCTGCGGGCGTCCCAGGTCGGGTACTACCCCAACATCGGCCTGAAAGAGACCCCCATCGGGGAAATGCCGCATCAAGGCGGCCACCAACTGCTGCTGGGTCGCCAGCGCTTGTTCGGGGGTGGCGATCGGCAGGGGATAGGTCGCTGGCAAGGTCGGTTGCGTCATAGCTCGCTGCCAGACAAGAAGCGGGTCAGATTGCGACGGTAAAGCAGATCCATCGTGTCATCGTCCACTCCGGCCACCCGTAGGGCGGTAGCGATCTCGCGCAACACATGGCCATAGCCGGTGCCACCGTTGACCCGCAAGTAGGGGTCCCGAGAGATGTCGTTGGAGAGCAGCGCCCGGTCAGCGTACCCGGCTTTGATGAACGCCAGCAGGTCTGCGATGCGTTCACCGTCGGCGCGATAGGAGTTCTTGCCGAAGGTGTCGAAGGCGACGTAGCCGCCGCCCTCGGCAATCGCATTGTGCTGGGCCCGGTCCGGCCAGAGATCCTGATGCCCGATGGAGATTCGGTGGGGAGCCAAGCCGGTCTCCCGCAACAGTTCGAACTGGCCCAACCCCCCGTTGCCCAGCTGGGCATGCGTTGCCACCGACAGGCCCGTTTCGATGGCGGCCAGTGCGGCTGCCCGCAGCGAGCGCTCCTCGGCAGCAGTGGGCGTCGGGCCGTGGGACCCGATCTCACCGAGGACCCCGGGCCGGATTCCGCTCCCTTCGCACCCGGTTTCGATCTCCTGGACCAAGTCGGCTGCCAGAGTTTCGACGTCCCATTCGGCCACCTCGGGGCGGTGGAACCGCTGGTAGTAGTAGCCGGTCGCAACCACAGCATGAACCCCGGCAGCCTGGGCAATCCGATGCACAGCCATCACATCGCGCCCCATACCGCGGCAGGTAAGGTCCACCACCAACGACAGCCCCCACTGCTCACGACACAGTCTGAGTTCGTCGATTATTTCCTGTTCCTGGACGAGCTGGCCGTGCGCATCCTCAGGTGTACGGAGGTCGATCACCAGATGTTCATGGGCCAGGGTGGTTCCGGTGATCTCGGGTACAGCTACCGGTCCCGTAGTCGTCAGGATGTGCGCCATGTCAGCCTGCCGCGATCGGCGTGAACAGGCCCACCCAGTACATCAGATTCAGCAGCACCCCAGCGATAATCACCGCCGCTGGCCCGGCAGCCATCCGAACGACCGGACGACCCATCGCCTCGTTCAGGAGGTACAGGCCGCCAACGAGGAGCATCCCCAGGCCGTCGGCCATGGCGTTGCCTGCCATCATCGAGCCGATCAGGATAGCCAGGCTCAACGATTCGGTGATGCCATTACGAATATGGTCTGAGGAGTCCCGCAGCGATGGCCAGCGACCCAACCAGCGGCCGATGGCTGCCACACCGAGGATTTCAATACCGAAGATGGCCGCGCCAGCCACCGCAGCCGCGCCCAGCGTCACTGGCATCGGCAGACCGAGATTGGCGATCAGATAGCCCACCGGGTAGACGATGGTGATCCCGGCCATCGCATACGCTCCGGAGGCCAAGGCCGTGGTCACGATCAACGGAACGAAGCCCAGGACCCGCACCGCATCAATGGCAGCCGCGCCGGTGAAGTCACCATCGGCGATCAGGAAGCTGGTGGCCTCACCGCCGCCGAAGATGCCGGATGCAGCGATCATGGCAACGCCAACGCCCAGAGCCATAAACCAGCCGATATGGCGGCGGAGCCGGGCGGCGTTCGGACCGAACAACTCATCCATGACTGCCTCGTCTTCGGCTGAGTGCTGCAAGGTACCTGCCCGCTTGGCCTGACGGTCTCGGGACACGGCCAGAACCATCAGCAGAATGACCCCCATAGCCATCGCGATCGAGGGCGCGAAGACCGACCAACCCCACCATTCAGCGGCCTTGACCACGAACAAGACGACCACGAACTCCGCAGCGAAGGCGATACCGCCCCACTTCCTGCCGAACTGCCGGGTGATGGCTATCACCGGGAATAGGGCAAACAGCCACAGAATCGGGCTCGACATGGACTGCAGTGAGGTGAGGAAGTCGACCGGCAGCAGGCTGGAGGCCTGGGTAGCGCCAGCGAGCCCGAACGAACACACCGCACCCCAGGCGACGCCGGCAATAGCGGCAATCCACTTGCGCGGGGCCAACAGGCCCAGAATCTCGACCGGAAGGAAGAGCAGCCACGGGTTCAGCACGGTGGTAGCAAGCGCCATCGGTGCCCCGAGGCCGAAGATGAAACCAGCAGAGAGGCCGAAAGCGATGGCCGCCATCGCCGGGCGGGTCGTCCGACCCTGGATGAAGTCGAGAAGGAACGGCCGCACTCCATCGTTGAAGACGGCAAGCGCCTGCTGAGCCAGGACGGCACCCAGGCCGCACACGAGCATCACGACGAATGATTGCCAGAGTTGGAAGTTGATAGCGCCTTGCGCTGCGTCCATGGTGGACACTCCTTTGTACAGAGGTCCGACAGGCTGGTCACCTATGATGAAAGCTGGCTCGCATGTCGGAAGGTATGGAACCGTCGGCGATGCCGACGGGAGCTTCGGTCATGGGGTCAAGGGATCGGTGGCAGCGGGGTGCGATCCTGCTGCCACCGGGATCTCAGGGCGAGGGTTCAGCGCCTGCCGTCGAGAACGGCCCAGACGATCGGGACAACATCGTTGATTTGGTCAATGGCGAACCCCAGCGCTACCACACCCTCGTCGAGTGCGGTCGAGATGGCCTCTGCGGAGGGCACACCGCGCCCGAAAGTGTGGCATTGAGCGGACCCCAGGAGGCCGACAAGTACCCCCAGTGACGCCCCGGCTCCGGTGTGGCAGGTGCCCAGGTAATAGTCGGCGGTCCCGTTGCGAAGCGCCATCCCAGCTTGCATATCCGAGCCGACGGTGACCTCATCGTCCGGCGTAAGCAGGGGTTTCAAAGCATCGGCTACCTGAGCTTTGCCGACCCCCCCAGTTATAATTTTCATGATTTCTCCTTTGAAAGTTTCGCCATAATCGTGGCGAAGTGCAGCGCTAGGATGCGAATCTCGGTGTGGGGAAGTTCGGCGGCCAATTCGGCGCGGGCACGTTCGGCCAGTGCCTGGGAGGCAGGTAGCGCATTCGGGCGTTCGGCTAGGGCGGCATCGACTGCGGCGTCGGCACTGAACTCCGTCAACGCCTCGCCGCTGCGCTCCCGGCACAGCGCGGCGAACAGGTGCGAGGCGAACATCCCCAACGTGCTATCGGTCCGATGCTGGTCGGGGACGTCGATCCGCTGCAGCTCCCGGCGGACGAACGGCACCACCTCCGGGCCATCCGCACTGCTGTCGGTGAAGATGTTCAGACGGGCCTCAAGCAACTCATCGAACACTGGATGACTCCCTGTTAGTAGGCGGGGAAGCGACGGCCGGCGAGGACGTCGTCGAGTACGGTGTGGACCAGGTCGAGGGCAAGGTCATTGAAAAGCGCCGAGGAAACCCGCTTGGTCCCGGCGGACACCGCTAGAACGGCGTGTGTACTGCGGTCAACTGGAGGGAGTTCGTGCACCGCGAGAGACGTTTGAAGATGCTGGTCGATCTCATCGACATTCCATACGGTCGCATCGATCCGCCCCGAGGCGAACTGTTCGTCGAGTTGGGAATAGAAGGTGTCGACGAAGCTGACGCCAGCCAACTCGCCGAAAATCTTCTCCACGAGGTAGGCCTGATCCACCGACGAGCGGTCAATCGCCACCCGTAGTTCTGGGCTGGTCAAGTCCTTTCCGTGGGCCAGCACGATGCCGTGGGCCCCGACGTACGTCGCGGGGCCGAGATCTGCCAGCTCGATGACGGGCATCTCGTCCCGCTGTAGGTCAAGAGCCAGACCGGAGGTCACTGCGATATCGATGCTCCCCTGCATCAGGGCGTTGAGCCGGCCTTTCGAGCCGCGCTGATAGAGCAAGTCGAACGGGATGCCGAGCCGCGTGAACGCCGCCAGAAAGCCGGAGGCCAACCCCTCGTAGCGCCGGGAATAGGGCAGTGGCATGGACATCGTGAGCGTCTGCATGGCGCCCAGTTCCCAGAGCAGTGCCCGGTCGGCGGCATCAAGGGTGGTGCCCAATCGACCATGAGATGTGGTGCTGATCGCACCAGCCTGCTCCAAGAGTTGCAGTCCGGCCTGAACGGTTCCGTTGCCGACGCCCAACTCAACGGCAATGTCCCGCGCACGGGGAAGCTGCTCGCCCACGGGCAAGGCCAGGATCTGCCGTGCCAACTGCATCGCGGCCAAACCGTTCCGCGACATGAAGGCTGCCCTGTCCACCACCACAATTGCACTGTATCCAGGATTCTGGTTGTTTGTAAAGGGTCATCCTGCCCCCGGGACCAGACTCGGCGGTAAGAGGCGGAGCCTCGGTAGGACTAGTGGCGTGTCGCAGTTGAGATGTGTGGTACCGAGCGGCGTCAGGTGGGTTCTGGGCAAGACGGGGATCCGGAATCGATGCCGGGGTAT
>JBKEBU010000054.1:0-2346 GCA_047973325.1 Propioniciclava sp. | reverse complement strand
AGCACTCATACGAGTGCATTTCATACCCACCTGGGCGAATCCGCGCCAACTTTCCGAGGTGTCTATGAAAAGCACTCATTTGGGTGCTTCGAAAACCCACCCGTGGGTGGCTTGCGACGGAGTGCTTGATGCGATTGAGGCCGCACCGAAGCCAAGGTGGCGCCGCGGGTGAAGCTGCACCGAGGCTAGGGCCTGGGGCAATACCAAGGCCAACGAGCGGCGGTGATCTAGGTGGTGGAGTTCAAGACTAGGTCAGTGATTCGTTGCGCGTGAGGAGACACAATTGAGTCCTTGTGCTCGAACTTTGAGAGATGGTTCAGCCGCGGCCCGATTCCTCGTTTGAAATCAATGCACTAATCGCTCGCCTTGTCGCCCGGCAGCATGGGGTCTTGGCTCATTGGCAGTTGCGGGCCTACGGGGTATCTAGGGGATCAATCAGGGCTCGGTTGGTGTCGGGACGGATCGTTCCCGTGCATCACGGGGTCTACGCGATCAGTCCATCTCAGCTGAGTGCAAAAGGCCGCTGGATGGCCGCGGTCCTTGCCGTCGGACCGGGTGCCGTTCTTTCACATTGGTCGGCGGCGGGGCTCTGGCAACTTGAACGTCCGAAGTCTGTGACTGAAGTGGTGAAGAAGAACGGTATGAGCCGAAGGATCATGCCGATAAACCGCTACGGCGAGGTGGTCGTTCACAGCACCAGACGCCTAAGGCCACATGAGGTCATCACGGTAGGAAGGATTCCAGTGACATCGGTTGAGCGGACCACGATCGATCTGGCCGCCGCGATGACCCGAAGAGAATTGGACGGGTTCCTGGCTGAAGCTGATCGTCACAATCTGTTGCATCTCAATCGGCTCGAGGAAGAAATCGCTAGGTGGCGCGGGAGGAAGGGGATCGGCCTGTTGCGCCGCGTACTTAGCGAATGGCATCCGGCAACCGACGAAGAGATGTCGCTGTTCGAGCGGCAGTTCGTCGAAGCGATCGTGGCCGCAGGAGCGCCTCGACCGCAGGTCAATCCCTTGGTCGGCAAGCACTTGATCGACTGCCTCTGGGAGGAACTAAAGGTGATGATCGAGCTCGATGGCCATTCATATCACCGGGATCCGGCTACCCAAACCAAGGATGCCCAGCGCGACCGGAAGCACACCTTGATGGGGTACCAAATCAGTCGATTCACCTGGCAGGAGTTCAAGCAAGACCGGGACTTGGTCATCGAGCAGGCAATTGCCCTGCTGAGACACGGCGCCCGACGTCAGAAGCACTGATAGGTCGGGTTCGGCCGTCGAGGCAAGTCTCCCACGCTTTCGAGAGCCTCGCTCGGAAGCAAAGGTGCAGATGAAAATCATCTATTTGAATGCTTTCGATTGTCAGCTTGTTGAGGGTGGACCGGGCGACGATGGTGGCTATCGAAGGCACTCATAGGAGTGCATTTTCATGCTCACCTCGTTGGGTTCGGCTGTTGGTCGTGAGATGGTCGCGTGAGTGGTCAATTTCTTGACATGGAATCGTGTCAAGCCTGGTTTACACTGCCCCTATGATGGCCACGGGACCTTTGCTGGGCAACAAGGCTGACCCAAGCTGGCAAGGTGCTGGTGAATCGCGCGCTCGCAGAGTCTGTGTGATCGGGGCAGGTTCTTCCGGGATCACGGCTTGTCGCAGTCTCAGGGCAAAAGGCATCGACTTCGAGTGCTTTGAGATTGGCTCCGACATCGGCGGACTTTGGCGTTACGAGAACGACAACGGTAGGTCTGCGGCTTACAAGTCGCTCCACATCAACACCTCAAGGCAGATGATGGCCTACCAGGAATACCCCATGCCGGAGGACTATCCCGACTACCCCGACCACTTCCAGATCACCCGGTACTTTGAGGGTTTTGTCGATCACTTCGAGCTGCGGGATTCGATCCGGTTTCAGACTGAAGTGGTTTCGGTCGAGCCTGGGGCGGCGGCCGGTTGGGATGTGACCTGGGCTAGCCGGGATGGCGAGACCGAGACCGGATATTTCACCGACGTGATGGTCTGCAGCGGCCACCACTGGGACAAGCGGTGGCCGGAACCGCCGTTCCCAGGTGCGGATGAGTTTGCCGGAACCCAGATTCACGCCCACGACTACCGCACCCCGGAGATCTTCGAAGGCAAGCGCGTCCTGGTGCTGGGCATCGGCAACTCCGCCACTGATATCGCGGTTGAATCCTCGCGAGTCGCCGAGGCCACGTTCTTGGCCATGCGCCGTGGGGCCTGGATCCTCCCCAAGTATCTCGGCAGCATGCCGACCGACCGCACCTCGACTGGCCCCCTGTCTCGCCTGCCGATCGCGATACAAAGCCTGGGAATGAGCCTGAGGGT
>JBKEBU010000006.1:0-4728 GCA_047973325.1 Propioniciclava sp. | reverse complement strand
TGTTCGCGGTGCTCATCGATCAAGACCACGAAATTCAGACCTAAAGGAGAACAGCAATGGCACTGGGACTCATCGTCAAAACCGGCCGGATACTGACGGCCAAACTCCTCCTCGGCCAGGCCGTGGACGGCATCACCCACTGCGCCATCGGCGACGGGGATGCCAGCTTTACCGACCCGCAGAATCCGCCCGCGCCGGACATCGGCCAGGCCGGGCTCAGAAACGAACGCGCCCGCAAGCGCTACTACAAGCGGACCTTCCTCAAGGAGGACGCCGAAGGGGCGCTCCTGGTCAACGGCGTGCGCTACCTCGAAACCGGCGAGGAGATCAACACCATCGGTGTCTTCTTCCGCTTTGACGAGGCCGAGGCCAACGGCATCACCATCCGCGAATACGGCTTCTTCGGCGGCGACGTGCAGTACGTGCAAAGCGTCACCGGGGATCTCGCCATGGGCGGCGTGTTCCATCAGGACACCAACCCGACCGGCGAGGTGCTGCGCCCGGGCTACCTGTATGAGGTGAAGAACATTCCCGACTTCAACAAGATTTCCGACACCCGCGTGGAGCTGGTCGGGATCATCAAGATCTAACTGGAGGATTCAAACATGAGCATCTCACGCGAGACATTCGACCCGACCAAGAACTACAAGCGCATCCGTTACCATCAGGATCGCGACCTGCTGGATTCCGAACTCAACGAGCAGCAGGACATCATCAACCTGGAGCGGCGCAAGATCGCCGACATCCTGTTCAAGGAAGGCTCCATCATCATGGGCCTCGAGGTCAGCGCGGCCGGGGGCGTCCTGACCCTGGCCCCGGGCGTGGTTTACATCGACGGCCATCTGGAACAGGTGAGCGGCGCGACCCTGACCTATGATCCGGCCACCACCAGCGGGGCCGATTACGTCTATGTGGAGCTGCTGAAGTACAACTACGGCTACACCCAGGACCCGGCCCTGATCAATCCGGCCACCGGTGAGCCCACCGCCGAACGGGAAAAATGGGTTCTCTCTCTCAAGGCGACGGATACCAGCGGCCAGACGCTACCCAACAACGTCACCGAGCGCCGGGTGATCCCGATCTACAAGTTCGACCGCGAGAGCGGCGATGTCACGCCCACGGTGCAGGAGAAGTCCAACCTCTACCTGCGGGATCTGCTGGGTACGCTGCCGGGCAGCCGGATCACCGTCTCCTCGATCACCGAGGACCAGCTCTCCTTCGCCGCCGCCGAGGGGCTCAATTCCCTGATTCAGAACCTGGCCGAGCGCACCTTCGACCAGGCCGGAAGTTATCTGGTGCGGGGCTTCGACACCTTTATCGGCGGGGTCGATGACGACAGCGTGGAGGCGATCACCAATGCCGGACGCGCCTACATCCAGGGCTTCCGGCATCAGCGCGATCTGCCCACCTCGACCCTGGTGCCCAAATCCATCGCCACCAAGTCGGTGCGCGGTGAGCAGAAAACCTTCGACATCAACAAACGCCGCTATCCGGTCAACTCCACACCGCTCAAGGAGACGACCCAGGTGGAGGCCATCGTCGAGATTACCCGCAACGTCACTCGCGGCTCGGTGGGCGGCGGCGAAGACCTGCTCGACCCCAATCCGGTGGTGGACATCCTCGAGGTCAGCCAGGGGGCGACCATCTTCCAGGAGGGCGTGGACTGGCAGCAGTCGGGCAACCATGTCGACTGGTTCGGTTCCGGCAACGAACCGGCCATCGGCACCACCTACACGGTGCGCTGGACCTACACCAAGCAGATGGTCAAGGGCACCGATTACGTGGACAGTGGCTGGTTCGGGCAGGCCAGCCATCCGTCGGCCGGAAACTACTTCTATCTGGTGACCGCCTACAACGCCACCGGCGAGACGGCCTTCAACGCCGCTGCGGTCATTGCCCGGGCCACTGCCGCCGGTGAGATGAACAAGCTCTCCTGGCTGCCGGTCAGCGGCGCGACCGGCTATCGCGTCTACCGGGCCGCCATCAACGGCGCACGCACCGACTACAAGCGCCTGATGGAGCTGGGCAGCGAGGCGCTCTCCTACGTCGACGACGGCGTCGAGGAGATCGGCACCGCTTCGCCTCCGGCCACCAACACCGCCGGACTCACCATGTCGCCGGTGCAGCTCGAGCTGGGCAACCTCAACGTGATCAATTTCGGGCGCGGCAGCCTCGGCGACCAGCCGGTGAACGGCTCCAACTGCAGCCTGGACTACGACTATTACCTGGGCCGCCGCGACATCGTTTACGCCACAACCACCGAGATCAAGCGGCTGGAAGGGGCTCCGGCGGATTTCCCAAAGCTGCCCATCGTCCCGGAAAACGCCCTGGGACTGTGCGACATCGACTGCCCGCCCAACTCCACCGACATGGAGATCCGCAACTTCGGCCTGACCCGCATCACAATGGACCAGATCCACGACATCATCCAGGACGTCGAGGACCTGAAGTACAACGACGCCCAGTACCAGATGAACAACGAGCTGCAGAACCGGGACGCCCAGACCAAGAAAGGCATCTACTCGGACGACTTCTCGAACACCGCCCAGTCGGACATCTACCACGCCGAATGGGACGCCCGGGTGAACGAGATCGCCCGCTTCGTCGCGCCGGACCGCATTCCGCACTCCACGGTGCTCTCGGTCGATCAGGCGGGCAGCAACGCGAGCTTCTTCGGCAGCCTGGCGCTGCTGCCGGGCAACGAGACCGTGCTGGTGGAGCAGAACGACTGGTCCGAGGAGCGCAACATCAACCCCTACGCGGTGTTCGACAAGCCCCCGGCCATGCTGCAGATCACGCCCAACCTCGGGCGGCGCGGCCAGACCGGCATCGCCGTCACCGGCATCAACTTCACCCCGAGCAAGTCCGGCATCGTGCTGCGCTGCGACGGACAGGTGATGGCCAGCAACCTGATCAGCGACGAGGCCGGTCGGGTCAGCGCCTCCTTCACCATCCCGACCAACGCTCGCAACGGCAATCGGATCGTGGAGATGGCCGACGGCGTCTATTCGGCCCGGGCCAGCTTGCAGATCAACGATCCGCTGGTCATCACCCGCATCGAGCGCATCTTCGAGAACCGCATCATCCGCGTGCCCGTGGTGCAGGTGGTCTGGCGCACCCAGACCATCTTCGTGCCCCGTGATCCGCTGGCCCAGACCTTCAGCTTCACTCGGAACCAGGTGATCTCCAGCATCGGTCTGCAGTTCACCGCCAGGGACCCGAGCGTCCCGGTCACGGTGCAGATTCGCGGCGTCACCACCGGTCTGCCCAACGGTGTGGTGTTCGCCGAGAAGGTGCTGGCCCCGAACGAGATCAGCCTGAGCGGCGAGACCCGCATTCGCTTCGACGACCCGTTCTACGCCGAGGCCAACACCAGCTATGCCGTGGTGCTGCTGACCAACAGCACCAATTACAAGGTACGCACCGCCACCCTCGGCAAGATGGGCCGCTGGGGCATCATCACCCGGCAGACCTACATGGAGGGCGTGCTGCTGGAGAGTTCCAACGCCGAGACCTGGACGCCGCTCAACGGCTCCGACCTGGCGATGAAGATCTACGGCTACAACTTCCAGTCCGAGGGGATGATCCGCTTCCAGCCGATCACCGGCGTGCAGTTCTCCGACATCAACCTCGACGAATACTCGGCCATCCCCCAGGGCACCGGCCTCGACTGGGAATACTCCACCGACGGCGGCGTGACCTGGGACGCCATGGTTCCCGCCGAGGAGGAACGGCTGCCCAACCTTGCCACCCGGGTTCAGGTCCGCGTGCGCCTGAACAGCTCGCTCTCCAACGACACCCCGGCCATCAATTTCCGCGACGTCAACCTGGTGGGCTACCTCAACAAGACCGCCGGGGCCTACCTGACCCGCGAGAACGAGCTGACCCAGGGGGTGGAATCGACCAAGGCCTATGTGCAGATGCAGATCCCCAGCGGCACCACCCTGCAATGGTTCGCCAGCAACGACGGCGGCCTGACCTGGGAGGCGATGACCATCCAGGACACCCGGCCCATCGACGAGAACTGGACCGAGTACACGCAGGTAGCGACCTTCACCGACAACACCGGCAACAAGGTCCGTTACAAGGCCGAGATGACCGGCACGCCGCTGATCTACCCGCGCATCCATTCGCTGGGCGCGACCCTGAGCTAAGGAGGCACGGCCATGATCGTTCGACGCAAAGGCGGCCTGACCGAGTTCATCCCATCGCCACAAGAGAAGCGCGACGGCCTGATCCGCGACCACGCCCTGGGCCTGCTGGAGAATCTGCACCAGCGCCTGGCGCGGCTGGAACGGGCGTCAAAGCTCCCGACCGCCGAAGCGGAGGCCTTCACGGCCCTGCTGGCGCGGATGCGGGCTGACGAGTCGCGCAACCTCGAACTGCACGCCAGTCTTATCACCTCGGATACCGCCTCCGGCTGATCTGGCTCACTGCCACTGCCAACCCAGAAACCCCGGTTACGGCTAGCCCGTTCCGGGGTTTCTGCCGTCTGTGCGCCGCTCAATCCGGCCAATCTCGCAAGTCATTGAAAATAAAGCTGTTAAATGTCGGCTTCGGCTGTTCTTCTACTTGATTTGTGTCCGGAAAGAAGCATTCATTCATGGTGTAAGCGGAGGCTAAAAAGCCTTGCCTGACAACGACTTAGAAGCACCATGAACGACGGAGGCACGCATGAACCTGAAAGAGATCCACTACGGGATCGAGATCGAGACCGTAAAACGCACC
>JBKEBU010000004.1:0-26064 GCA_047973325.1 Propioniciclava sp. | reverse complement strand
CCGCCCGACGCTCGCGGAGCCGTTCGCCACCATCTTCCGGCAAGTCCACCAGAGCGGAGATGAAGGCAAGGAAGCCAAACGGGAACACACCACATCTTCCGATGTCGCGTGTTCCCGTAAGACACTTTGGGTGGGGCGTGCGGGGCTCGAACCCGCGACCCAGGGATTATGAGTCCCCTGCTCTGACCAGCTGAGCTAACGCCCCGAAGCCCTCGCGAGGTGAGGGCACCGACGGTGAGTGTAGCGGCCCACTGACGGTGGTTGAGCCACCCATACAAGCGAGTCCGGAACTGTGCTCCGGACCCGAGTGGCTCCCCCGACTGGACTCGAACCAGTAACCCTCTGATTAACAGTCAGATGCTCTGCCAATTGAGCTACAGGGGACCGCCGTGCGCGAGTCGCAACTTTACCAAAGAACCCTCAGAACGCATATTCGGCGCGGAGCTTCGCCAACTGCCTCTCCACGAAGGCAAGGGTCTCCCCTTCCATGCGCACGCCTGGTGCCGGATGCGCCGTCCACCGGATGGTCACCTCGCCCTCGGCCAACGACCGGCGGCCGGTCAACGTTATCGAGCGGCCCGGCCCGGCCTGGACCGTTTGTTGCACCAGGATGGTGGCTTCCACCCGCTCCCGGAAGACCTCAGGAAGGCTGCCCGGATCACTGAGCGCCACCGACTCGTCCGCGGAGGTAGACACCCGACGCCAGCGCAGGGCCCCGTCGGCACGATCCCACCCTCCGGTGAGCACATCCTCCCAGGGCAGGCACTCCCAGGCTCCACCCCGGTCGACCGCCAGCTGGTCGGGCAGGGCCACGGCCACCCCATCGTCGGTCCGGGCCCACGCCAGCACCACCGGGCGCTGGCCCAACTGGTCCTGCAGCCGCGTCCGCACATCTGACGGGATTCGGTTGCCGAAGAGCTTCACCGCCCCATCGTGCCATCTGCGGCTTCGGCGCGTCACTATCCATCAGGCGACCAGAGCATCGGGGCCCAGCTGCCGCCGGAGGGTGGCCAGGGCCGCCCGTTCCCGACGGCGCACCGTCGCCTCGCTCATCCCGACCTGCGCCGCGATCGCCGCATACGACTGTGGACCAGGACCGGTGAAGCCATATCGGTAGGCCATGATCCGACGCTCCTGGGGGGTGAGCTGCCACAGCAAGTCCCTGGAGGTGTCCGGGATCGGGTCTGCCGGAGCAGGAAGCCGCACCCCATCCTCGGGGAGGGCCTGGGCCGGCTCCCACGCCAGCAGCTCGACCACCTGTCGGAGCGGCCGGCCGGACGCCACCGCAATCTCCGCTGCGGTCGCCTCCCGGTTCAGTTCTCCACTCATCCGGATAGCCACCCCGCGCACCTGCCACCAAGCATGGGCCCGTTTGACCGGAAGCCCCAGCCCACCCAAGGCAGTTGCGGCCGCATCACCCACCCGCGCCCTGATATACACCAGTGCAAAGCTCGCGAAACGACCGCGAACCGGGTCAAACCGTCGCACCGCCTCCAGCAGCCCCACTGTTCCCTCCTGAGCCAGCTCGGCCCGGTCGAGGCCAGTTCGCTGCGCGACCGGGCCAACCACGTACCAGACCAGGCCGGTGTTCGCGTTCACCAGTTCCTCGAAGGCCGCCTCTCCGTCGGCCGCCAGGGCATTCAGCTCGACCCGGGACACCGGCATCAGTGTGGTCACCAATCCGGCAGATACTGCTGCTGCGTACACGCCGGCCTCGATCCGACAGGCCCAGGCCACCTCCTGGGCAACAGTTGGGGGATGGCGTCTCGTTCCTAGCTGGTTGTTCATATCTCCACCATTGCCAGGCACCCGGGTGTGCCGACGCCGGTTCGGACCTATCCCCAGTCCGCATTGGGACAACACCAATCAGACAGCGACGCTCACACCCCGTACCCCACCGGCCAGCGGCTCGCCTTCCGCAGCGCTACTCTCCCAGGGCAGCTGACTGGAGGTCGCGCCGGTGCGACTCCAGTTCCAACAACTCGGCAAACATCCGGTTATAGGCTGGCTGTTCCTCCACCGGATTGGTGCGCTGCAGTCGGGACTTGAGGGAATCGATCTGCCGGGAGACCGTCGCCAGCCGAAGCCGGGAGGCATGCTCCAGCGCGTACGTTGCCGTCGGCTCACCCAGCAGGGACTCCACCGAGAGACCCACTATCAGCTGTTCCCCCATCGGATCCGCGACGGCATCCACCAGCCGCTGACCAAAACCAGCCTCGGTGGCTTCAGCCTGCAGGATCAATTCAAACACCCGGGCATAGCTCGGATGCTGAAAATCAGCTGTGGTCACCCCATGCCAATCCGCGGGGAAAAGGCTGGGTTGCTGTACTGCAAGCTTGAGGAAACCGCGTTCGGTCTCCAGGCGGCGGTCCCGGGGATCTGGAAGGACCAGCATGGGCTGTTGCGCTGGGTCGTCAGGAGTCGGCTGGCTGTGCGCGGTCACCTCCGGTTCAGGAACCCGGCGCGCATTCGCGCGGCTGACTTCGGTCCGAACCTCATTCTCGTTCATGCCGACCAGACCGGCCAGCTCCCGGACGTAGCCCGACACCAGCGAAGCGTCCCGGACGCTGCCCACCAGAGGTGCCGCGGCGCGCACCGCTGCCAGGCGTCCATCGGCCCGATCCAGGTCAAACCTGTCGATGGTGTTCCGCATAACGAACCTGTACAACGGCACCCGCCGGGCCACCAGCTCCCGCACCGCAGCCTCACCCGATTCGATGAGCAGGTCGCAAGGATCCAAGCCATGCGGTTCCACCGCCACATAGGTTTGGGCCACAAAATCGGTGTCGGCAGCGAAGACCTTCATCGCCGCTTTCTGGCCGGCCGCATCGCCGTCGAAGGTGAAAATAACCTCACCGGCATAGGCATCGGCGGTCATCAGCCGGGAGAGCATCCGGCTGTGATCGGGACCGAAAGCGGTCCCGCAGGAAGCCACCGCGGTGTCAACCCCCGAGATATGGCAGGCCATCACGTCGGTATAGCCCTCCACCACCACCGCCTGGTTCTTCTTGCCTATGTGGGTGCGCGCCAGATCGAGACCGTAGAGCACCTGGCTCTTCTTATAGACAACGGTCTCAGGCGTGTTGAGGTACTTGGCCGGCATCCGGTCATCATCGAAGAGCCGCCTGGCGCCGAAGCCCAGCGTGGAACGGCCCGCATCGCGGATAGGCCACAGCAGTCTGCCTTGAAAGAAGTCCCAGCCGTTCTCCCGGACTAAGCCAGCTTTCACCATGTCCTCCCGACGGACCTTCGCTTCCTGGAGGTGATCCCGCAGTGCGGTTCCCGACCTGGGGGCATATCCCAGGCCGAATTGTTCGGCATGCTCGCGGGTGAAACCCCGACCATCCAGGAATTGGCGTGCAGCAATGGCATCCGGGCTCAGCAGGGCTTTCACGTAGAACTCTGCCGCCAGCTGGTTCGCCTCCAGGATCCTCATCCGGAGTCCGGGCTCATGCCGCGGACCACCCTCACCCTCGGTGTAGCGCAGCTGGATCCCCACCCGGTCAGCCAGGAACTCGACCGCCTCGGTGAAGCCCATGTTGTTTATCTTCTCGACGAAGCTGATCACATCGCCGCCCTCACCACAGCCAAAGCAGTAGTAGAAGCCCTTGGCCGGGGTCACCCGGAAACTCGGCGTCTTTTCGTCGTGAAAGGGACACAGGCCATTCAAAGAGCCGCCCCCAGCGGGACGCAATTGAACAAACGCGGACACTATCTCGTCGATCCGGGCGCGCTCCCGAACCGTCTCGAGATCCTCGGGGTGGATCCGCCCAGCCATGCCGGGCAGTCTAGGCGCTTGCGCCTAGATGATCGACAACGTGTTGTCGATGTGACCTCTGCGGCCGGCGTATGGTACCGATGCCGAGTGACAACTGCCCGTCACCAGATCTCGCTACCGTTTGGTGAACTCAGCAGACCCCGCCCAAGAATGAGACCATCGACCCACCGACCTGCAGCGAGGCATGCACGCCGAGCTCAGACTCGGCGGTCAGAGGCGAAGCCTCAGTAGCCGCCGGTGAGGCTAAAGCCCCCACCCGATCGCCTGGGGCAGGGTAGCTGGATCCCAGCCAAGCAGCAGCTTCGCCTGCTCGAAGGCATAGCGATCAGTCATCCCGGCTACATACGCCACCGCCGTCCGCAGCACATCCTCACCCGGATCTGGGCGATGCTCAACCGGCATCACCGTGGGATGCTCTGCGTAGTACTCCACCAGCGCACCCAGAACATCGATCACCGCGTAGCTCTGCGCCATCGATTCCGGCCGGGTATAGATCCGCTCGTAGTTGAAATGCCGCAAGGCCGACAGCGCGCCCGCCGTGGTCGGATCCATCCCCACGTCCCCGGTCGCCGTTACGGTCTGAATCACTGCCGCGATGAAGGTGGCCAGCTGTTCTCGACGCGTGCGCCCGGCCACCGCCACCACCTCGTCGGGAACGTCGGCTAGCCGAACCACCCCCGCCGCAATAGCATCCTCGAGATCATGGGCACAGTAGGCAATGCGATCTGCCCAGGAGACGATCTCACCTTCAACAGTGCTCGGTGCCGTCCGGGACCAAGAGTGATTCCGGATCCCATCCAGCGTCTGCTGGCAGAGATTCAAGGGCGTGAGGACCACGTCGGCACCCCAGGGCCCATGGTCATAGCCCTCCGGAATGAAAGTATCGAAGGCTTCCTCGGAGGCGTGTCCACCCGGGCCGTGCCCACAGTCATGCCCCAGCGCAATCGCATCCGCGAGGGCCACATTGGCACCCACAGCCCGGGCAATCGACGTCGCCACCTGAGCCACCTCCAAGGCATGCGTCAGCCTGGTGCGCTGATGGTCGGTGGGGTGGACGACCACCTGCGTCTTGCCCGCCAGTCGCCGAAAAGCCGCCGAATGCACGATTCGATCTCGGTCGCGCTCAAAACAGGTGCGCTCGGCATCCGGCTCCTCCGCGATCGCGCGTTCACCAGCACCCTCGCTGCGGGTCGCTCCTGGCCGCAGCAGCAGCTGCTCACGCTCTTCCCGCTCCGATCGACCTATCGGCAGGCTAAGGGCGACTCCACTCGACGAATCCGCATGCGCACGCACGATCCCGGCAGCTACATGCCCCTGCATGGTTTGTGCCCAGGCAGCCGCACGGGGGTTCACGGGATCGGTTGGCATAGACCCATCCTTGCCGAATCGTGTTGGCGATACCAAGCACAGTCAGACAGGGAGCGGCACTATCATGGCGGTAACACCCGCCACAGAACGAAGGATCCATGACCCAGCCGCCGCTCAACCCCTCTGGCCAGAGCCCTACCGACCCACCAGGCGGCCACGCCGCATCAGGGACATCCGAACCCGCAGCCTGGAGCGCACCCGTCAACGATACTGCGCCGACTGGACCCACTGACCCCACGCGGGCCTACGACATCCCTTCGCCTGTCGGTCCGGGATCCGATCCGCAGGAGGGGTATAGCCAGCAAGGCTATGGCCAGCCCATGCAACCGGGCTACGAGGGTCAGGCCTACAGCCAGCAGCCGAGCTACGGACAGCAAAGCTACGAGGCCCCAACCTACGGCCAACAGCCGGGCTACGGACAGCAAGCCTACGATCAGCAAGCTTACAGCCAGCCAGACACCAGCCAAGGCTACGATCCCCAGCACTACCAACAGCCGGGCTACGGACAGCAAGCCTACGATCAGTCGGCGTACAGTCAAGGTGGCCACTATCCGAATGCCTATACGCAGCAACCCGGCTATCCTGCCCAGCCCTCGGTAGATCCGGCCGGCTACGCCCAATCCGGCGCCTGGCAGCAGCCCAGCACCGCAAGCCCTTATGGGGCCCCCGCAGACCCGGCCCGGCGGAGCCCGCTATTAGGGCAGCTCGGGTTCGGCATCGTGGCGATCATGACCCTGATCTTGACGGTGATCTCGTACCAGATAGGGGCCCACATCGGTGCCTTCTTCCTGGAAAACGGCTTAGACGCCAGCACCCGTGGTCCGGACGATCCCGCAATGATCGCGCTTTCCGAACAGCTCACCGGCCAGTCGGCAGCTGGGGTATTGGTCTCCATCCTGGGCACGGCAGGCTGGGTTGTCAGTATCGTGGCGATGGTCCGGCGGGCGGGACGTAGCTGGGGTCTCTGGGGGGTCATCCTCGGGATCCTGGCCCCCATAATCTCCTTCATCGCCATCATGGTTGGCATGTGGCCAGCCTTTGCGGCACAGGGGTGATCCCCCGATAGCAGTTCCGCCCGAAGGGCCTCATCCAGGACAGTCGATACCTGCACCAGAGTGAATACCACCTAGGATGAGCACACCCCCAGATGGAAGCAGAGCTATAACACAGTCATCCAACATGCCCCCTACCCAGCACACCCCCGAGTGTGGTACCACCACCGCCAACAGCCCACCTCGCCCATCCAGATATGGCGTCCCCGGCGTTCGGGTCTCAGCCGGCCCCGACGAGGAAACCTCTCCTGGGGGTCCTTGGCTTCGTCACAGTCACTGTCATGGCTCTGACCCTGATAGTGCTGCTCTCTCTGTTCGGAGGGGCCACCGCCGAGATGATAGCCATAGTCGGAACCAACATGGAATCGTTGAACCAGAACGATCCGAACCACTTGGCCCTGAATAACTACATCGGGTTGTTGACGGTAGCGGCCGTTGTGGTGGCCGTCCTGGGTACGGGTGGTTGGGTCGCCAGTATTGTGGCGATTGCCCGGAAGGCTGGTCGTGCCTGGGGGATCGCAGGGTGCATTGTTGGCGCCTTGGCTCCGTTGGCCGGCTTCGTCGCTATGACTGTGGCCATGGGCCCCGGCATCAGTTAGTCAGCTTCACACCGGACACCGCCGAATACCACATATCTCAGCTGCGACAAGCTACTAGCCTCCCGAGGTGCCATCCTCGGCGGAAGAGATATCAGCATCGCCGAGCTCAGTGCTCTCCAGCCAGCGGTGCGGAAGCACCACCTTCTCCCGGGGCGAACCCTGGCGTCCGCGCGGCTTGCCCAACTCCTGCCTAGGGAACGGCTCGGCCGCGGTAAGCCGACCAAGGTACTCATCCAGTTCTGCCAGGGTACACACCGTCGCCAGGCAGCGGCGGAGCTCCCCGCCAACACCGAAACCTTTGAAGTACCAGGCCATGTGCTTGCGCAGATCAGTGAGCCCCCACTGTTCGCCATGCAGTCCGGCGAGCAGTTCAGCATGCCGTCGCACCATTGCCCCCACCTCACCCAGGGTGGGCAGCTGGGTTTCTTCCCGGCCGGAAAAGGAATCAGCCAGGTCCCGGAACAGCCATGGACGCCCCAAACAGCCACGCCCAATTACGACCCCGGCGCACCCGGTCTCGGCCATCATCCGGCGGGCGTCGTCAGCCTCCCAGATATCACCATTGCCCAGCACGGGCACGTCCAGGTCCTCAGCCAGGGCGGCAATGTGCTCCCACCGGGCTTCGCCGGAGTAGGCCTGCTGCACCGTGCGCGCATGGAGCGCAACCGCGGCAATGCCTTCATCTTGGGCGATTCTCCCAGCGTCACGGAAGGTGATGTGGTCGTCGTCGATGCCTATCCGGGTCTTCATAGTGACTGGCACACCGTAGGGATCAGCCGCGCGCACGACCGCACGCAGCAGTGCCCGGGTACGGTCACGTTTCCAGGGCAGGGCTCCCCCGCCGCCCCGGCGGGTGACCTTGGGTACCGGACAGCCCAGGTTGATATCGAGATGGTTGACCCCGAAATCCGCACACAACATCCCCGCAGCCCGGCCCAACGATGGTGGGTCCACGCCATACAACTGAACGGAGCGAATGGTCTCGTTCGAGGCAAATTGCACCATCGATTGGGTCTTCGGGTTCTGTTCCACAATGCCGCGCGCAGTAATCATCTCGCAGACATAAAGCCCGGCCCCCTGCTCCTGACACAACTGCCGATAGGCCAGGTTGGTGATCCCCGCCATGGGCGCCAGTACCACCGGGGTCGGCACCTCGACGGTGCCCCCACCAGGCGCCACCAGACGCAGTGCCGATGTCACCGACATCAGACCTGAACCGGGGCTGGCCGATACTCAGGGTCATTCACCGACAGCACCCGCCACCCAGCACCGCTGTGCTCCACAACGCTGAGGGCCCCATTGCCGAGTTCACCGCTCAACCGTGCCAGGTCGAACCCCAGGGCACGCAACACGCTGACGATGGTGAGCCCGCTCGACACCACCAGGACATCACCGCCACCGTGGGCACGCTGGGTTGTGGCCAGGTCCGTCAGGGCGGCGATCGCCCGTGCCGCTACCACACCGCTGGTTTCGACGGTCAGTTCCCGGTCGACCACCACATGTTCGAGTTGGTCAAAGATGTCCAGGTACCCGTCCAAGCCCACCTCGGCCAACATCCGCCGTGAGTCTGGATAGTTGACCCGGCTCGCCAGCGCATCCCACAGCGCTTCATTCCGCGCCCCCTCGAATTCGCCGAAGGCAGCCTCCCGTAGCCGTTCATCGCGTTCCGGAACCAGGTCCACCCCGGCCGCCGCGAGCGCGATGCTTGCGGTTTGCTGGTGCCGCACCATGTCCGCGGTCCGCGATCGCTGCAGGTTGGCACCCATCCGGAGCAGCAGCCGACCAAGCTCGGTGGCCTGCTCGCGCCCGAGCACGGTCAGGGGGGAGTCGCTCCAGCCTTGAACCCGCCCCACCCGGTTGAGCATGGTCTGCCCATGCCGGGCCAAGTAGACCCGCACCGGAGGCTCACCGGCCGTGCGGGCATCCGATTCGTGCGCGACGCTCATCGGGCCAGCAACCGGCCGCCGAGGTACGCTGCGACCTGGTCCAGACCAACCCGCTCCTGGGCCATCGTGTCCCGTTCGCGAACGGTGACCGCATCGTCGTCCAGCGTGTCAAAGTCGACGGTGATGCAGTACGGGGTGCCGATCTCATCCTGCCTCCGGTACCGGCGACCGATAGCTTGCGCATCGTCGAACTCAATATTCAGATTCCGCCGCAGGGCTACCGCTAAATCGCGGGCCTTCGGGGAAAGATCAGCGTTCCGGGAGAGCGGTAGCACTGCCGCCTTGACCGGGGACAGCCGGGGATCAAGTTTGAGCACCGTGCGCTTGTCAACGCCGCCCTTGGCGTTGGGCGCCTCATCCTCGGTGTAGGCCTCCACCAGGAACGCCATCAGCGAGCGGGTCAGCCCGGCTGCTGGCTCGATCACATAGGGCGTGTAGCGCTCATTCTTGGCCTGATCGAAATAGGTTAGGTCGGTGCCCGAATGTTTGCTGTGTGTGCCCAGGTCAAAGTCGGTGCGGTTGGCGATACCCTCGAGTTCGCCCCAGCCGTCACCACCGGCGAAACCGAAGTTGTATTCGATGTCGACGGTCCGCTTGCTGTAGTGCGACAGCTTCTCCTGGGGGTGCTCGAATAGGCGCACGTTCTCCTCAGCAATCCCCAGGTCCAGGTACCAGTTGCGCCGCTCATCTATCCAGTGCTGGTGCCAATCCTCATCAGTGCCCGGTTCGACGAAGAACTCCATCTCCATCTGCTCGAACTCACGAGTGCGGAAGATGAAATTCCCCGGGGTGATCTCGTTGCGGAAGCTCTTGCCCACCTGGCCGATGCCAAACGGCACTTTCATCCGCGAGGTCTGCTGCACGTTGGCGAAGTTCACGAAGATGCCCTGGGCGGTTTCCGGGCGCAGATAGTGCAGCCCAGACTCATCCTCAATGACCCCCAGATAGGTCTTGAGCATCATGTTGAAATCCCGCGGCTCAGTGAACTGGCCGCGGGTGCCACAGTCGGGGCAGTTGACCTCAGCCAGGCTTTCCGGTTCGCGTCCCTTCTTGTAGGCGAAGGCCTCGTGAAGCTGATCTGCGCGGAAGCGCTTGTGACAGCTCTGGCATTCGGTCAGCGGATCGGAAAACACCCCCACGTGACCCGACGCCACCCACACCTGCCGGGGCAGGATTATCGAGGAGTCGAGTCCCACGACATCCTGGCGGCCCTGAACCACCGCACGCCACCACTCACGCTTGATGTTCTCTTTGAGCTCGACGCCGTAAGGACCGTAGTCCCAGGCCGCCCGGGTGCCGCCATAGATCTCACCACAGGGGTAGACGAAGCCGCGCCGCTTCGTCAGGCTGATGACGTTGTCGAGCTTGGTTGCCACGAAGTGCCTCCTGGTCGGCTGGGGATGCCCGGATGGCATCCGCCACGCCCGGTCAGCCTACCGGCCAGGAGATCGAGAAACTGCCGCTCCCACGGGGTAGCAGTCACGTCTCGCGAGGCTGATTGGTGCCCACCTCCTCCGCAGGAGCATAGGCGCTGGGCTCATCCACGGCCAAAGAGAGTACCGGGGTCAGCACCATCTTCGCCTCATAGCCGTTGAATCCGCGCCTATAGGAGCCCACATCGTCCCAGTGGCTGACCAAGGCCCACAAGGTCGGGTCGTCGAGGTTCTGCACTAGGTCGGCGCGCTGGCATCCCGGACGAGCGCGGAAGAACGCTGCCGCGGGTTCCGCGAAGACGGCAAAACCCGCCGCCTCATCCTCGGACACTCGAAATCGACTGACGGCGATCATGTCCCTCCTCCTGATTCGGGGTATGGCTGGGCGGTGGGCATCGGCCCCAGGGCCGGGGATGACTCCAGATGCCCGCAGGATTCCCGCAGGTGCAGACTGAAAGCGGTGCCCGACAGCGTCAACAGCCCGTTCCGGCGGGGTGCGGTTGCGATGGCTGCCAACGCTTCGGCAGCAATCTCCTCGATGGGAGAATCCATCGACGACAACCGAGGCACGGTGTAGTCAGCAACAACCCCAGCCTCCATGGCGATCACCGCCAGGTCCTCCGGCACTCGTACTCCCAGATCAGCAGCAGCCCGCAAGAGCCCCATTGCTTGTGGGCCGGAATCGACGACGATCCCCTCGGGGGGGTCATCACCGTCCAACAAGGTCCGCCCTGCGTGATAGCCAGCAGGTTCGGAGATGTCGCTCTGGGCGATGCGTGCCGTGCTCGGGTCGAGCCCCCGCTGTTCCAGCGCCCGCCGCCAGCCCACCTCCCGACGAGGGCTGATGGCGTAACCAGGCGGTGGAGCCATCCGGGCCACCTGGCTCAGGCCATGGTCGATGAGGTGCTCGGTAATGGTCACCATCCCGTTCACAGCCACGGAAGGGCGATCCACCAGGAGCACCGGAATCCCCAGGGCCTCTGCAGTCCCGAGCTCATCTTGGGGATGCACACTCATCAGGATCACCCCGTCGACCCGGCGACCGGCCATCTCGAGCAAGTGATCCCGCTCCAGGTCCGCGCGACCATTGGAGGTCGCGACCATGACCGACAACCCACGTTGCCGGGCAATATCGGTCACCCGCTGCGTCATGACGGCGAAGTACGACAACCCAATATCGGGGAGGATAAGACCGATGGAATCGGTGGTCCCGGTGCGCATCGAGCGGGCCACGCTGTCGCGCCGATAGCCCAACTGGTCGATGGCATCGAGCACCCGCTGCCGGGTGGCGGCAGAGACCGGCCGGGGCCCGCCATTGACAACGTAGGAGACCACTGCGCTGGAGACGCCGGCAGCGCGGGCAACGTCATTGCGGGTCACCGGCATGAGCCGATAGTACTGAACCCACCCCGACCGGCCGGGTCGAAGCTGCCCGAAGCAGCATTGCACGGAATCCATAGTTCAACCCCTTGCCTAAATCAACACGTGTAGATATGGTGCTCTACACGTGTTGACCAAGGAGGGTTCCATGTCACTCAGAAAGAGAGCGACGGGCCGTGTCGTCACCTTCGGCTCGGCGAACGAGGACCTCGTCTACCGGGTCGATCGAATGCCGCTCACCGGAGAAACCCTGCTGGCTACCACCTTCAGTCGAGGCTTCGGAGGCAAGGGGGCCAATCAGGCCATCGCCGCCGCCCGCAGCGGAGCCCAGAGCAGTCTCGTCGGCGCGGTGGGCTCCGATGACACCGGCCAGCGAGTGGTAGCGAACCTGAGCAGACATCGCGTCGATGCCAGCCAGGTGCACCGCAGCCTGGACTTACCCACCGGCCATGCGTGCGTGATGATCGATGCGAACGGCTTCAATCAAATCATCGTCATGGCCGGGGCCAACAGTGACGTACCGCACTCCATCATCGAACGGGCGGCCACCGAACTTTCTAGCGATGATGTTGCCGTCATCCAGTGCGAGATCCCGGCCGAACAGGTCGCGTTCGCGGTCCTGACTGCCGCCCATGCCGGCGTCCAGGTCCTGCTCAATCTGGCCCCCTTTATGCCCCTCCCCGCGGATGTACTCGCGGCGGCGACTCTGGTGGTTGTCAATGAGACCGAGGCCGACGAACTCGCGATATGGCTCGGCTGCTCCCACCCCCGTCATGAGCCGGATCCAGAAGCCCTCGCGCGTACCCTGGCCACAGCGGTGGGTACCGACTGTCTGATCACCCTCGGAGAAGCCGGCTCAGTCTATTGTTCGGCGGGCTGCGCCCCGATCAAGGTCCCCGCCTCCCGGGTCGATACCGTCGTCGATACCACCGGGGCCGGCGATGTCTACGTCGGCACTTTGGCCGCCGAACTCGCCCAGGCGAGCGAGATCACCACCGCGATGACCGCGGCTGCAGCAGCTGCCGCCGCGTCGGTCCGTACCCCTGGAGCACAGTTCCCGCCGCAGTTTCGCGAGGAGCCACCACCCTTCCACCCGTCACCAACCATCAGATAACTCAACGAGGAGGAACACTCAGATGCACATCACCAAACGACTGGCTACCTGCGGTCTCATCGCCGGACTCACAGTCTCTCTGGCGGCCTGCGGCGGAAGCACCGCTCCGGTCGGCGACACCGTCGAGGGGGACATTGCCTATGCGTTCTGGGGCACCCCGGCCCGGGCCGAGAAGGTCGACGCTGTCATCTCCCTGTTTCAAGCGGAGTATCCCGACGCAACCGTGCAGCCCGAGGTGGCCGACTACCTGGCCTACATCGAGCGCCTCACCGTACGTGCCGCCGGGAACGATCTGGGCTGCGCCACCGGCACCCAAACCACCTTCCTGAGCCAGTACGCCCAGAATAGTGTCCTGCGTCCTCTCGACGACCTCATCGAAGGGGGTCAGATAGATGTCTCTCACATTCCCGAGGATGTCCTCGCGGCTGGACAGATCGACGGCCAGCAGTACATGATCCCCACCGGAACCTTTGCCCGGGTTCTCGGCTACAACGAGACCCTGGCGGCCGACGCCGGCGCCGCCGAACCATCCGATGACCTGACCTGGGACGAGTATGCGGCCTGGTTGCGTAGCATGCAGCCCAACCTGCCCGACGGGGTCTATGCCGGCGAGAACGAAGGCGGCACCTTTTTCACGCTGACGTCCTGGGTCATCGGACACGGTGAACAGATGTTCGACGGACAGCAACTGGGCTTCTCCAAGGAAACCCTGGCCGACTATTTCGAGTTCTGGCTCAGCCTCGCCGACGATGGTGCGGTCGTGCCGCCGTCGATGATCTCCGAACAGAGCGGAGCGCTAGAGCTCACCCCCATCGCAACCGGTGAAGCGGTGGCCGGCACTCGAGACATCCCACACCTGTACATCATGGAACAGGCGTTGGCGGGTTCAGACACTCCGAGCCCCGTCGGCTGGTTCTCGATGCCGAGTGAATCCCCCACTCAGGCCGCCAATGTTCTGGGTTCGAACGGAATCTCCATCCCGGAGAGTTGCACCAATGTGGCGACTGCAGCCGCTTTCATCGACTTCTTTGCCAACAACACCGAGGCTGCCATCGCCTTTCAGTCCGACAATGGCATCCTCACCAACCTCGAAGGCCAGGATGCCTTGCTCGCCGATGCCGACACCCCCGAGGGTGTGAAGCGCAATGTGTCCGTACTCCGCGAACTCACCGATGCCAACGATCTCGCCACTACCACCTACCCTGCCGGGCTCAGCACTCTGACCAATGAACTGCTTCGTCTCTACCAGGCGGTTGCCTTCGACGAGATGACCGTGACGGACGCCGTCGATGCCTTCTTCGTCTCCGCCGAGGACGCCCTCGACTGACGGATACGGACCCAGAGCGGAGGTCAACTCATGACCACAAGGACCCACGTGGGGGGCAGCCCGCCCACAGCGACGCGCCGGAGTTCCTATCAGCGACGTGAAAACCTGGCCGGATACGCCTTCATGACGCCATGGTTCCTCGGCTTCGTCATAATCATCGGCGGACCGGTCTTGGTTTCGCTGTATCTCTCCTTCACCGACTATTCGATCCTGGGCAGCCCGGAATGGGTGGGTATCGAGAACTACGAGCGGATGTTCACCAGTGACCCGCGCTTCTGGGCCGCCCTGCGAGTCACGCTCACCTACCTGATCGGCTCGGTGCCCCTCGTCCAGATCTTCGCCCTGTTCTTGGCGAGCGTTCTCAATCGCGGAATCCGCGGACTACCTATCTATCGAGCAGTCTTCTATGTCCCCTCCCTTATCGGCGGCAGCGTCGCCATCGCAATCCTGTGGCGATTCATGTTCCAGTCCGATGGCCTGTTCAACGGCATGCTGTCGATCTTCGGGATCACCACCGACTACTCCTGGATTGGCAGCCCCGGAACCGCGCTGAGCACACTCATAGTCCTCAACGTCTGGCAGTTCGGTGCCGCCATGATCATCTACCTGGCCGGACTCCGCCAGGTGCCCATGGAACTCTATGAGGCGGCCACCATGGACGGTGCCGGGCCGATTCGCCAGTACTTTGCGATCACCCTGCCCATGTTGAGCCCCGTCATCCTGTTTAACCTGCTGATGAACATCGTGGCGGCATTCCAGGCCTTCAATACCGCCTATGTGGTCAGCAATGGCACCGGCGGCCCGGCCGATTCCACACTGTTCTACACCCTCTACCTGTACCAGCGCGGCTTCGTCGACTTCGAGATGGGCTATGCCTCCGCCTTGGGATGGATCTTGCTCATCGTCAGCGCTGCCGTCGCCGCCCTGCTGTTTGGGCTGAGTCGACGCCTCGTCTACTACGGAGATGAATGATGGTAACCCGCACTCCTCAGACCACTGACGCAGGGCCGCAGCCGCGGCCACGCCAACGCTGGAGATCAGCCGAACGCACCAGCCCGCTCGGCAAGGCTCAGCTCTACCGCCACCTCATGCTGATCGCCTTGGCCTCGGTGATGTTTTATCCGCTGGCCTGGATGCTGGGAGCCTCCTTCCGCGACGACAGCCAGATCAACAACCCCGGGTTTTGGCCCGGAGCCTACTTCACCCTCGACGGGTACATCGATGGCTGGGCCGGCGTCTCTGGGGTCCCCTTCTGGCGTTTCATCCTCAACTCGATCCTGGTGGCCACCCTGTGCGTGATTGCCAACGTGGTCGCCTGTTCGTTAACTGCCTACGCGTTCGCCCGGATCGACTTCACGTTCAAGCGGGTGTGGTTCGCGATCATGCTGGGCACCTTGATGCTGCCCCACCATGTCATCTTGATCCCGCAGTACATCCTGTTCCGCCAGGTTGACTGGATAAACACTTACCTGCCGTTCGTCATCCCGAAGCTGCTGGCTACCGATGCATTCTTCATCTTCCTGCTCGTCCAGTTCTTCCGGGCGATACCGCGGGAGCTGGATGAGGCCGCCAAGATTGATGGGGGCGGGCACCTGACCATCTTCTTGAAGGTAATTCTCCCGCTTTCCAAGCCAGCCTTGGCCACGACCGCGATCTTCACCTTCATCTACAGCTGGAACGACTTCTTCACTCCATTGATCTACCTCACCGACACCACGCTCTACACAGTGCCGCTGGCGCTGCGCTCATTCATCGATGCCACCTCCTACTCAGCGTTCGGAGCCCTGTTCGCCATGTCGGTGATCTCGCTGCTGCCGGTCCTAGGCGTCTTTATCGCCTTTCAGAGGTTGCTCGTCGAGGGCATCGCCACCTCCGGATTGAAGGGATAGCCATGCGCATCGCCCTGTCCAATGACCATGCGGGCTTCGCCTTGAAGCCCTATGTTCTTGAGTTGCTGACCGATCTCGGTCATGACGTCATCGATGTTGGCACCGCCGACGATACGCCCGTGGATTTCCCCCTCATGACCCAACGGGTGACCACGTTGATCAACGAGGGAACTGCCGAGCGAGGGGTGCTCGTCTGCGGAACCGGGGTGGGGGCCGCCATCGCCGCCAACAAGGTCGCCGGGATCCGGGCTGCGGTCATCCACGACACCTACGTGGCCCGGCAGGGGGTTGAACACGACGATGTGAACGTTGCCTGCCTGGGTGCGTGGGTGATCGGACGCAAGATCGCTGAGGATGTCCTCCACTCCTTCCTGGCAGCGTCCTTCAGTACCCAACCAGATTTTCGACGCCGCGTCGCGCAGCTGGCAGACCTGGAGGCCGTGCGCCCGCTATCGGAAGGGAGGTGAGCACTCTCGCCCCTACCGCATCACCTGAGTTCACCCACTCAGCCAAACACACCAACAGCTAACAAGAAAGAGGTTTCACAACCATGACGCTCTCTGAGGCGCGGAAGCAGGAAGTTCTTGATACCGTCCAGCATCTGCGGGTCACCGATATCCGTGACGGTCTGGATTGGATGGGCTACCACCACTTCGGAACGGTCTCCCCCGACATCCGTCCCCTCTGGCGCACCAAGCGGGCCGGCTTCGCCCACACGATGCGGCACATCCCCACCCAGCAGATCGTCCCCACGATGACCCCGGACGAGTACACCAGCTGGGCCTACGAATACTGGTACGGGCAGGTCTTTGCCAATGACATGGCCGACCTCATCGATGACACCACCTTCCTGGTGGTGGACACCTGCAATACGCCAACCCCCGCCGTAGGTTCGATGGATTCGATGATCTGGGCCGCGCTCGGCGCCCAGGGGGTTCTCACCAATGGGGGCGCCCGGGATACCGACGAAACCCTCGAATCAAAGCACCTCGGGGTCTGGTCGCGCTGGGTGGTCCAGCCGATGTATCAGGGCCGGGTCGAGTGGGGGGGGCACAGCATGCCGGTGGAGATCGGTGGCCAACTCGTCCGCCCCGGTGACCTGATCGTGGCCGATGGCGATGGCGCGATTATAGTCCCCCAGGACATAATTGACGGCGTCCTCAAATACGCCATCCAGGAGTCCGAGCAGGACAAGATAGCCCGCGGGTATCTATTCGATGCTCTTGGCATCCCCCGCAATGAAAGCACCGAGTCGAAGTTCGACGTGCCACCGCATCCCTTCGCGCCTACTCCGGAAACGCTCAAGCAGCGCCTCCGCAAGAGCTGAAGCAGCCCACCACCAGATTGAGAGCGCACCACTGAATGGAAGGGAGTTCCCCTGCCGGTCACTCGCAATGACGTCGCACGACGGGCCGGGGTATCGCCCGCTGTCGTCTCCTATGTGCTCAACGATGGGCCTCGGCCGGTGTCGGCCGAGGCCCGCCAGCGGGTGCTGCTGGCGGTCGACGAACTCGGGTATCGCCCGGACGGGGTCGCCCGGTCTCTGCGGCTGGGCCGCAGTCACATGCTGGGTTTGGTCATGCCCGACGCCGCCAATCCCTTCTTCGCCGAGCTGGCCCGGGCAGTGGAGGATGCGGCCTATCAACGGGGCTACGCAGTCGTGGTGTGCAACAGCGCCGACGATCCCACCCGCGAACGAGCCAACATCGTTCGGCTAGCCGAGCGCCGCATTGAGGGGCTCATCATCGTGGCAGCCAGCCCGGGTCCCGACCTTTCCTATTGCACCGATCTCGCCATCCCGGTCGTCGGGCTGGACCGAACCCCCGACGAAGCTCCCGTCTCCACCATCCAAGCCGATACTCACCGCGGCGCCTGCATCGGCGCCAGCCATCTTGTCGAACACGGGCATGAACGGATCGCATTCATCGGCGGGCCCGACACCGGGGTTACCGATGCACGGCGAGCGGGCTTTCTGGCGGCTCTCCGCTGCCACAACCTGCACCCGGCAGCCGAGGTGCGCACCCTCTTCGAGCTTGAATCCGGGGCGGCCATCGCTCCCCTCTTCCTGGGCGCGCATCCCCCCACCGCCGCACTGGTCGCATCCGATGTGCAGGCCATCGGCCTGCTCGCCGGCCTCCACGCCCTGGGTGCCGCAGTACCCCAGGATGTGGCAGTCCTCTCCATTGACGGCACCACCGCTGGCGCGTTCGCCGCCCCGCCCCTCAGCACTGTGGCCCAGCCGATTCGCGAGCTAGGCGAGGGGGCGGTTGCTCATTTGGTCGAGAGCCCCACCGAGGTCAGGCATCGACGGCTCGATACCCACCTGATACTCCGAGCCAGCTGCGGCTGCCCTCAGCCGGGCAGCGCATCCGCCCCTAGCCAGTCCGCCACGGCATCATAGCGTTCCCGGGCGGCACCACCGCCGGGTCGGGGAACCGTTCGGCTCAGTACCGGCGGGGTCCAGGCGTCCCGGGTCTCGGCCACACTCACCCCGTGCAGCACCGCAGCGGCCTGCACGGCTGCACCCCGGGCGGTGGCCTCGGGAGCCTCGCGCACCTCCACCTCGCGGCCGACGATATCGGCCAGCAACTGCCGATAGGCCGGTGAACGCGCACCACCGCCGGTGACAATCACGGCTCCATCGCCAGCTGCCCCACATTCCTGCATCCGCTTGTGTCCGCGGACCAGTCCGAAGAGCACCCCCTCGAAGGCGGCCCGGGCGAGATCCTCCCGACTGGTGGCATTGGTGAGCCCCGCCATGGTGCCGGTGGCATCGGGACGGTTCGGAGAGCGCTCCCCGTCGAGGAACGGCGCGAATACCGCAGCCGCGTTCCCTGCCGTGGCCGACAGTGCCAACTCCGCCAATTGATCATGGCCCACATCAAGCCAGCGGGCCATCGTGTCGGTGACCTTGGTGCAATTCAGGGTGCAGACCAGCGGCAGATAGCCCCCGGTGACATTGCAGACGCCATCGATGTCCCCGCGCTCATCGAGCACCGGCTCGGCGCTCGGGGTGAGCACCACCCCGGAGGTGCCCAGGCTGTAGGTGACCTCACCATCGCGCATGCCCAGGCCAGCAGCCCCCAGGTGCTGATCGCCACCCCCAGCACCGACGACCACGGCGTCACTCAGCCCAAGCTCCACAGCAACCTCCGGACGCAGGGTGCCGGCAGCCTCGTCGGGGCCCAGCACCCGAGGCAGGGTCACCGCCCAATCCAGATCCGGATCGACGAACCGCCGGAGCAGATCGATCCGCCACCGGGACTCCGGGCCAGAGTAGAAGCCGGTGCCGGACGCATCTGATCTGTCGGTCACGTGCCGACCGGTCAGCCGGTAGGTCAGGTAGTCATGCGGCACCATCACCCGCCGCAGTCGGGGCAACAGGTGCGGTTCATGCTCGCCGACCCAGGCGAGCTTGGTGATGGTGAACGCAGCCGCCGGATCGGACCCCACCGCCTGCACCCAGGCCGGGATGCCCAGCTCCGCAATCATCCGGGCCGACTGCGGTGCCGAGGTGGTGTCATTCCACAACTTCACGTCGCGCAACGGCTGATCGGACTCATCCAGCATGACCAGCCCGTGGCACTGTGCCCCCACGCTGAGCGCCGCAATCTCGGCCGCCTGAATCCCAGCATCTGCGACCGCCGCACCCAGGGCACCGCGCAAAGCCGTCCACCACGCCCCCACCGGCTGCTCACTCGCTGGCGGGGTCGTCGGCGGATGCGGAGCCCGTCCCGTGCCGAGCAGCGTCCCGGTTTCGGCATCGTGCAACTCAACCGTGCACGACTGGGTGGAGCTGTCAACGCCAGCAACAATCGCCATGGGATGGGCCTCCTGGTAGGTCAGCTATCGTCGGTGAGCCGCTCGAGCGGATCGGGCGCTTCGGTTATCAATCCGACAGCTCCAGCGGGGTGGGTCTCCAAGACCTGGTCCCAACCGTATCCCGAACGGCGCATCAGCACCGTCGCCATCGCATCCCCCCACACCGCCGTCACCAGGGTGCTTCCCATCGCAATCACCCCGCCGGGATCAGCCCCCTCAGCAGTGCTATTCACCACCGTGATGTCGGCCATCTTCCCCAACGTTGACTCAGGTTCGGCAGTCAGCGCGATCACCGGCATTCCCCGCTTCTGGGCCAGCGCAGACAGCTGGTTCAGTTCCGCAGTCTCTCCCCCGCGTGAAATGCAGATCAGCGCATCACTGTCCCGAAAGGCACCTGAAGTACCGTGCAGGGCATCCATCGGGTGCACGAACACCGACGGCGTACCGCTCACCGAGAACAGATGTGCCATCCGCCGCGCCATAGCACCGGAGGTTCCCGAGCCGACGACGAAGACCTTCCCGGCGACCTGGGCCAACAGATCAGCTACCTCCACGAAGGTGTCGTCCAGCTGGTTCGCCACCTCGGCAACGGCATCGGCTTCGGCGCGCACGACCTCACGGGCTGCGGCCAGCATTGTCTGATGTCGGGCTGTGCTCATGGATTCGGTTCCTTTCTAGGGGTGTGAGCGAGAGTTATCAAGCAGCTTCCCAGGCAGCTTCTCGGAGCTGGGCGGGCGTAACCTCAGCCGCCGCCAGCATCGCTCCAGTCGCGGCCCCATGCGAGAACACCACGATGTCATCGGATACCTCGCAGATCTCATCCTCTTCGCTGGACACCACGATCACCGTGAGTCCGTCTTCGTGGGCCAGTCGGGTAATCATCCGATGAATCTGCGCCTTGACGCCCAGGTCGACCCCCTTGGTTGGCTCATCCAGCAGAAAGATTGACGGGCGCTGTACCAGCCCCCGGCCCAGCACTATCTTTTGTTGGTTGCCGCCGGACAGCCGCACTATCGGCCCGGAACGATCCCCCAGAACGTCGAGTTCGTCCATGCGCTCGGCGGCCATCTGATTGATCCCTCGCCACTGCAGGAAGCCGAGGCGGCGGTGTTCCGTCAGCACCGGGAGCATCAGATTGACCGAACAACTCAGGTCGGCGACGATTCCGTCTTGTTTTCGCTCCTCGGTGACATAGACCAGCCCGGCCTGGCGGGCACGGCCAGGATCGCGGGGCCGGTAGGGCTTGCCATCAATCTCGATGGTTCCACCGGTCAGCCGGTCCAGCCCGACCAGGGTCCGCAGAAATTCAGTCCGACCGGAGCCGACCAGCCCGTACAGCCCCAGCACCCGCCCCGGACGCGCCTCCAAGTCGAGGCCATCGAGCACCGGTCCGGTGAGACCCCGCACCTTCACTCTGGGCTCAGCCTCGGCTGAGTGGGGCACACTGCCAGCTTCGCTCTCCGCGCGGGCAGTCTCCAGATCCGCACCCGCGATCGCCTTGACCACCTCAGATCGGGGCACTTCGCTGACTTGAGCATCGATGCGCAACTGGCCATCAACCAGGGCGACCACTCTGTCTGCCACTGCATAGAGCTCGTCCAGCTTGTGATCGACCAGGATCACGCCCAAGCCCCGATCAGCCATGCCGCGCACCTGATCTAGGAACCTATCCACCTGTCGGCCTTCGAGGCTGGTAGTCGGCTCATCCAACAGCAGATAGCGGGCTTGGTGCGAGGTGACTATCGCAACCTCCAGCAGTTGGCGGGTCGCCACCGGATACTGGCCTACCTTTCGGTCGGGATCGACAGCCAACCCGAAGGCCCGGGTCAACTCCACCGTCGCCTCCCGCATCGGTGCCCGATCCAGCAGGCCGCCGCGGGATTTTTCGCTTCCGAGGAAGGCGTTTTGAGCAACCGTGAGGTTGGGCAACAGCGACAACTCCTGATACACGGTTCCGATACCAGCGTCGCGCGCATCGGCCGGGTTGCCGAAGTGCTGCAGCTCCCCGTCAATGTGGATCTCGCCGGCGTCGGGACGCAGCGCGCCAGAGATGGTCCGCAACAGCGTGGACTTGCCGGCGCCGTTGTGCCCGACCAGGCCGACGACCTCGCCCGGCCGGACCACGACGGAGACTCCGCGCAGCACCCGCACTCCGGAGAAGCTCTTCTGGATTCCCCGCACCTCGAGTCCCCGGGTCTCCGTCGTGGTGGCCATCGGTCAGCCCACCTCGCCGGGGGCGGGGGTTTCGCCGGTGACGAAGATCTTCAGCGGCAGCAGCACCTCATCCTGCGGAGTGTCCCCGTCCAGCCAGCCACGAATCTCCTCAACCACCAGTTCGCCATAGCGCTCCGGTTCCTGCGCCACACACGACTTGTAAACATCTGTGAGCGGTTCTTCGGAGGCACAGAACCCGTAGAGGGCCACATCTGTACGATCCCCAAGCGCCTGCAGAGCGCCGTAGGTCGCCGGACCGGTGTTGGCGTAAATGACATTGATCTCGGGACTTCCCGACAGCATCTCTGTCGTCGCTTTCAAGCTATCATCCGGCTTTACATTGCCGTCCACCTTGGCCACGACCTCGGCATTGGTGTTGGCGGCGATGGTCTCCTCGAAGCCCTGATCCCGCACCCGGGTCGGCACCTCATCGGGTTCGGTGACAAAGCCGATCTTCAACTCTGCGTCGGCACCCAGGTCCTTGAGCACCTGTTCGGCCATCTGCACGCCGCCAGCATGGTTGTCGGCGCCAAGGTACTGGACTATCTGTGCCCCCTGGCTTTGCAAGGACTCCTCCGCCACGGTGACATTGACAGTGAAGACGGGCACCCCTTTGTCATTGGCAGCTTTGACAATGGCCGCCGCGGGCTCGGACTTGACCCCGTTGAGCGCCAGTGCACACGGATTCTTCTGCAGCATGGCCTCTACCTGGGAGAGTTGAGCGGCATCGTCGTCATCGGCGATCTGAACCTCGACGTTGAATCCGCTGGCCTCCCCGGCGTTTTCGAATCCCTGCTTCATGGCGACGTAGTAGGGGTTGGTCAGATTCGGCAACGCGACTGCAACGTAGGGGGTTTCATCCTCACACGATGCTGGGCGGGCATCGGCCGCAGGGGGCACGCTGCCCGATGGCACGCTGGTGCCCGCACCGGTGTTGAGCCCGCCGCAGCCGGCCAGCATCAGGGCAAGAGCGGCTGCGGCCGTGCTGCCAATGAGTGGATTCCTTCGCATGAGTGGTCCTCCTTGTTTCAGTGATTTTCGGACAGAAGAGGTCCACCCGATGGGGATCATCGGGTGGACTCAGTTGGGGGGCTGGTGGCCGGTCCTTCGACTGCCGACCCAGCGGTGGCCGTACCGGCGGCCACGGCAGACGCCGCTAGCCCACTGCTGCCACCCCAGAGACGGCCGAAGAGCGCCCTCAGCGACACGTGGCGCCGATAGGTGTCGAGAATCACGCCGACGAGGATTATCACGCCGATCACCAGCGGCTGCCAGTAGCTAGGCACACCGATAACATTCATGCCGTTCGACACCGTCGCTATCAGGATGGCCCCCAGCAGTGCCCCTGGGATGGTGCCGATACCTCCGAAGAGACTGACCCCGCCCACCACGGCGGCGGCAATGGAATAGAAGAGTTCGTTACCGGATCCGGCCGACGGGTAGCCGACCATGAGTCGGCTGGTGACTATCAGCCCGCCCATGGCGGCACACATCCCACTGATGGCGTAGACGCCGACGATGATGCGTCCGGTACGGATCCCGGCTAGCCGACTGGTCTCGGAGTTGCCGCCGACAGCGTAGATGTGCACCCCGGTGGGGGTATAGCGCGCCAGCACGGTCAGCCCAATCGCTGCGATCCCCACCAGCAGCACCGGCATCGGAATGCCCCACAGCGAACCCCGGCCGATAATGGCGAACATTCTGTCGGCAACATTGACAGAACTGGCCCCAGTCAGGATCAGCGGGATGCTAGCCGCCACCCCGAATGCCGCGAACGTCACGATGAAGGGCGGCAACTTCAGATAGTAGATCAGCGATCCATTGATAACCCCCACCATCAGGCCCGCAGCTATCGCGGCCAGGACGGCCACGAACCAGGGCGCCCCGGCCTGCATCGTTAGAGCCGCGATCATTCCGGTGAGCGCGATATTGGAGCCTGTGGACAGGTCGATCCCCCCGGTGAGAAGCACGAAGGCCTGACCGAGGGCCAGGAACGCGATCACGGTGCCGTTGAGCAGCAGAATCTGCAGATTGTCGATGGTCCGGAAGTTCGCCGAGGTCAAACTCAGCAACCCCATCACCAGAATGACGACGGTCGCGATACCGACCTCATCGGGTACCCGGCGCTTCCGCATCTCCCGTGCCTCCTCGCACTCTCACATGAGCGCTTGGGTTGCTCATCTGATCGAATCGTAGGCAGCTGAGCACGGCACCAGCAAGACCCGAGACCGAATTGTGACCATTCGAGCGACCTGCCGCTCATATGAGCTTCATGATAGATATGGCACCACCCGGACAGCCCAGTGCCCCTCTGCCCGGAGACGGATTCAGGTGAAGGAGGCGTAGCAGGCTCATGGTGACCATGTCGTGGGAAGAACGGACCCAGGTGGTCCAGGTGGCACGCATGTTCTACCTGGAGGATCACAGCAAGGTGGAGATTGCCCAGCAGCTTGGCATCTCCCGGTTCAAGGTGGCGCGTCTTCTCGAACAGGCCAAGGCCAACGGCGTGGTGACCATCACCCTCAACGAACACGGCTCCTTGGATCGCGAGCTGGCGCACGCGCTGGTGGACCGGCTCGGCTTGACCGAAGCTGTGGTGGTCGCCGCCGAGGGCACCGATACCGAACGGCGCGACCAGGTCGCCAGTGCCGCCGCCGAGATGCTGCGCAGCACTCTCACCGACGGTGAGGTACTCGGCATGAGCTGGGGGCGCACCCTCTCGCGCATGACCGAGTTCTTAACGACGCTGCCGGTAGTCTCGGTCGTCCAACTCACCGGAACTGTCGGCGGCAGCCTGGATCAATCGCCGGTGGAGATCATCCGCCGGGTGGCCACCGCCACCGGCGGCTCGGCCCACCCGGTCTTCGCCCCCATGATCGTGCGGGATCGGGCCACCGCCGATGCCCTGCGCCAACAACCCGATGTGGCCGCAGCGATGGCGTTGTTCCGCGAAGTCACCACCGCGCTGTTGTCGCTCGGATCCTGGGATCCGCTTGACTCCCAGCTGGGGTCAGCGCTGCCAGAGGAACTGCGCTCCGATCTGCAGCAGCGCGGGGTCGTCGCCGAGATCGCGTCCACTCTGATAGCCCAGGATGGCAGCCCACTGGCCCCCGACTTCGCCGCCCAGTCAATCGCGATTCAGGCCGATGAGTTGCGCAGGGTTCCCCGGGTCCTGGTCGTTGCCGCCGGATCCCGGAAGGTCGATGCCATGCGGGCCGCGCTGCGAGCCAAGATCTTCACCGGGGTTATCACCGACAACGAGGTCGCCCGGGCACTGCTCGCCGATGAGGACCTGTTGCAGCAGGGCGCTGGCCGGTCCTAGAACCACTTCCCATCGACGTGAACGAGGACGAAGAAGCACCCGAACCGCCCGATGGCGCACCGCTGCTCGGCGCGCTTCGCCTGCTACAGCAAGACCTCGATACCCACCTCGCCGCCCCGATCGGTGAACGAGAACCGATCGACAACTTACGCGAACGCGCCGATGAGGACATCGAAGCACTGAAGGCATTCGCCGGCACCGACCTCCTGCAGCGGCTGCTCTCATCACTCGGAGCGTGGGTCGATCGTGATGACCCCGCGGAGACGACCAAGAAGGAACTCTGGAAGCTCACCCCCGACGTGGTGATGTTCACCGAGGCCGACCGCACGCTGGCCTCTACTAACACCCTCGATGATGCCCTGCTTGGCGACGTGCCAGCAGCGCTCACGAACCTGGCTCGGCTGGCCGACCTTGACCTGAATGCCCTAACCCAGGCGGTGCAGACCGGCCAGGTATCTCGACGAGACACCATCAAGAACAAGGCGAACATCACGCTCGCCAACTACTTCAAGAACGCGTGACAGCAGTCCGACCTAAAGGTCGAGCTGAACGTTGAGAACAAGCTTCTCCGGATCGGTCTCGTCGAAGATGGCGTACACGCATCAGTCTTCGACGAACGAAGTGCCGGGCTCCAGATGTTGGTCGCTTTGACCTCCTTCCTCGCTGCGCGAGACACCGGACGTGCGACGATCCTCTTGATCGACGAGGCCGAGACCCACCTTCACATTGACGCTCAGGCCGACCTCGTGCAGATGTTCGCCAAACAGGACAAAGCCGACAAGATCATCTACACCACTCACTCGCCGGGCTGCCTGCCCGC
>JBKEBU010000095.1:0-8482 GCA_047973325.1 Propioniciclava sp. | reverse complement strand
CCTTCCTCGGAATCAACGGCCTACGACTGACGCTGACCAACGACGAAGCCTACGACCTGGTGATAGCGATCGCGAAAGGCGAGCTCACCGAGATTTCCCAGATCGCATCACGACTCCGATGGACCCCGACACCGGATCCATAGCGCGGGGCTGGCCCTCAACCGTCGTGTTCACCGGCTCGCCGCTGATCGAGCACCGCACGCACCTCACCCAACCCGGCCCGGACTCGGCGGTCAGAGGCGGAGCCTCGGTAGATAGCTCAGGACAGGCGCATGGGCTCGAGCGACCAAGGGCCACCGGGCATGGGAGGTGATCGTTTCTACATGAAGTAGAATCAGGGGGTGATCCAGCAGCCGCTCTCACACGATCCGTGGCCCATCGAACGGGAGCGTGCCGCGCAGGCACCCGGATTCCGGCGGCCCGACCTCACCGCGGTTCCCCGGCGATCCCTCTACCTGTTGGGCATCCTCGCGGCGGTCCGTGTGTTCGGACTGGTCCTCATCGCCGAGGCCATCGCCCGTGGCCTGGGGGGCCTTGCTGCCGCGACGACTGCTGACCTTCGGCTCATCCTCGGGTGGGGCGGGCTCGGTGCGCTCCTGCGGGCGGGTGGAGACTGGGCCACGGTGGTGGTGTCCCGACGCGTGGCCAGCGACGTGAAACAGCGGCTGCGACGCCGGTTGCTGACCCGGATCGCCTCCGGCGACACCGCCTCTGGGGGAACCGCCGTGCTGGCCTCCGAAGCGCTCGACGACCTCGACGACTACTTCACTCAGACCCTCCCAGCCGTGATCGCCGCAGCCGTCATACCGCTCCTGGTGGGCGCACGGATTCTGGGGGCCGACTGGCTCAGCGCCGCGGTCATCATCATCACCGTGCCACTGGTCCCGCTGTTCATGATCCTCATCGGCAAACACACCCAACTGCGTACTGATGCGGCCCTGGCCGCCCTCATCCGCCTGGCCGACCACCTCACCGAACTCGCCCGCGGACTGCCGGTACTGGTGGGCCTGGGCCGCATAGATGACCAGAGCCGGGCGCTGGACGCGATCCAGGCGCAGTATCGTTCCCGGACCGAGACGACCTTGCGCTGGGCATTCCTGTCCGCACTCGCCCTGGAACTCATCGCAACCATCTCGGTAGCCGTCGTCGCCGTCTTCCTCGGGCTCCGACTGCTCAACGGGACCATGGACCTCGAGCCGGCCCTCCTCGCCCTGCTCCTGGCACCGGAGTGCTTCACCGCACTCCGGGACGTCGGCAGCGCTTTCCACGCCTCCCAGGACGGGCTGTCCGCACTCGAACGTGCCACCACGGTGCTGAGCCGACCCCCGGCCCGCGACGTCCGCAGCACTGCCGAATCGCCCATGGGCATCCACCGACTCCGGGTCCGCTACCGGGGGCGCGACGAGGTCGCGCTCGGACCAATCACCGCCGATCTCGTCGGTATCACCGCGGTCAGCGGCGCCAGCGGATCGGGCAAGTCAACGCTGCTGGCCGCTCTGGCAGGCACCCTGCCCGCCGACGCTGAGGTCACCGGACAGATCAGCGGCGTGCGTGGCGACCAGGTCGCGTGGGCGCCTCAGCCCCCCTGCGTCTTCGCGTCGTCCCCCCGAGAGGAGCTGGCCCGCTACGGGGCCACCGGGCAGGCCATGGCCGAGGTCGGCCTCGACAGGCTCGGCGAGGTCACCATCGCCGACATGAGCCCGGGCGAACTGAGGCGATTGGCGGTCGCCCGGAGCCTGGCCCGGGTCGATGCGGGAGCCCGGCTGCTCCTGCTCGACGAACCGACCGCGCACCTCGATGCCGACGCCGCCGAACTCGTACGCACCGCCATCCGCCGACGTGCCAACCGGTGCGTGATCGTCCTTGCCAGTCACGAATCTGCGACGCTGGCGCTGGCCGACCACACCCTCACCCTCCCCTCAGCAGCCCCCTGCCTCCCGGGCGAGGACCCTGTCGCCGCAGCCGCTGATCAGGTGCCGGCCCCACCGACCGATCACCCCGAAACCCCGATTCCGGCCACCGGTCCGGCGTCCGGGCGGCTCACCCTCGGCAGACTCCTGCGTCCGCAGTGGGGCACCTGGGTCGCCGCAACCCTGCTGGGATCTCTGTCGGTCGGGCTCGGGGCCGCGCTGACCGCGGTCTCCGGTTGGCTGATCGTGCGTGCCAGCATCGAAGAGCACCTCATGTATCTGATGGTGGCCATCGTGGGGGTGCGAGCCTTCGGGATCGGTCGGGCCGTCAGCCGCTATGCCGAGCGCCTCCTCACCCACCGGGCGGCTCTCCACACCATCGATGAGCTACGACTTCAGCTGTGGCGGGCCATTGCCGCCCGAGGGGCCGGGTCGCGACGATTCCTGGACGGCGGCGCCCCCCTGGACTACCTGGTGACCCTGGCCGATGACCTCCGCGACCAGCTGCCGCGGATCCTGCCGCAGCTGGGGGCCGGCCTGCTGACCCTGGCGGGTGTGATCACCGCCACCACATTCCTCGCACCGCACCTGGTGGTCGTGGTGGCGACAGCCCTGGTCGGTGCCTGCGCCGTGGCCACGGCCCTGACGACCCGCGCCGAACGGGGCGCCAGCACCGCCCGGGTCGCGGCCCGTTCGGAGATCCTGCGCGGAACCGCCGCCCTGGCCGGTGCCGCCCGGGATCTCCGGGGCAACGGTGTGGCGGCGGCTGCTGTCGAGGACCTGGACCTGATCGGGCAGCGGCTCGCGGATGCGGAGTACCGTGCGGCATGGTCGGCTTCGCTGGGCACCACGGTGGTCACGCTCACCACCGTGCTGGTCGCCGTGGCGGTACCGGTTCTGTCGCCGGGGCTGGCCGCGGAGCAGGCCTCGGCGCTGACCCTGCTCATCCTGGCCAGCGTGGAGCCGCTCACCGCTTTGATCACTGCTGTGCGCCGACTTCCGACCCTGCACCAGCTGCTGAGCCGACTCAACCCGGCCCTGGCCCGGACACCGCAACCCGCCTGGGGCCACACCCCGGCCCCGAGGGTGTCCGAGGTAGGACTCGAGCAGGTGACCATCCGATATCCGGGGGCCACGGCACCGGCAGTATCGGACGTCTCGGCCACCGCCCACCGGGAGCGCTGGCTCGTGATCACTGGCCCATCCGGATCGGGGAAGTCGACGCTGCTGTCGGCCATCATGGGTGCCCTGCGCGTGGACCGCGGCCAGATCTGCGCCAACCACAGCCCCATCACCGGCTTCACCGAGACGTCCTGGCGGGCGAAGACCGCCTGGTGTCCCCAGGAGGCCTACATCTTCGGCTCGACCATCCGCGGCAACCTGCTGCTGGCATGTCCCCAAGACGAGGCCCACGACGATGAGACCCTGCGCGTAGCCCTCCACCGCGCCGGGCTCGGACCACTCCTGGCCTCACTCCCCCTCGGCCTGGACACCCACGTCGGCGCCGCTGGGTCGGCCCTCTCCGGCGGCGAACGCCAACGGCTGGCAGTGGCGCGCGCGCTGCTCACCCGTGCCGATGTCCTGCTCCTCGACGAACCGACCGCACACCTGGACGATCCAACCGCAGCTGCGATGATGGCTGATCTCCGGGCGGCCACCGCCGGCCGGGTGGTGATCCTGGTATCGCACCGGGCAGCGGATCGCTCCCCCTCAGACGCGCTCGTGGAATTGGGCGAGACCACGCGCGCGTCTGAGGATCGCCGGGGCCTCCTCCGGGGTCAGCTGGCGACCGGGACCACGCGCGCCTGAGGATCACCCGATCGGCTTCTCCGGTGCCGGAGAGGTCAGGCGATGAAACCGCTTGCTCACTCCTCCGGCGTGCCCACGCACCGGGCCCATCTCCGGACCCTCGGGTGCCCCCACCGACAAGATGGCCCGCACCAGCACCTCATCGGGCACCTCGCGGCGGGCGTAGTCGTCAGCCACCATCTCCACCAGAACAGCAACCTCAGATTCTGCCCTCGCCGCGACCCAGAACCAGGGCAGCGCCGACCGCCACGCCCGGAAGGCGAGCAACAGCAGGTCGTGTCGCTGTCGGGCATGGGCCCGCTCGTGCGCCACCACGGCCGCCAGCTCGTCGGGGGCAAGCCGCTCCAGCAGCCCCCGGGACAGCACCGTGACCGATCCGATCCCGGCCGGCAGGCAGTAGGCGACCGGTGCGGCGTCGTCGAGCACCCGGGTGGCGGTCCGCGTGGGATGGGGTGAGGTGAGCAGTTCAAGCAATGCAAGATGACGGCGCCGCAGTCGGGTGACCTGCACGAAAGTCACGCCCAGGTGCGCGAGCAGGTAGCCACCGAACCCGGCCGCCGGGAGCAACCCGATGAGCCGGTGATCGGGTAGCAGAGCCACACCTGACAGGGCCAGGGCCAGCATGATGGAGACCCCTCCCCCCAGCCCGATCATCTGCCACCACACCAGGGCCAGGATCGGTTGGCGCATGGGCCAGGACGCCCGGACCAGCAGGATCGGAACCGGCCACGCGAGCGCGACAGCGACAGCTCCCAGGAGGATCGCCCCTCCGATGATCATGGAGCCCCTTCACGCCGGGCGCACGGTTCGGCGTCGCCCCCCTGATACCCCATCGTGCGGTGCCCCATCGCGGCTAGGTGGTGTCCCGCAGCAACTGACGCAACACAGCCGCATCCTCAGCCGAGACACCGCCGACGAATCGCTCCAGCACCGCGGCGCGATCACCGACCCCGCCGAGAACCTCATGCATGAGTTCTGCCATGTGCTCCGCGCGAGAAGCCACCGGAGCATAGTGATGCGGCCGGGTCCGGCGATCGGAGGTCACGACGCCCTTCTTCTCCAGCCGGGACAACACCGTGAGCACGGTCGTCGCCGCGAGGACACGCTCCTCGGCAGCGAGTTGATCACGGACGTCATAGGCGGTCAGGGGTACGTCCGCGCTCCACACAACGTCCATAACCGCGCGTTCCAACTCACCCAGGGTCTGCACGCGCACCTCCGTTTTGTCGCGCCGGTCACCGCCGTGCCTGCCATGTTACCGGCGCTGGTTCGCTGACCTGAGGCTTTCGCATATTTCTACCTGCGGTAGAATTAGGCCGGATGGTGGGGCCTCCTGCCCCCCGAAGTCTCATCCCGACCAGGAGATCATGTGGACGTCCTCGACATCGCCCGCTGGCAGTTCGGCATCACCACCGTCTACCACTTCTTGATGGTGCCCCTCACCCTGGGCCTGGGCATGGCGGTCGCGATCATGCAGACCCGATGGGTCCGGTCGGCAGACGAGCGATTCCTCAGGATGACGAAGTTCTGGGGCAAGCTCTACCTGATCAACTTCATCGTGGGGGTCGCCACCGGGCTGGTCCAGGAATTCCAGTTCGGCATGGCGTGGAGTGAATACTCGCGATTCGTCGGCGATGTCTTCGGCGCCCCGCTGGCGATGGAGGGTCTGCTGGCCTTCTTCGTCGAATCGACCTTTCTCGGCATCTGGATCTTCGGCTGGGGCCGGCTGCGCAAGGGACTCCACCTGGCCGCCCTCTGGTGTGCCGTGCTCGGCTCCTGGGCCTCGGCCTACTTCATCATCGTCGCCAACTCCTGGATGCAACACCCGGTCGGGGTGACCCTGGTGGACGGGCGTCCGGTCATGACCGATGTCTGGGCGGTGCTCACCAACAACACCGCCCTTGCCGCCTACACCCACACCATCTTCGGCGCCCTCGTGGTAGCCGGCATGTTCCTCCTGGGCATCTCCTGGTACCACCTGTGGCGACGCCGCTGGGACGGCATCGACACCATCGGTTCCGACCATCGGGTCGTCGTCGGTGGGCGGCCGGACGTCCCGGGCCGCGACCACACCGATCACGGGGTATGGCTGTGGTCGCTCCGCTTCGGCGCCGTGGTGGCGATCCTCGGGTTCATCGGAACAGTGGGCACCGGCGACGTCCAGGGGAAGCTCATGTACGCCCAACAGCCGATGAAGATGGCTGCCGCCGAGGCCACCTGCCACACGGGGTCATCGTTCTCGGTACTGGCAATCGGGGATCCCGGCTCTGCGGACTGCAACGATGTGACCACCCTTGTCGAGATTCCCGGCCTGCTCGGCTTCCTGGGAACCGGGCAGTGGGGCGCCGACATGCCCGGAATCCAGGACCTCACCACCCGCTACGTCAACCAGTACGGCGAAACCATCCCCGACAACGAGCTCCTGGGCGACCGGGCGGGCAGCACCGTGAACTATGTGCCGGTCATGTGGGTGACCTACTGGGGCTTCCGGCTCATGATCGGACTGGGTGGCATGGTCGCCGCCGCAGCAGCCCTGGCGCTCTGGCTCTCCCGTTCCGGCACGGTACCGCGCTCACCGGGGCTGATGCGGCTGGTGCTGCTCGGCATCGTGGCGCCGTTCGGGGCCAACATTGCCGGCTGGATCTTCACAGAAATGGGTCGACAGCCCTTCGTCGTGGTTCCCAATCCCGACGCCACCGGCATCGACGGCGTCTTCATGTTCACCGCCGCCGCGGTGTCACCCGGCGTCACGGCGGGGGAGATGCTGTTCTCGGTGATCACTCTGACCGCCGTTTACGGAGCCATGCTCGTCGTGGAGCTGTTCCTGCTCAGGACCTATATCCGCGGCGGGGTGGCCAGCGCGATGCCCGAGCTGGAGACCCCCCCTGGGCTGGATTCCGACAATCCCGACCATGGCGGGCACGACGATGTGCTCGCCTTCGCCTACTAAGGATCTGGCTAGGAGTACCCCATGGACTATCTGCCCGTCGTCTGGTTCGGAGCGATTGCGATCCTGTGGATCGGCTATCTGTTGCTCGAGGGCTTCGATCTCGGGGTGGGGATGCATATGATCTTTGCGACCCGCAGTGACCGGGACCGTCGCGTGATGCTCAACACCATCGGACCGGTGTGGGACGGAAACGAAGTGTGGCTGATCACCGCCGGAGCAGCCCTCTTCGCCGCCTTCCCGGCTTGGTACGCGTCCCTGTTCTCGACGCTCTATGTGCCGCTCACCATCACCCTGGTGGGGCTGATCGTCCGCGCGGTCGGCATCGAGTACCGGGGCAAAGTAGCCGATTCCTCGTGGCACACCTTCTGGACGTGGATGATCGGGCTCGGTTCACTCGTCGTCGCCTTCTGCATCGGCGCAGCCCTCGCTCTGACTTCCACCGGGCTACCCCTCGACGCCAACGGTGACCGGGTCGGGGGCCCGTTCGTGTGGTTGAGCGTCCCAGCCCTGCTCGGCGGGTTGGCCGTCGTCGGATTCGCGCTCGCCCATTCGGCCACCTTCCTCAGCCTGAAGACCGACGGACCGGTACGGGAACGGGCCCGCCGGTTCGCCATCAGGTGGGCCCCGCTGGGTTTGGTCCCGGCCGCCGGGTGGGCGGTCTGGGTCCAGCTTGTCCACGGCGGCGGCGCGGGGCCGTGGGCCCTGATCGTGGTGGCGACCATCGCAGCGGTGATCGGCTGGCGCTCGGCCCGTGCGGGCAAAGAGGGCTGGGCCTTCATCGGCTATGCCGGGTTCGGACTCTGCGGGGTAGCAGCCATCTTCTGGGGAATGTTCCCCACAGTGCTGCCTTCCACGGTGAACCCGGCCTACGACCTCACCGTGGGGAATGCCGCGAACAGCCCCTACACCCTGTCGGTGATGACCATCGTGGCCGCGGCAGCCCTGCCCGTCATCCTGCTCTACCAGGGTTGGAGCTACTGGATTTTCCGCAAGCGGGTCACACCGGGGATGATCCCCGATGCCCACATCGTGCTGCCGGCGATTCTGCGCGAACAACCTGCCAAGAGATGAGAGGCGACGCCAGCGCTCATCGTGGCCCCAGCACCCCGGAGGCCCCACCTATTCCTCGGATGAAGGGGACACGCTGATCAGCGAGATCCGTGGAGGCCATTGAGCCAGCGCCTCAGCTCTGGGGCGGCGTGCTCTCCCGCAGTCGCACCTCCAGGGACAGCGGCACCAGGTCCGCCGGCAATTCGTCGTCCAGCCCGGCGTGCAGCGCCCGGTAGCCCAGCTCATTCAACGGAACCTGCACGGTGGTCAGGGTCGGAGTGACGTCGCGCGCCATCGGGATGTCGTCGAAGCCGGCCAGCGCGATATCGGTGCCGGGTTCCCGACCCACCGCCCGGATCGCCCGGAGGGCACCGATGGCCACCACGTCGTTGACGCCCCACACGACGGTGCCCGGCTGCACACCGTCAGCCAGCGCCTGCGTCATCAACTGCTCCCCCGCCTCCCGGGTGAAAGCCCCACGCAACACCTGGGGTGGGGCGGCACCGCCGGTGGTGAAGCCGTCGGTGAACCCGGCCAACCTGGCGTCGCTGGTCGCCATGCCCTCGGCGGCGACCAGCGCGATCGCCCGGCAGTATCCGCGTGCGGCCAGTGCTGCCCCCAGGGCACGTCCACCGGCAGTGTTGTCGACAGAGACGTTGCGGAAACCGTCAGCGCCGAGCCCGAGCGCGACCACCCGACCGCCGTTGGCCTCGATGAGGTCAAGTTCGTGGCGCAGGCGCCCATCGAGGACCGGTGAGGTGCG
>JBKEBU010000092.1:0-22567 GCA_047973325.1 Propioniciclava sp. | reverse complement strand
TGCTGGTTGGCGAACAGACCCTGCATGCGGACGCCGTGGACATGGATCCCGTCGATGACGGCACCCCGGGCACCCCCCTCATCCTGAGTCGTCGCGTCGGGGACTGGCCCGAGGCCAGCGTCCCCCCGGGCAGCGGCGATCTTTCGGGCGGTCGTCGCGGCGGTGCCGGACGGAGCGTCGACCTTGTGGGGATGGTGGAGTTCGATGACTTCGACGGAATCATAGAAACGCGCTGCTTGTTCCGCCCAGTGCATCATCAGCAGGCCGCCGATGGAGTAGTTGGCGGCGACGATGGCGTTGGCTTCAGTGAAGAGCTGCCGCACGGTATCCAGCCTCTCCGGTGTGAATCCGGTGGTTCCCACGACCGCGTGCACACCGTTGGCTGCACACCAGGCCAGGTTGTCCATCACTGCATCCGGCACGGTGAAGTCGACGGCCACATCTGCGGTGAGGGCAGGGCTACGATCATCGCCGGCGTCGATGCCCACCAGCAGCTCCAGATCAGCTGCCGCCTCGACGGCCCGCATTATCTCGGCGCCCATGCGCCCTTTAGCTCCGAATACAGCAACCTTCATGGGCTCATCCTACTGAGAATGACCCCTAGAGATGCGCTGATCAATCATGCCCTGGCTGTGGCGCACCGGATCGGGCGAACCGCTTCCCCCACATCCGGCGATGGACGTCCAGGTACACCCACCAGATGTGGGGTTGTGGCTCATCCCGCCCGGCACGTCCTCGCACAGGACAGCATTAATCAGCGCATCCCTAGAGAAGGGGCAAGAGGTCTGCCACCGAGTCGAGTACCCGGGATGCGCGGTACGGCAGTGACTCCGCATCGACGGCCTTGGTGGAGCCAGTCAGGACCAGCACTGTATGGAGGCCAGCCTCCATCCCGGCGACGATATCGGTCCCCATGGTGTCACCGATCATCCCCGTGGTCTCCGAATGGGCCTGAATGCGGTTCATCGCCGACCGGAACATCATCGGGTTGGGCTTGCCCACCACATAGGGTTCGCGTCCGGTGGCGGCAGTGATCATGGCGGCAAAGGCGCCGGTGGAGGGGATCAGGCCATCGGTACTGGGGCCAGCCTTATCGGGATTGGTGGCCACGAATCGGGCACCCCCCAGAATCAGCCGAATAGCACGGGTGGCCTGTTCAAAGGACATTCCCCGGGTCTCGCCGAGCACTACGAACTCTGGGTCGATGTCGGTGATAACAAATCCGGCCGCGTGTACCGCCGTGGTGAGCCCCGCTTCGCCGAGGACATAAGCGGTCTTATCGCCACCTTGGTTGGCCAAGAAGGCCGCGGTGGCCATGGCCGAGGTCCAGATGTTGTCTTCGGGAACCGCGAGCCCAGCGCGATGTAGCCGGGCGGACAGGTCGCGCGGGGTCTGTGCGGAGTCATTCGTGAGCACGAGGTACGGTATCTCTCGCTCGGTCCAGAACTCGATCAGCTCTTTCGCGCCAGGGATGGCCCGATCACCATGGACGAGCACGCCGTCCTTGTCGGTGAGCCAACAGGTAATGTCTTTCGGGTCGCGCATGCACCCATCGTGCCGTAGCAGGGTGTGCAACAGCGACCTCATCCAGCACTGACCCGCGAGGTGAGACGCGCGTGCCCCGGCCGTCACAATCGGCGCAGGGTGGCTCGGGCCGTGAGTTCGTCCACGACCAGGTCGGTGGCCACCCCTGCACGTAGGGCGCCCGCGATGGCGGGAGCCCGTTGAGGGTCTCCGGCGACACAAATCCGCCGCGGAATCCGCTGAAGCTCCGCCGGGGTGAGCCCGGTGGCCCGTTGGTTGGCCTCGATGTCGGCGTAGCTGCCGTCCTCGCGCAGCAGGACTGTACAGATGTCTCCGACAACACCATCCTGGCGGAGCACCCGGCGTTCCTCATGCTCGAGATAGCCGGCTGCGTAGACGTGTGAGGGGATGACTCCGGTGAGCGAACCGACTCCGAAGACCGCCACGTCGAGGTGGGCCTGGAGTTCCAGGACATGCCGTACCGAGCGCTCGCGCCACATGGCCCGCTTGGTATCCGGGAAGTCGAAGAAGGCCGGAACAGGGAAGAGGACGACCTCGGAATCGAAGGCGTCACCCACGGATTGCATGATCTCCCGGATATAGGGCACCCCGGATGACCGCGGATTCGCGCCCCCGTTCAGCTGCACGATGGTGCTGCCGGTGAGTGGTCGGTGCGGGAGGTGGCGGGTAACAGCGGCGAGGGTGACCCCCCAGGCGACGCCGATGGTCTGGTTGTTGTCGACAACTTCGGCCAACAACCCCCCAGCCCGCTCGGCCACTTGATCGAAGCGAGCGTTGGTGGTGGCTGAGGCCCGTACCGGAACCAGGTGAACGCGAATTGAAAACCGCTCTGCGAGTGCGCGAGCCACGGGGGATTGTGCGCCCGCCGCGTCAGCGATGCTTATGCGAACCAGGCCGGTTTCCCGAGCCTCAGCCAAGAGGCGCGAGACAGTTGACCGGGACACCCCGAGACCGTGGGAGATCGAGTCCATGGTCTCGCCTTGAATGTAGTACTGGGTAGCGGCGAGATACATGTGGTCGTAGCGGTCGTTCACTGTTCCCCCAGGTGGTGATCATTCGTGCACTAGGGTGGCGCATCCGTTCAGGGCCTGCAAGAGTGACGCCAAGGTCAACCCCAGATGCTCGGGGAAAGGAATCGCAGGCGATGACCCTTGGAGAGCTCAACCCGGACCAACGTGATCGTGCGTTGGCGGTGCTAGCGGAGGACACTGTTGATGTCCTGGTGATAGGTGGCGGGGTGACCGGCGCCGGAACCGCGTTGGATGCGGCGACGCGGGGGCTCAGCACGGCGATAGTCGAGGCCCAAGACTGGGCTTCGGGTACGTCGAGCCGATCCAGTCGGTTGGTGCATGGCGGACTGCGCTACCTCTACAACCTGGATTTCGCGCTGGTGGCGGAAGCACTGGCCGAACGCGGGCGATTGCTCACCAGCTTGGCGCCGCACCTGGTCAAGGCCCAGCCGTTTCTGTGGCCGCTGAAGCAGCGGGTCGTGGAGCGAGCCTACTCTGCTGTGGGGGTGGGACTTTATGACGCCCTGGCCATGGTTGGTGCTCGTGGGCGGCGAACGGTGCCGTTGCAAAAGCACTTGTCCAAGCGGGGGGCTCAGGCTGCCTTCCCCGATGTGCGGGATGACGCCTTGGTCGGGGCTATTGAGTTTTATGATGCGCGGGTCGACGATGCCCGGCTGGTGATCACCTTGGTCCGGACGGCCGTGCGCTACGGAGCGTTGGCCGTCTCGCGGACGGCGGTGGTGGGGTTGACCCAAACGGCTGCGGGCCGGGTAACCGGGGCCAGGGTGAAAGACCTTGAGTCGGGGGTTGAGTTCACCATCAAGGCGCGGGCGGTTATCAATGCGACCGGGGTCTGGACCGAATCAACACAGGCTCTGGCCGAGACCGATGCGGGCTTGAAAGTACTTGCTTCCAAGGGTATTCACTTGGTCTTCCCCCGCGATCGGATACAAGCGCGCACCGGGATGTTCCTGCGGACCGAGAAGTCGGTGCTGTTCATAATTCCGTGGCGGCACTACTGGGTTATCGGCACCACAGACACTGCCTGGCACGAGCAACTCCGCCATCCGGTACCCACGTCTGCCGATATCGACTACGTGCTTGAGCATGCCAACGCGGTCCTGGACTCCCACCTGACCCGGGAGGACATTATCGGCACCTACGCCGGGCTACGACCGCTGTTGCAGCCGGTCACCGCGGATGAGGCCGCGTCGGCCAAGGTATCCCGCGAGCACACTACCGTGGAGGCGGCACCCGGACTCACCTCCATTGCTGGAGGCAAGCTGACCACCTACCGGGTGATGGCCGCTGACGCCGTTGACATGGCACTCGGCAAGGACCGAGCCCAGGCGCTGCCCTCGCTGACCGAGAAAATTCCGCTGCTGGGTGCGGATGGCTATCCGGCCATCGTCCGGCGGAGCCCGATGATTTGTCGCCGCTATGGCTGGGATGCCGAACGATTGCAGGACCTGACCGACAGATATGGTTCAGAGCTGCCCGCACTGCTCGCACTCGTCGATGACGACCCGTCCTTGGGGCAACCATTGCAGGCATCGGACTGGTATCTGCGGGCCGAGGTGGCCTTCGCGTGCCGTTATGAGGGAGCGCTTCATCTAGAGGACATCCTGATCCAGCGAGTGCGCTTGAACTCGACCTCCCCGGACCGGGGATCGGTGGCCGCAGACGAGGTTGCCGAGATCGCCGCTCAGATCCTGGGCTGGGACGCCACTCGGCACCAGGCCGAGCTGGCCAACTACCGGGCGCGCGTGACCGCCGAACTTGCCGCTCAGCAGCAGCCCACCGACGCGGCGGCGGCCACGGCACGGGAGGAGGCGGTGGACATCGTTGCCTCTCCATTGTGAATCAGCTGTGGTTGACCCCTGTCGACTTCAGCACCTAACCACTCGAAGATGAGTGGCCCGTCACGACCGTGGGCGGGCCCGACTAGGCACCGGAGTTGGTGCCGGGAAGTGAGATTTCGTGGATCTCGGAGTTGTCTTTCTTTCTGAGGCCGTGGGGACAGCGATGCTCGTCCTGCTCGGCTGCGGTGTTGTTGCCAACAACGTGTTGCCCAACAATAAGGGAGCTGGGACCGGCTTCCTCCATGTTAACTTTGGCTGGGGCTTGGCGGTGTTCGCCGGTGTCCTGGTATCCGCTCAATCAGGGGCGCACATCAACCCGGCGGTAACATTCGGAATCTTGGCTACTGGCGCTGCTGAGTTTGCGTCCGGGGTGGCGGTCAGTGCGATGTCCACCCTGACCTATGTCGCCGGACAGATGGTGGGTGCCTTCGTGGGGGCCATCTTGTGCTGGCTGGCCTACAAGAAGCAGTTTGATGCCGATGCTCCTGACGGCGCCAAGCTGGGGGTGTTCTCCACCGGTCCGGAGATCCGCAACCCGCTGTGGAATACGGTCACCGAGATCCTGGGTACGTTCGTGCTCGTCTTCGTGATTCTTGGCGCCGGCAAGTATGCGCCCGCCGATGGGGTCAGCATGGCCTGGCTGGGGGCCCTCGGGGTGGCGTTGCTCGTGGTCGGGATTGGTGCCTCGTTGGGGGGCCCAACCGGGTATGCGATCAACCCCGCCCGTGATCTGGGTCCTCGGATCGCGCATGCGGTTCTCCCGATTCCCAACAAGGGCAGCTCGGACTGGGGCTACTCCTGGGTTCCGGTGGTGGGCCCGCTGATCGGTGGGTTGCTGGCCGGTCTGCTCAGCGGGGTCCTGCTTCCGATCCCCACCATGTGATCCAGCGGTGGCCGGGCGCTGCGGTGCTCGGCCACCGTGGCCACATTCATAAGAAGACACCGCCACACCGTCGTGAAAGGAATCACCCATGGCTGACAAGTACGTCCTTGCAATTGATCAAGGGACCACCAGTTCCCGAGCAATAGTCTTTGACCATTCCGGGCGCATCGTGGCGACCGGGCAGAAAGAACATGAGCAGATCTTTCCCAAGGCCGGATGGGTCGAGCATGATCCGGTAGAGATCTGGGACAACATTCGCGAGGTCGTGGACACCGCCCTCGGTGAGGCGGGGATCGGGGCGGACAGCCTGGTTGCCGTTGGCGTCACGAACCAGCGCGAGACCGCGATGGTGTGGGATCGGGCCACCGGTGAGCCGGTCTACAACGCCATCGTCTGGCAGGACACCCGGACGGACAAGATCTGTAAAGAGCTGGCGGCCGGTGATGATGACCGTTACAAGGCGACGGTGGGGCTCCCACTGGCCACCTACTTCTCCGGCCCGAAGGTTAAGTGGATTCTCGACAATGTCGAGGGTGCTCGGGCCCGGGCTGAGGCTGGTGAACTGGTCATGGGCAACATGGATACCTGGGTCATCTGGAACTTAACCGGCGGCGTCGATGGCGGGGTGCACGTCACCGATGTCACCAATGCTTCCCGCACCATGCTGATGGATCTGGCGACGCTGGCGTGGGACCAGCAGATTGCCGCCGATATGAGTATTCCGGCGACGATGCTCCCCGAGATTCGATCCTCCTCGGAGGTTTATGGCCACGGACGGGCCGACGGTTCGCTGGCCGGGATTCCGATCGCTGGCGATCTGGGCGATCAGCAGGCGGCCACCTTTGGGCAGGCCTGCTTTGAGGTGGGCATGGCCAAGAACACCTATGGCACTGGCAATTTCATGCTTATCAACACCGGTGAGGATCTGGTTCCTTCCGAAAATGGCCTGCTGACGACCGTGTGCTACAAGATCGGAGACCAGAAGCCTATCTATGCACTGGAAGGCTCCATCGCGGTGACCGGCTCCCTGATCCAATGGCTCCGGGACAACCTGAAGATGATTGCCTCCGCCCCTGAGATCGAGGAACTGGCGCTGACAGTTGAGGACAATGGCGGCGCCTACTTCGTGCCAGCCTTCTCGGGGCTGTTTGCCCCGTACTGGCGTTCGGACGCTCGCGGAGCCATGGTCGGCCTGACCCGGTTCGTCAATCGCGGGCATGTGGCCCGGGCAGCGCTCGAAGCAACCGCCTATCAGACTCGCGAGGTGCTCGAGGCTATGGAGGCTGACTCCGGGGTGAAGCTGGCCGAACTCAAGGTCGACGGCGGCATGACCATGAACCAGACGCTCATGCAGTTCCAGGCTGATGAGCTGGGGGTGGACGTTGTCCGACCGGTGGTTGCGGAGACCACGGCGCTCGGCGCAGCCTACGCGGCCGGAATCGCGGTGGGTTATTGGTCCGGGGAGCAGGATGTTATCGACAACTGGGCCGAGGATGCGCGCTGGCAGCCGCAGATGGCTGCCGATCAGCGGGATCGGCTCTACCGCAACTGGAAGAAGGCAGTGACCAAGACCTTCGACTGGGTGGATGACGACGTCGACTAGTAACTGTCGCAGCTGAGATGCGTGCGGCCTCGGATTGAGCCGGGGGATCGGAGGTGGTGCGGCTACTGCAGGGCGGTGTGCATGCGGATCATTTTGATGGTGGCGATGCCATCGTCGGTACCGACGGTCTGATGGGCACCATCAGGTCCCCAGCCAGCCGAGGTCAGAAAGCGGCGCAAGGGGTCGTCGGTGGACCGAACCCACCAGGTGGCTCGGCTGAAGCCATCGGCGCTCAAGGTGTCGGCCACCGCATTGAGTAGTCGCGAGCCGTGTCCGTGGCGCTGGGCCGGGGGATCGACTATGAACTCGGCCACCAGGGCATCCTCGCCGGGGTGCGCGTCGGCGTCATCGGCGGGACCGATGGCGGTGAAACCGGCCACGCCCCGATCATCGAGGGCGACGAGTACGCGCATCTGGGCCAGTGGGGGTTGCCGGATCGCGACCTCCCATGATGCTGTCATGGCGGCGAGAGTCGCACTCGCCAGCAAGTGTTCGGCCACGTCTGTGGGGAGCAACTGAGTCCAGCTCCGGCGCTGGATGGCCGCGATTCGCTCCGCCTCGGATGGGAGGGCGAGCCGACAGGAGTCAGGAGGTCCTGGAAGGTCACTCACCTGCTCCATGGTAAGGGACCAGTACCCCCGGTGTATGTCGCCCCCCTGGGTGGCGGGATCAGCGAACTCTCAGGTTTTCTTCGGGTTTGGCTGCCGTAGGAGGGGCTGTGGAGGGCTAGAGACACGTCAAAGCTGAGTTGTTTCCTGAGAAAATCTCAGCTAATTTGATGGTGCTCACCCACTACAGGAGCCCACTATGTACAAGCCTCAACGCATGAGCGCATCCGTTGCTGGTGGTTCATGGCTGCCGTTGGCGGATCCGTCGACGGCAGCGGCACCCCGCCGTGCGTATTCTGCTGGGCCGGAGCAACCCTTTCGCCGGATGCAGCCGCCCAGACTGGCAGCCGTTCGCAAGAAGCTGGCACCGGCGGCAATGTCGGTCGCCGTGCTCGCTGGTGCCACGATAGCCGCGGTATCGACCCTGGAATCGTCCCAGACGATGACGGCCGTCCCGGCCTCGCCGTCAGCAACCCCGACCGTGGACCAGGAGGCCAATAGGGAGTCCCAGAAGCTACCCACAACGCCGAAGGCTCGGGCCACCCGGAGTCCGCGCACGTCAGAAAAGTCCTTGCGAGATGCGACGCCAACGTTGACGCCTCCCCCCGTGATGCCCAGTTCCTCGGCAGGGAAGCCATCGGGGGCCCAGCGTCGTGCGACCAAGCCAGCATCAGCGCCACAGCAACGGGACCGACCGAAGCACCAGGCCGCTCAGAACTCCGGAGTCGCCAGCGCTCCCGAGCAGAGGCGCCCCGCGTCGCCAGCCGAGGCAGCCCCAGTAGCGCCCTGGCAGGGCGCGGCTCCAGTAGCCCCGGCCGTGTGGGTTCCGGCGGCACCGGCAGCTCCAGTAGCCCCGGCCGTGGGGGTTCCGGCGGCACCGGCAGCTCCGGTGGCCCCAGCCGTGCGGGCTCCGGAGGCACCTGCAGCTCCGGCCCGGGCGGAAGCGGCCCCGGCCCGGCCGGAAGCGCCCCCCGTGAGGGTGGTCGCAGCACCGGCGCGGCCGGCTGAGCCGGCGCAGGCACCCCCTGCTGAGAGCAGGTCGTCAGAGACAACGCGAGGAGCCTCTGTGGTGCGGGTGGAAGCGTCCGTCACCGAGGTGATCACCTTGACCAATAGCGAGCGTACCGCCGCCGGACTTGCACCGTTGCGGATGAACCCCTGTCTTGCCGATCAGGTTGCTCGGCCGTGGGGAGAGCATCTCGCGCGTACTGGGCCCCTCGTGCATCAGGATATGCAGGCGGCCCTGAGGAAATGCCCGAACTTGAACGGTATCGGTGAGAATCTGGCTGCAGGTCAGAACAGCCCGCGCGAGGCAGTGACCGATTGGATGAACTCTCCGGGCCACCGGGCGAATCTTATGAATCCATCCTTCGATGAGATCGGCGTGGTTCGGGTGGTGAGCGGCAGCGGAAAGATCTATTGGGTGCAGATCTTCGGCCAGTGAGTGGGTCTGTGGCGGACGTCTCAAGGTAGGCTCCGGTCACGTGCCCGTACGACACCGATCGATACCGCGCATGGTGTGTGCCTCACGCCACTAGGCTGGGCATGTGCCCGATGCCTTGAAGAATCCACCGAAGCTCGCCCGCGACACGCTCCGCGTCATTCCCCTCGGGGGTCTGGGTGATGTTGGCCGGAACATGGCCTCCTTTGAGTTCAATGGCGAACTGCTGCTTTTGGACTGTGGGGTCCTGTTTCCCGATGAGAACCATCCGGGCGTGGATCTCATCCTGCCGGCGCTGCACTTGTTGCACGATCGGCTGGATGATGTTGTGGGCCTGGTCCTCACCCACGGCCATGAAGACCACATCGGCGCGGTGCCGTATCTGTTGCGCAGGCGCCCCGATATCCCGGTGTTCGGAAGCCGGCTGACGCTGGCGTTGGTGCGGCAGAAGCTTAAGGAGCATCGGATCCGGAAGCCGGACCTGCGTGAGGTGGCTGAAGGCTCATCGGCTGCAGTCGGCAGCTTTGAACTTAACTTCCTGGCGGTCAACCATTCGATCCCGGATGCGCTCGCGGTCCACCTGCGGACCCCCGCCGGTACGGTCTTGCATACCGGGGACTTCAAGATGGACCAGTTGCCCCTGGATGGGCGGCTGACTGATCTCCGGGGCTTTGCCCGGATCGGCGACGAGGGGCTGGACCTCTTCATGGTTGACTCCACCAATGCGGAGTCGCCCGGGTTTACGACGCTGGAGAAGGATATTCAGCCTGCCATGGAGCGGGTCTTTGCCCATGCCCGCGGCCGGTTGATAGTCGCCTGTTTTGCCAGCCATGTCCATCGCGTCCAGCAAGTGATGGATGAGGCTGTGCGGCATGGCCGTAAGGTCTGCTACGTGGGCCGCTCGATGGTGCGCAATATGACCATTGCTGCCCAGCTCGGCTATCTGCAGGTGCCCGCTGACACCTTGATCGCCTTGGATGACCTCGACAAGTATCCGGCTCACAAGGTGGTGATTATCTCTACCGGATCCCAAGGGGAACCATTGAGTGCGCTGGCCCGGATCTCGAATCATGAGCATCCGGTGATCACCGCGGGTGAGGGCGATGTGGTGCTGTTGGCGAGCTCACTCATCCCCGGCAATGAGAATTCGGTCTATCGGGTGATCAACGGCCTGGTGCGCAATGGGGTCAAGGTGGTGCACAAGGCTAATGCGCTGGTCCATGTCTCCGGGCATGCCAGCGCCGGAGAGTTGCTCTACTGCTACAACCTGGTTACGCCCCGGAATGTGATGCCAGTGCACGGTGAGGTCCGGCATCTGGTGGCCAACGCAGACCTCGCGGCGGCGACGGGCGTCCCCCGGGAGAACATTGCGGTGGTCACCGACGGTGCTGTTGTCGATCTGCGCAAGGGACAGGTGCAGGTCGTCGGCAAGGTGGATGCCAGCTACGTCTTCGTGGACGGCACCACCGTTGATGCCGTGGGACACGCGGAACTCGACGACCGGCGGATCCTGGCCGAGGAGGGATTCATCTCGGCGATCGCTGTCGTCAACCTCCGGACGGGAGATTTGGTGGAGGGGCCGATCATCACGGCGCGCGGGTTCGTGGACGGGGAGGATCTCTTCACCGATATCACCGCTGAGGTGGCTCGTGCCTTGAGTGAGGCGCTGGCGGAGGGAACTGAGGACACCTACGCCCTCCAGCAGGTGATGCGCCGCCGGCTGGGTCGGTGGGTTAGTAAGCGGTTCCGGGCACGGCCGATGATAGTCCCGGTCGTGGTGTCGACGTGAGCCAGGATTTTCTTCGCTCGTTCGGCATCGGCTATCATGATCAGGTTCCGTTTCCTGAAGGCTGATGCGCTGTGTGCTCGGCCCGACAAATCCAAGGAGTAGTGCGATGGCCGCTGTGTGCGATGTGTGCGCCAAGAAGCCAACCTTCGGTCACAACGTGCCCTGGTCGAAGAAGAAGACGAACCGGCGCTGGAACCCGAACATTCAGACGGTGAGGGCTTCGGTCAACGGCAGCACCAAGCGGATGAACGTCTGCACATCCTGCCTGAAGGCTGGGAAGGTTAGTCGCTAGCCGGGAGTTTAGGGATGCGCTGATCAATCACGCCCTGGCTGCGGCGCACCGGATCGGGCGAACCACTTCCCCCGCAGCTGGCGATGGAGGGCCAGTACACCCACCAGTTTTGGGGTTGCGGTTCATCCCGCCCGGCACGTCCTCGCACAGGCCAGCATTAATCAGCGCATCCTTGAGTACGACGAGGCCCGCTTCGGCGGGCCTTTGTCGTCGATATGGAGGCTTCCCGGGGTCAGCCCACCTAAGATCGTGGCCGTGGAAACCGTCAATGAGTGGTGTACGGCGGCCTTTGCTGAATTGAACCGTCCCGCCGAGACTATTCTGGGCGCGCGCACAGCCAAGGAATTCGCTCGGATCCGCGTTCAGACCGTTGGGGATCTGCTCCGCCATCTCCCTCGGCACTATCTGTCCGGAACTGAGCTGACAGACCTCGCCACCCTCGATGAGGGCGAGCATGTGGCGGTGATGGCCAAAGTGGGCCGATCCGAGATCAGGCATTCGCGTTCGGCAGCCGGCAAGCGCGGGGGACCCACGGTCAGGCTGGAGGTGGTGTTGACCGACGGCTCGGGGCAGCTCAAGGTCACCTTCTTCGGTCGAGAGCGACTGGTGCACTGGTGGCAGAGTCAATTGGACCAAGGCGTGCGCGGGATTTTCGTGGGCAAGGTTGGTATTTTCCGCGACCAGCTGCAGATGACCCACCCGGCCTTCGTCATGCTTGATGCTGAGGGCGGGGTGGTCGGCAGTTCCGAGGAGAAGGAGCGGATTGCCGCGTTGTCTCGATCCGGCCTGGTCGGACTCTATCCCGCTACCGGGAAGCTCCCCACCTGGAAGGTGGCCGAATGCGTGCGGTTTGCCCTGGACGCGCTGGACGCAGTGGATGATCCGTGGCCTGACTGGGTGCTCGACGCGGGTGAGGTGTGCGGCCTGGCTGAGGCCTTTGTCAAGGTTCACCGGCCGACGGCCCGCGGCGAAATCGAGGCCGGTCAGCGTCGCCTACGCTTCGACGAGGCATTCGCGACCCAGCTGACGATGGCCTACCGCCGGGCCCACAATGCCCGCCAGGGAGCCGGGCCTCGAATTCGTCGGGTTGACGGGCTGCTCGATGCCTTCGATGCGCAGCTCCCGTTCATGCTGACTGCCGGTCAACGTGCTGTGGGGGACGAGATTTTTGCTGACCTGGAGCGTCGTCAGCCCATGCAGCGGCTCCTCCAAGGCGAGGTCGGGTCCGGTAAGACCTTGGTGGCCCTACGGGCGATGCTGGCTGTCATTGATGCTGGCGGACAGACGGTCCTGCTGGCGCCCACCGAGGTTCTGGCCCACCAACACTATGCGACGATCAGTGCACTCCTGGGTGAGCTTGGTGCCGGCCGCCTCCTCGGCTCTCCTGAGAATGCCACCGATGTGGTCTGCCTCACCGGTTCGGCTACGGCCGCCCAGCGGAAATCTGCCCTGTTGAAGATCGCCTCCGGAGAGGCGGGCGTCATCATTGGTACCCATGCGCTGCTGGCCGATCAGCTTCAGTTTGTGGATCTCGGGCTGGTCGTGGTGGACGAGCAGCACCGGTTTGGGGTGGAGCAGCGGGCGCGGCTGACCGATCGATCGGCTGCCCGTCCGCATGTTCTCGTCCTGACGGCAACCCCGATTCCTCGGTCCGTGGCTATGACAGTCTTCGGTGACCTGGAGGTCTCGACTCTGACCGAACTTCCGGGCAATCGCGCCGAGGTGAGTACTACGGTCGTGGACGGTCAGCGGCGGCCAGCCTGGCTTGATCGTGCCTGGGAGCGGGTTGTCGAGGAGGTTCGACAGGGTCGGCAGGTCTTCGTAGTTGCCCCGCGGATTGGTGCTGACGGCAGCGACGGAGGGGTGATCCACCTTGCCGAATATCTGCAGTCGGGGCCGCTGTCCGCGGTGCGGATCGGGGTGCTGCATGGTCAACTGCCTGCTGATGACAAGGCGCGGACCATGGGTGACTTCGCTGCGGGGGAGATCGATGTGCTGGTCTCCACCAGCATTGTCGAGGTGGGTGTCGATGTTCCGAATGCGTCGATGATGGTTGTGTGGGATGCAGATCGGTTCGGGATCAGCCAGCTGCATCAGCTGCGCGGCCGCATCGGCCGTGGGGAGCATCCTGGGGTGTGCCTCCTGGTGAGCCGAGCGGATCCGGAGGCCCCGTCCTGGGAGCGGTTGGCAGCTGTGGCCGCGACCCGGGATGGCTTTGCGCTGGCGGAGTTGGATCTTGCGCAGCGGCGCGAGGGCGATGTGTTGGGCTCGGAGCAGTCTGGGGGTCGTTCCACGCTGCGGCTGCTACGAGTCCTCGACCATGCAGACCTGATCGTGACGGCGCGCCAGGCTGCTGAGGAAGCGGTGCGCCGTGATCCCGAGTGCGAGACGCCGGGATTTATTGATGCTGTCCGGCAGACGAATCTGCTGGCTGATGGTGCCTGGATTGATCGCTCCTGAATCGGGAGCGCCGATGACGCGTCGAGCGGGAGATACCGACTAGCCTGCACGATGTGAGTCGCATTGTTGCAGGCCGTGCTGGCGGGCGGTCAGTGTCCACTCCCAAAGGGGCACAGACCCGTCCTACCACCGACCGGGTCCGGGAGTCGGCCTTCCAGTTGATAGCCGATTGGGCCGGTACCGCGGGGGAGGCCGGGGCCGACATGCTGGACCGATTCAGCTTTCTTGATTTGTATGCGGGCTCGGGTGCGGTCGCCTTGGAGGCAGCCAGCCGGGGTGCGGCTCCGGTAGTGGCGGTGGAGAAGGATCGTCGCGTGGCGGCGCTGATCCGAGAGAATGCTCGCACCACAGAGTTGCCGGTGGTGGTACGGGCGGCTGCGGTCAAGGACTACTTGGCGGGGGCGGCAACGAGATTCGATATCGTGTGGCTCGATCCCCCCTATGTTCTATCGGATCGGGTGGTTGCTTCGGTCGTGGCTGCGGTTGCGTCCAGGTGGCTGGCCTCGGACGGACTCGTCGTGGTGGAGCGGTCCGCGCGCACCGGAGAGGTGTCGTGGCCGTCGATCCTGGGGAATCGCTGGTCTCGGCGCTATGGCGAGACGATGTTGTTCATGGCGACACAGGAGATGTGATGAAGGCTATCTGTCCGGGATCCTTCGATCCGGTAACCCTCGGTCATCTCGACATCATCCGCCGGACGTCGGCCCTGTTCGACGAGGTGGTGGTGGCGGTAGGACGCAACAGTGCGAAGAACTACCTCTTCGATACTGACGAGCGGATTGGCCTGCTGACCGAGGTGACCGCCGAACTTGGCGGCGTCTCCGTGAAGCCCATGGAGGGGCTTCTGGTCGACTTCTGCCGGCGGGAGGGTGTCGAGGTGATAGTCAAGGGTTTAAGGTTTGCCAGTGACTTCGAGTTTGAGCTGCAGATGGCGCAGATGAACCATGAGCTGACGGGCATCGAGACTATCTGCCTCCCCACTGCGGTGAGTTCAGCACACATAAGTTCAACGATGGTACGAGAGATCGCCAGGCTGGGCGGGGATGTATCGTCGTTCGTCCCCACCCTCGTGGCAGTTCAGATGAGGAACAAAGTGACTGGGCGACGTGAAGGGAGCCAACAATGACGACGCGAGCCGCCGAGGCCCTCGAGGTGCTGCGCACCACCATTACCACCGCGAAGGCGGTTCCGATGAGTGCATCCTGCATGGTCAACCGGGCGGAGACGCTGGCGTTGATCGACACCATCGCGGCCCGGATCAAGGAAGAGACCGCCGCATCGCAGTCGGTCGAGGCAGAGCGGGAGCAGCAGCTGGATAACGCCCGTCAGCAGGCGGCGCAGATAATAGAAACGGCAGGGAAACTGGCCGAGGAGATGGTGGCGGAGACTCCGATTCACACTGAAGCGGTGGCGAAGGCGGAGGAGGTGACCCAGGAGGCGGCCAACGAGGCGGAGGAGATCCGGCGGGAGGCTGATTCCTATGTCGACGGCAGGATGGCAGCCCTCGAGGCTGCCCTGGCGCGCAGTATGAGTCAGATCCAGGCCATGCGGACCAAGCTCGCCGAGCGCTCTCAGCTTGATGAGCGGGTGTTGCAGGACGCCGCGGAGTAGTTCTGGGTCGGGGGGAGCTGAGGGTCAGGTCCATCGGTGGCAGCTGCCTTGCCTCAGTCACGTCCCCGCAAAATCGGGGTTGGCGGGGTCTGGTTTGGACGTTCGCCTGCTCGGCGGGTAGTGTTGCCCTTCGGTTATGACGCTGTCGTACCCAGATGAAGGGTTTCTCTCATGACTCGCTCCATCGATCCTCGCTCTGTGCTGGTGTTCGACATCCGTGACTTCGGTCATCAGGCGGGGGCGATGAAAGAGATAGTGACTGAGGTCCCGGCGCCGGGGGAATTCGGTAGCGACGTGATCGGAGTACCGACTGGGTCCTCGATAGCTCTGAACCTTCAGTTCGAAGGGGTGGGTGACGGGGTTCTGGCCACCGGAACCGCGGGCGTGTTGCTGCGTGGGGAGTGTGCACGGTGTCTGCAGGCAACCGACGCGAACGCCGAGGTTGATCTACAGGAGCTGTTCCTCTTCCCGGGCACAGACCCTGACGATCAGGAGGCCAGCCGGGTCGAGGGTGAGTGCATTGACCTCGAGCCGGTTCTGCGGGATGCGGTCGTACTCGACTTGCCTTTCATCCCGTTGTGCCGGGAGAATTGCCGGGGGTTGTGCTCCACCTGTGGGGCTGATCTGAATGCTGATCCTGCACATGGGCATGACCAGGTGACAGATCCCCGGTGGTCCGGTCTGGCTGGCTGGACCGGCGGCGCCCAGCACGACTGAGTGGTCTCCGGACCCTGATTTTGAGGAGTTTGACGTGGCGGTTCCCAAGCGGAAGATGTCCCGCAGCAATACGCGTGCCCGCCGGGCGCAGTGGAAGACATCGGCGCCCACGCTGGTTCCGTGCGCCAACCCGGCCTGCCGGGCCAAGCGGCTTCCGCACACGGCCTGCCCGACCTGTGGTCAATATGGCGCGCGCGGTGCGCAACGGCAGGTCATCGAGCCGTGAGCAACGCGGCGAACAGCCGCGTCACTCGCCTGCTAGAGGAGCTGGGGATCAACATAGATCCCCAGCTATTCGCGTTGGCCCTCACGCACCGGTCCTGGGCCCACGAGCAAGGGGGGGTACCGCACAACGAGCGCCTTGAGTTCCTGGGGGACTCGGTGCTGGGGATCGTCGTCACCGATGAGCTATACCGCAGATTCCCCCAGGATCCGGAGGGGATGCTAGCCCGCAAGCGGTCTGCGGTGGTCAACACCTATGCACTGGCTGAGGTTGCTCGGACTCTGGAGTTGGGCAGCGAACTCAAGCTGGGCAAGGGTGAGGTGCTGACCGGCGGGGCGGACAAGGATTCCATCCTCGCCGATACCACCGAGGCGGTGATTGCCGCGGTTTATCTCTCTGCGGGCCGCGACGCTGCTGAACGCTTCGTCCATCACCTCATGGATCCCCTGATAAGTGGCTCCGCGCACGCCGGAACGACCCATGATTGGAAGACAACGCTGCAAGAGTTCTGTGCCGCTCGCGAGCTGCCTGCCCCGCAGTACGAGCACACCTCGTCTGGACCAGATCATGCGAAGCGATTCGTGGCGGTGGTCCGCATCGGCGAGTCGGTCTTTACCGGACCGGAAGCCCGCTCCAAGAAGTTCGCCGAACAGCAGGTGGCCGAGATTGCGCTGGCGGCGCTGCAGACTGCTTGATGCCCGAGCTTCCTGAGGTCGAAACTGTCCGCGCCGGTCTAGCACCGCTCGTGGCCGGGCGACGGATCGAGACGGTGACGGTGCTGCATCCGCGCTTGGTCCGGCACCAACCCGGGGGTGCCGAGGAGTTCCAGCATCAGCTCGTTGGGTGTGTGCTGGGGGTGCCCCGGAGGCGGGGCAAATACCTGTGGTTTCCCCTTGATGGCGAGCACGCACTGCTAGCCCATTTGGGCATGAGTGGTCAGTTTCGTGTGGATAGCGGGAGAGCCCGCCCCCCACGCCACCTGCGGGTCACCATCGATCTCAGCGAGTCCGACGCTGGCGACCCGCCGCTGCAGCTGCGCTATGCCGATCAGCGGATGTTCGGGGAGCTCAAGTTCTCGCCGGGAGGGGTGGACCTTCCTTCCGAGATCAGGCACATCGCCCGTGACCTGCTCGATCCCGATGTAGACCGAGCCGCATTGGTGGCCAGGATTCGCCGTAGCCGCAGTGGCATCAAGCGCTTGCTGCTCAACCAGCGGGTTACCTCGGGAATCGGGAACATCTACGCGGATGAAGCGCTGTGGCGGGCGCGGATTCACTACGATACGTCGGGAGCCAAGCTGTCCACACGGCGGGTGCACACGTTGCTTGATGCGGCCCGCGCCACGATGACTGAAGCGCTGGCCCAGGGTGGCACCTCATTCGATGACTTGTACGTACATGTCAACGGCGAATCCGGATACTTCTCACGTTCGCTACGCTCATATTCCCGCGATGGAGAGCCCTGCTACCGCTGTGGCGCTCCGATCGTGCGTGAGCCCTTTATGAATCGTTCGAGCTACTTCTGCCCGAAGTGCCAGCGTAGGCCGCGGCGATAGTACGACAGCACGTTGACGTGCTCGACTCGATCCTGCCCAGCATCTGACTCCGACGATTTCGGCATCAGCGCCGCACTGGGACTGGACGTCCGCATCGACACGGCGTGCCCGAGGTGTGCCGAGCATCTATTCCGGAGTCTTTGCATCCCATGGTTATGACTATGACACTCGCCATATCATCGGTATCGGGATACTTAGTCGTCATACTGTAGGGAGTGCGCGCATGGCTGGGTACCGGATCGACCGACAGCTCGCCGAGTTCGGCGAGCACGTGCGGGGCTGGCGCATGGTGCTGGGCCTGACGGCGCAGCAGGTGTCCGAGCGCGCCCGGGATCACCCGGGATACCCTGCGCAAGGTCGAGGCCGGTGACCCGAGTGTGGGCTTCGGGAACGTCGCGCAGGTGCTGCGCGCCCTTGGCGTGCTCGACCAGGTGGTTGAGGCCGTGGACCCGCTCAGCAGCGACATCGGCCGCCTGCGCGCCGGCAACCTCGCGAAGAAGCGCGCGCGATGACCACGGTCGAGGTTCTCCTCGACGAGGCGGACGGCGCGCACTTGGTGGGCCAGGCCCACTTCACCAGGCTGCGCGGCCAGATCTCCACCACGTTCCTCTACGACCCGGGCTACCTGGCAAGCGACGGGACGAGCATCGACCCGGCTCTGCCGTTGGTCTCGGGCGCGCAGCACCAGAACGGGCTGGGGCGCGCCTTCGCCGACAGCGCTCCCGATCGCTGGGGCCGCAACCTCGTCGAGAAGGCGGAGCGCGCGCGTGCCCGCGACGAGGGCCGCGCGCCGCGCCGGCTGGATGACCTTGACTTCCTCCTGGGCGTCAGCGGCGACACGCGGCAGGGTGCGCTGCGCTATCGGCTCGCAGGCAGCACAGCGTTCCTCGGGAAGCCCGCGACCGTCCCCAGGCTCGTCTCGTTGCCGGAGCTGCTGCGCGCCTCGGACGAGCTGGCTTCCAACGAGGACCCGAGCCGGGCTGTCAAGCAGCTGTTGGGCACGGGCATGACGGGGCTGGGTGGGGCGAGGCCAAAGGCCTCGGTGCGCCTCGAGGATGGCTCCCTGGCGATCGCGAAGTTTCCGCATTCCAGCGACCAGTGGGACGTCATGGCCTGGGAGGCGACGGTGCTGGACTTACTGGCAATCGCGGGGATCAAGACGCCTCAGCGCAGCCTCGCCCGCGTGGGCCAGCGCAGCGTGCTGATCCTGCGCAGATTCGACCGAGGGGAAGATGGACGCAGGATCGGTTACATCAGCGCGATGACGGCGCTCGGTGCCATCGACGGAGAGCATCGCGACTACGCCGAGATCGCTGAAGCGATGCGAGACCTCTCCTGGTCGCCCAAGGCTGACCATCACGAGCTCTTCGATCGTGTCGTAGCATCCGTCGCCCTGGGCAACACGGACGACCATCTGCGCAACCACGGCTTCCTCGCCGATCGTGGATCGTGGGTGCTGAGCCCGGTGTTCGACGTCAATCCGCAACCCGACCCGCATCGGTCCCGATCGACCTCGATCATGGGGGCGGACGCGCCGCCCGATGAGGCCGAGGCACTGCTCGCCCTCGCGGAGGAGTGCGGCCTCTCGCCCGTCCAGGCTCGCGAACGGATGGCGCAGGTGGCCGGAGCGGTCGCCGGGTGGCGGGACGCCGCTCGGAGAAACGGCATTCGCGAGCAGGGGATCACGATGATGGCCGACTCGATCGTGCCGCGCTTGGACATGGTGACCACCACCGTGAGCAAGGTATAGACCGAGCCTCGACCATGTGAACCGAAATGTCGAAGTATCTGGGAAGAGCGGCTACTTCGAGGGAAGCCTGAATGTCCATGGGCGCGCGGACTATCCATGCAAGCGCTGCGGCAGCCAGGGGGGAGCTACCGGTGAACTACGAGCAGAGGCACCCGCGGGCGTCTGAATGTCGGCATCTTCCGCCCACGCGGCTACGATACTGAGATTGTGGACCTGACCGCGCTGTGGCGCCGCTATCGCAACAGTCTGGGGGAGTTCCTCACCTTCGGCCTGATAGGTGGCTCGGGTGTGTTGGTCAACATGGCCGCCTTTGCTCTGGCCAACAATGTGGGCTTCCACGGGTTCGGCCGCGATGAGTATGACAAGTTCATCAGCTTCGCCGGGACGGACTGGAGTATCCGCAACTACTTGGTGTACGCCGTCATCGCCTTCCTCTCGGCCAACCTGTACAACTTCGTGCTCAACCGGCATCTGAACTTCAGACGAGAACATCGCGCGCCTTTCGTCAAGGAGTACGGGCCGTTCCTCTTGGTCGGCTCAAGTGCTCAACTGGTGGCGCTGGTGATTCTGCAGTTGCTGCTCAACCACGGATCGCCGCTCTACTTGGATGGTGCGTTCTTCGTGGATGGCTCGCCCTTCTGGCGTCGTCGTGCCTACTGGGCCAACCTGATGGCGATCATCGTCGTGATGCCGGTCAACTTCCTGGTCAACAAGCTCTGGACTTTCCGGGCGGTGCGGCGGCGCCATGCAAATGCCGAAGCCTAGGGATGCGCTGATCAATCATGCCCTGGCTGTGGCGTACCGGATCGGGCGAACCGCATCCCCCACATCTGATGATGGACGACCAGGTACACCCACCAGATGTGGGGTTGCGGTTCATCCCGCCCGGGACGTCCTCGCACAGAGCAGCATCAATCAGCGCATCACCAGGGGCTTGCGGTCGCTAGAGTGAGCCCGTGTATCTGAAGAGTCTGACGCTGCGCGGCTTCAAGTCGTTCGCGTCGGCGACCACGCTGGCTTTCGAGCCCGGGATCACCTGCGTGGTTGGCCCGAACGGCTCCGGCAAGTCGAACGTGGTAGACGCGCTGAGTTGGGTGATGGGCGAGCAAGGTGCCAAAACCCTGCGCGGTGGCAAGATGGAGGATGTCGTCTTTGCCGGAACGGCGGGGCGATCCCCGCTGGGACGGGCCGAGGTGAGCCTCACCATCGACAACACCGATGGTGCGCTCCCGATTGAGTACACCGAGGTCACCATCAGCCGCACCATGTTCCGTGCCGGTGGCTCTGAGTATGCGATCAACGGCCAGGCTGCCCGGTTGATGGACGTGCAGGATCTACTCAGCGATTCCGGGATCGGCCGTGAGATGCATGTCATCGTCGGTCAAGGGCAACTCGATGCCATTTTGCAGGCGACCCCTGAGTCCCGGCGCGGGTTTATTGAGGAGGCTGCGGGGGTCCTGAAACACCGCAAGCGTAAAGAGAAGGCGCTGCGTAAGCTGGATGCCACCCAGGTCAACCTGGACCGGCTCAATGACCTCATCGGTGAGATTCGACGTCAACTTAAGCCCCTGGGTCGGCAGGCCGCAGTGGCCCGGAAGGCTGCGGTGATCCAGGCGGAGGTCCGGGACTCGCGGGCGCGGCTACTTGCTGATGACTATCAGATGGCGGCGTTGTCCCTGGAGTCTGACCTGGCTGCAGAGGCCGAACAGACCCGGCGGCGGCGTGAGCTTGAGTCGGCTTTGGAACGGGCCCGGGCGGCGGAGGCCCAGGCAGAACAAGCCGTGCACCAAGCGGCTCCCGAGGTGGCCCAGGCCCAAGAGACCTGGTACGGCCTCGCCGCCCTCCGCGAGCGGGCGACGAGCACTATCTCGATCGCGAGGGAACGGGTGCGGCATGCCGCCGAGCTGGGCGGGGAGGACCGCCGTGGCCGAGACCCCGAACACATTGAGGCTGAAGCTGCTCAGATCCGCCAAACCGAGGCTGAGCTGAGCGCGGTGGTGGCCGAGCGGGCAGAGGCCCTGGCGGCAGCCACCACGGCCAGGGAAGCGGCCGAGGCGGCGCACACCGCCGCCGAGAAGCAGTATGCAGGGCAGCTGCGCGCGATCGCGGATCGACGTGAGGGGCTGGCCCGCTTGGCCGGCGAGCTGGAGGCGGCCACCTCACGCCAGGAGGCATCCCAAGCTGAGGCGGGTCGGCTCCGGGCCGCGGCCGAGGAAGCCCGGTCACGGGCCGACCAAGCCAAGATCAAGTTCGCCAGTCTGGAATCAGACCTCGGGGGCGTGTCCGAGGGTGAGGCGGGGCTGGACGCAGCCTGGACGGCCGCCGACAACGACCAGCAGAAAGCTGCTGCGGACCTGGACCGGCTCCAGACGGCAGAGCGGGAGGCATCCGCTCGACGGGCAGCTTTGGCCGCCCGAGTAGAGGCGTTGGCGCTCGGCTTGGATCGGGGGGACGGATCCGAAGCGCTCCTGGTGGCTTCCCCGGAACTCAGCGGCGTGCTGGGGTCGGTGGCAGCCCTCGTCCAGGTGAAGGCCGGGTATGAGAGTGCCGTGGGAGCGGCGCTGGGTCAGGCAGCTGAAGCGGTGGTAGTGGCCGATCTCGACGCCGCCGTGGGCGCGCTCGACCACCTCAAGAAGGATGACCTGGGCCGGGCTGGTCTGTTGCTGTCGGGCAGTCACACTGCGGCCGGGGACATCTGGCCGGAGCTGCCTGCTGGCGCCGAATATGCGGTGGATGCTGTGGTCGCCGAAGCGGGATTGCGCCCCGCCTTGCGCGGCCTGCTGCGCAAGGTGGCGGTGGTAGCCGACCTGGAAGGGGCTCGGAACCTCGTGGCCGCACTTCCGGATGTCAGTGCGGTCACCCGGGAGGGTGATCTGCTGAACAGTTGGTTCGGATTGGGTGGCTCGGCTAGCCGGCCCAGTCTGATTGAAGCCCAGGCCGCCCACGATGAGGCGGCGAGGCAGCTGCGGGCGGCTCAGGGTGAACTGGAACGGCTCACGTTCGAGGTAGCGACCGCCACCACCTCCCTCAATGAGGCCACCGAACGTTGTGAGGTGGCCTTGGCGCGGCTGCATGAATCAGATGCCCAGTATTCAGCCCTCGCCGAGGAGCTCGGACGGCTCAATCAGACTGCGCGTGCGGCATTGGCCGAGGCAGAGCGGCATGATGCGGCCTTGGCGAGGTCGGAGACTGATCAGCAGGCGCAGGCGACCGCGCTG
>JBKEBU010000028.1:0-36588 GCA_047973325.1 Propioniciclava sp. | reverse complement strand
GCTCTATCCCCGCGACCTCTATGTCTCCACGATCGCGGGAGCGACAGATCCTGGTCTCTATCATTTCAATCCCTACGAGCATCAACTCGAGTACGTGAACTCCACGACACCGGACCATCTGGCCGCGGCAACAGCCCAGCCGGACGATCTCCGCTCCGCTGCGACAGTGATCCTGTTGTCAGCGTCGTTCTGGCGCAACCGTATGAAGTACGACCAGCGAGGCGTCCGCTTCGCTCTCATGGAGCTCGGACACGTCGCCCAGAACGCGCTCCTCGCGGGTAACGCCATGGGTCTGTCAGCCCTCTCACTCGGAGGCTTCTTCGACGACGAGATAAACGCCATGGTCGGCCTGGACGGCGTCCACGAGTCCGTGGCATACATGATCATTCTCGGGTCAGCTGAGGCGATCGAAAGCAGCCACCAGGAGCACGAGGAGTAGTCGATCATGGCGCACTTCTCATTGGGAATTGTCATCGTCTTGGCCTGGTGGGTGGCCTGGACAACGTACATCCAGTACATCCGGCGAACGGCTCAGTTTCAGAAGTTCCATTCAGGTGTCTACGATGCGTGCACCTGCGGATTCGCAATGCTCGCGATCGGATTGGCGATCCCTGGCATTGCCCCGTTCGGCGCCAAACAGCTCACCACGAGCCCGGCAAGTCTGGGCATCGGCGCGGTGGTGGGATGCGGCCTGTGGGCTGCACAAGCCCTCTATATTCAGCTACGTACCCGTACGGAGGGCAGCAGTCACGGCCTTGCCCGCTACCCCAACCGATGGCCGTGGATGCTCCCGGTCACCGGAGCCGCTGAAGAAGTCATCTTCCGCGGATGCCTCTTGTTCGGCCTCATCGCGGGCGGCCTGCCCCCGATTGTGGCCCTCATCATTGCTTCAACGCTGTTCGGGCTGGTCCACGTCTTCCAGTTCGGCCTGTACGGCGTCGTGCTGCACAGTCTGACCGGCCTCGCCTTCGGCATCCTCGCGGTTGAGCTGGACCTCATCGCGGCTGTGATGGCACACTCAGTGTTCAACCTGCTCGTCGTGGTCATGTCCCTGCGGGCGCCGCGACGGCGCGCACGCCGCAGCGTCGCTTCTGGGGTCGGCGGAGCCAGTTCGGTAGACTGACGTCATAAAGGGCGGTGATCATGGTGTCTGACGATCGCGTGGAAGCGACCGAAAATTTGCGCCGAATCGAGGAGTACCGTCACACGTTTCGGCAACGCACACAGCTCAACGATCGATTCGTCTACGTCATTCTCGCTGCAACATACCTCCTAGGATTCGGCGGTCAGTACGTAGTCACTCTGGTCTCGCCTGCGCTGGCCGAGAAGTCTAGCTTCGTTGTTGCGGTGGTTGGTTCACTGGCCTTGTTCATCATTCTCGCCCATAGCTACAAGCAATATAAGGGCGTGCGAGGGAGTGCCTCGCTGAAACCCACCTACTTTGGTGTCTCGTGGCTAATCGGCCTCGTCGTCACCTTGGCCGCTACGATCCTGATCAGCGCCCAGTTTCCTGACCTTGAGGTCATGCACGTCGCGTACGCGACATCGTGCATGCTGATTGGCGTGATCTATGCCTGTGGAGGCATCTTCCTCAGCAGCCGTAGAGAGCTGTTTCTGGGCTGCTGGCTTATCGGTGTTGGCGTGGCGAGCAGTATGCTCAATATGCCGCTCATGCTCTTGACGATCGCCGTGCTCTCCGCGGTCGGCTTTCTGATCTGTGCTGCGCGCCCATCGAATGCATCATCTAAGGGTCTGTAATGCCTCCCGCGGAGATGGATGAACTCATACATGCCCCGACTCGATTGAGGATCATGTCTGTACTCGTTGAGCTGGGGCTTGAAAGCGAGATCGCCTTCGCTCGGCTTCAAGCTCATCTCGAGATGACCCCGGGGAACCTATCGGCGCACCTAAAACGCTTGGAGAAAGCAAGTTAGCTCACTGTCTCCAAGGGGTTCACCACTCGCGGGGTCGCTCAGACTCTCATTAGCGTCACCGACCAGGGTGTGGAAGCTTTCAACACTTACATTGCGCAGCTCAAGAACATAATTGGCCCCCCCCTGGACTCTTGAGCATCATTGTCAAGCCAGGGTTCATCCGGGCATTCTCGCCAGGTTGTTCCAAAGTACTTGCTGGACGTTGTCCAATGCTCTGCATCACGGCGCGCCTTGCTATGTCGTGAAGTCGCAGGCGCGCGCCCGGCTCTCCGACAGCATCAGCTTCCGTGAAGCTCTTGCAAGTCATGAGTTCGTTTCCACTCGTGCCAGGTCTGTTTGAGATCGAGCGCCGACGATCGGGTCGACCCCGGCGGCGAGGCACGCGCGGACATGGCGGATCGCCCCGTAGATGCCGTCATGATCGGTGATCGCCGCCGAATCAGCCCCAGCGTCGACGGCCGCAGCGACGAGCGCCTCGGGATGGGCGGTGCCGTGGCGAGCGGTGAACGCCGAGGCGATATTTAGGTGCGTGAATTTGGGCATGGACGGTCTAGTCGGAGACGACCCGGATTGACCAGTGCGGCCCTGCATCGACCGCGAGATCGAAGATGAGCATTTCACCATCGTCGAGGGCTTTGGCCTGGACCTGCCACATGGGCCGCTCGACCATCCGGCTCTTCGTCGTGTCGATGAGCTCAGAGGCGTTGTTCCACCAGCGGACCCGGGACATCCATGGGATCGGACGGGCACAGACGACGAAGCGTCGCAGGTTCCAGATGAACCGCTCCGGGGATCCCGACGGGGTCGTCCAGACGGTCGCGACTTCCCCGCGGTGCATCGTGTCCATGGCCCACTCCCTCTAGATCGAACATATGTTCGATTTCTCAGTGTAGGTCGGAGCACCGACATAGCCAAGAGCAGAGGCGCTGACCAGCGCTCGGACCTGGCAGGGTGGGCGGTTGGCCTGGCGACTGGGCTGGGCGTCCTACCTCACGGTTGGAGGTGAGCTGATGTCAGGGCCTGGGGAGCAGTTGGCGTTCGACTTCGTTGAGCTTGAACGTGAAGAAGCGCGCGAGCATGTCGACGAATGGTCGGGGGCACCGTTGGGCTCACCGGTTGCGGCTGATCGAGGTCGCCGACCCCACCGGGGTGGAAACGCCCGGCCTCATCGCGGATCTGGACAACTACCTGCCCACCGACGCGGTCTGGACCCAGCTGCAGGAGTACCAGACGAACCAGCGCATCGACATCGACCGCGTCTACGTGCCCGACCAGTGGGACGAGGCGCTCGCCGCCGGGGGTGCTGCGCTCGAGGAGGGCACCATCGCCTACACCGTCGAAGGCATCCGGCACCGGGCGGGCGTGTGGCTGGACGATCCGGCGGCCTCGGAGCATCCGGTGACGTTCACGATGTTCTTCGCCTGCGAGCCCCGGTTCGAGCAGTGCCGCCTGCTGCGCCTGTCGGTGCTCGGCAAAGCCCTCGAATAGGCAGAAGGGGGCGGTCATGAAGAAGGCGATCGCGGTCCTCGCCGCTCTGGTCCTGCTCAGCCCGTTCGTCGCAATCGTCGGTATCGGCACGGTCGCCAACCCGTTCGTGCTGTTCCAAGGCACCTGCGACACCGCGGGCATGAACGTCGGCCCGGTCCCGGACGAGTTGCAGGCGGAGACGAAGAAAGGCGAGAGCGTCACCTTGAACAAGACCCAACTGGAGCGGGCAGCGGCCATCATCACGGGCGGTTCCAAGATCGAGGGGGTCACCGAGAACGGGGTGATCATCGCACTCATGGCCGCTCTGACGGAGTCCACGCTGCGCCAGTTGGCCAACAGCAGCGCCTACCCGGAATCGATCGACTACCCGAATGACGGCGATGCGGCCGATCACGATTCTCTGGGGTTGTTCCAGATGCGCCCGCAGTCCGGTTGGGGCAGCGTCGAGGAGCTCATGGACGTCGACTATCAGGTGGCGGCTTTCTTCGGCGGTGAGGAGGGCCCGAACCATCCCAGCCCGAGGGGGTTGCTGGACATTCCCGGATGGGAGGACATGGACCGTGGTGAAGCCGCGCAGAGCGTCGAAGGTCCACCTATCCCGACAGGTACACGAACTGGGAGCCCGTCGCCGAAAAGGTCCTCGACACCCTCACCGAGAACTCCCGCGACGGCGGGGGTGGTGAGCGGAATCCGGAGGTCCCCGAGACCGGGCAGCTGGTGTTCCCGCTGCCGGAGGGCACCTACACCCGCACGTCCGGGTTCGGGCCGCGCACCGACCCGATCACCGGAGAATCCCGCCTGCACGGAGGAGTGGACTATGCCGCATCGGACGGGACGCCCATTCTCGCGCTGGCCGATGGGGTCGTCGTCACCGCGCACATGTCCGGCGGCTCCTCAGGGACGATCATCATCGAGCACACCATCGACGGCGAATCGGTGGCGACGACGTACGTGCACATGTGGGAACACGGCATCCATGTCCAGCCCGGGGACCGGGTTCAGGCCGGCGACCACATCGGTGATGTCGGCTCGAGCGGACACTCCACGGGCCCGCACCTCCATCTGCAGGTCCATCCCGGCGGGGCCCAGGCGGAGCCGATCGACCCGGAGCCGTGGCTGGAAGACCACGACCTCGAATCCGGTGACGCCCCGGAGTCGCCGCAACCCCGAGGCGGGTGCCGCTGACCCGGGTGGGGCCCGCACCTGAGGAGCCCGCCCCGCCCACGTCAGGAGATGCCGCCATGCCCGTTGCCTCAACGCTCGCCGTCACCGTGTTCCCGGACTTCGACGCGGTCGGCGGGCGTGAGCTCATTCTCGAGGTGCTCGGGGCCCTGCTGACGATCGTGCTCGTGGCCGCGGTGCTGTCGCTGTTGGTCAGCGCGATCCTCTGGGCCCTCAGATCCGGCAACGGCAACTACCGGCTCGCCGCGACCGGCAGGGTCGGCGTGCTCATCAGCTTCGGGGCCGCCGGCCTGGCCGGAGCGGGCACGGCATGGATGAACTTTCTCATCGACCTCGGCCCCACCCTCTAACCCAGACAGGACGTGACGGGCGCGGTCCGGGAGGGCTCCGCACCTTCACGGTCGAGCCCACGAGAGGCGTGGGCGCGTTGGCCGTGAAGGAGCCCGTTCATGCTGCACGAAATCATCTCCGCCGCGGTGCCCGTCCTGGTGCCGCTGAACATCGACGTCACCCAACGATGACGGGCTGCCCGGCATCGCCGCGCTGCGTTCCATCGTGGGCGCCGTGATGACCATCGCCCTCATCCTCTCCGTGCTGGCCCTGCTCATCAGCGCCGTCGTCTGGGGATTCGGGGCGAACTCGTCGAACCCGACGCTCGCCTCGCGCGGGAAGATCGGGGTCCTCATCTCCTGTGCTGCGGCGGTGATCACCGGGGCCGCGGTGACCCTCATCCAGTTCTTCTGGAACGTCGGCCAGACCGTGTCCTGACTCGCCCGTCGCGCGCATCGAGAGGAGGCAGACCATGAGCAACGAGATCTGCGAAGTCCCCATCATCAGCACCGTCTGCGACGGCGTCGACACCATCTTCGGCGACGGATTCGCCGAACTGGTGACCCTGCCCTCCACCTGGCTGGCCGCCGCGTCCGCCAACACCGCGGCCTGGCTGTTCGAAGGCGTGTGGGGCATCTTCCACACCACCACACTGGTCGATCTCACCGACCCCCAGTACCTCCAGGTCTACAACGTCGTCTTCGGGTTGGCGCTGCTGATCACCTTCGCGTTCTTCTGCCTCCAGCTCATCGGCAGCCTCATCCGGCGAGAACCCGGCACCCTGGCCAGGGCTGCGACCGGGATGGCCAAGAGCGTCATCGGGTCCTTCGTGCTCGTGACCATCGCCGCGGTCTTGCTCGAGATCGTCGATCAGCTCTCCCTGGGCATCATCCAGGCCACCGGCACCACGATCGAGGAGATGGGCATCAAGATCGGTGCCCTCGTCGCAGGCCTCGCCTCACTGAACATGGCCGCCCCCGGTGTGGCAGCACTGGTGACGATCTTCCTGGCATTCCTCGCGATCTGCGGGGCGCTGATCGTCTGGTTCTCCCTGCTCGTGCGCAAGGCCCTCATCCTCGTGCTCATCGTCATCGGCCCGATCGCCCTGGCCGGGGCCGGGTGGGATGTCACCAAGGGATGGTTCGCGAAGTGGCTGAGCTTCGTCGTCGCCTTGATCGTGTCGAAGCTGATCGTGGTGCTGATCTTCCTCGTCGCGATCACCCAGGTCAACGCACCCATCGACCTGGACATCTCCGCGATCTCGGACCCGATCGTGGGCATCACCCTGATGTTCGCGGCAGCGTTCGCGCCCTAACTCTGCTACAAGTTGCTCGCCTTCGCCGGGGCGGACATGTACCACCTGTCCTCGACGGAGCAGGAGACCAAGCAGGCCCTCAACCGGCCGCTGCCAGTGCCGCACGCCCCGAAGCCCGAGACACCGGAGCGGGTCCTGAAGTCCTCCGGCGACAAGCCGTCGAGTGACCCACCGCAGGCGGACAAGGGCTCGCCTGGCGAGACGGCACCCACCGGTGGCCCCGACACCCAGGGCGCGGGCACGGGCGCGAAGACGCCAGCGACGACCGGTGCGGCCGAAAGCGGAACCGGTGGCGCCGCGACCGGCAGCGGCGCTGGAGCAGGTGCAGGTGCTGCCGGCGGTGGCGCAGGAGCGGGAGCTGGGGCGGGAGCTGCAGCGGCCGGACCTATCGGGGCCGCGGTCATCGCGGGTGCAGCGGTGAAGAAGTCGGCCGAGGCGGGACCGGAAGCGGGCGCGGCTGTGGCCGGTGCCGCCGAAGGACAGGCCGGTGCCGCAGATGGTGCGAGCGCCCCGCCGAGTGCGAACCCTCCGACAGGCGCACACACCTCACAGGCACCCCCAGCCGCGCCGGCACCAGAGGAGGCGGCGCCCAAGCAGCCGCCTGCCTCCCCGCCGCCCACGCGCTGACCGACCCTCAGCCAAGCGAAGGGAGGTGGAGCAACCCGGTTCCGGCCCACACCGTATGCAGTCATGGCGACCTGACATGCGGGGTGGGGCCGGTTCTCCGGAGCCTGCTCCATACCCCCGAGGTTCGGCTGGCGACCCGTGAAGGGAGCACGCGCTAATGCCTGCCACGTCGACTGAGAAAGACCCCTCCGAGCTGTCCCCGGTGAAGTTCTCGCGCTTGTCTAAACGCGGCATACTCCTGGGACTGTCCCTGGCCCAGCTGATCGTCCTGGCGGTTGCGATCGCGTCGTTCGTGATCGGCATGATGATCGGCGGTGCCTGGGCACTGTACGCGGCGACCGTGTGGGTGCCGGCCCTGGCCATCACGTTCATCCCCGCCGGAGGCCGACCCATCGTCGAGTGGGCCCCGATCGCCCTGATCTGGGTGTGGTGGTCGATGACCGGGCAGCGCCGTCACCGCGCCCGCGTCGCCCGGCCGAGGCCCGCCGGAACGCTCGCGCTGCCCGGGGATGCGGCCTCGCTGCGGCAGTACACCGACCCGGTGACCGGGGCGGTGATGGTCCACGACCCGCACCATCAGATGCTCACCGCGCTCATCGTGATCCATCACTCCTCGTTCGTGCTCCTCGACCCCGGCGAGCAGGAGCGCCGCGTCCAGGCGTGGGGGCGGGTGCTGGCCACCGGATGCCGCTCCGGGCGCATCGCACGCATCCAGGTGCTCGAGCGGACCATCCCCGACTCCGGCACCGGCCTGGCCCAGTGGTGGGCACAGCACGGCACCGACGACGGATCCTGGGTCGCCGAAACCTACAAGCAGCTCATCGACCGAGCCGGCCCCGCAGGCGAACGGCACGAATCGACCCTGTCGCTGAGCCTGGACATGAAGGCGGCAGCCCGGCAGATCCGCGCCGCCGGACGCGGCTTGAAAGGTGCCGCCGAGGTGCTGCGGCAGGAGATGCGGACCCTGACGACCGCGCTGCGCGCCGCCGACCTCGACGTGAGCGAGTGGGCCACCCCGGCACGCCTGGCGATCATGCTGCGCACCGCCTACGACACCGCCGTGACCGCGACCCTCGACCGGGCCGGTGACCTCGGCCAGGACCTCGCTACCGCCGGCCCCGTCGCGGTCGAAGAGACCTGGGACCGGCTCCGCTCGGACTCCGCCTGGCACGCGGTGCTGTGGATCAGTGAATGGCCGCGCAGCCTCGTCTTCCCAGGATTTCTCTCACCGCTGCTGCTGACCAGCGGCATCCGACGCTCGTTCACCCTGCTATGCGATCCGATCCGCGCCGACGTCGCTGCCCGCGACGTGCGAAAGCGGAAGACGGAGCACATCTCGGATCGGACGCAGCGCCAGCGCATCGGGCAGATCGAGGGCGCCGAACAGTCCGCGGAGCTCACCGATGTCCTCCAGCAGGAGGCCGACCTCGTCTCGGGGCACGGGATCCTCCGCTTCACCGGCCTCATCGCGATCTCCGCACCCACGTCCGAGGAACTCGAGACCGCCATCTCAGCCATCGAACAAGCCGCGGTGCAGGCCTCGTGCGAAACCCGCCGCCTCGTCGGCCAGCAAGCGGCGAGCTTCACCGCCGCCGCCCTGCCCCTGCGCCGGGGCCTCTAACCCACCACCCGTACTTGGAGAGGACACGCACCGATGGCTGATGAGCAGCAACGCCGCCTACATTCGACCGAACTGGTCTCCGGCACCCGCAAGTCACGCAAAGACCGCCGCGCCCGCAAACGCGCCGCCGCCAGACGCCTGACCCAGGACGCCGCCGACCGCAAGGCCGCACAACGCGACCAGGCGCTTGCCGAGCGCGAGGAAGCCCGCCAGACCCGGTATCTGCCAGCCGCCGGTGAGGCGGGGCCCGCAGCGTTGCGCAACCCTCGGCCGTTCCGGGTCCGCCCGCACCAGGACACGTCAGCGACTCTGCGCGCCGCCTATCCCTTCCTGGCCGAGGTTGGTCTCGGCTCCGAGGGCCTCTTCATCGGGCAGGACATGTACTCCGGCAGTGCGTTCGCGTTCGACGCGTTCGAACTCTACCGGCGCGGCATCATCACCGCACCGAACATGATCCTCGCCGGCAAGAGCGCGCTCATCAAGAGCCTCTACACCCGCTCGATCGCCTTCGGCAGGCGCGTCTACCTGCCCGGCGATCCGAAGGGAGAGCACTCGGGCATCGCCGAAGCCGTCGGCGGCAAAGCCATCCGCCTCGGCCACGGCATGATGGCCCGCCTCAACCCCCTCGATGAAGGCCACCGCCCCTCGAACACCACCGACGAGGAATGGGCGAGCATCCTCGCCTCCCGCCGCCGAGACCTGCTCGGGGCGCTGGCAGAGGTCGTCCTCGAACGGCATCTGAGCCCGTTGGAGCACACAGCGATCGACCTCGCCCTGCAGCAGACCGTCAGGGAGGCCTCTGTCCCGGTGCTGCCACTGGTCGTCGACCGCATCCTCACACCCAGTCGGGATGCGCTCGGTGACCTCACCGCCGAGGACGGCCGCCACGTCGGGCATGCGCTGCGCAGACTCGTCGCCGGGGACCTCAGTGGACTCTTCGACGGACCCAGCACCGTCCGATTCGACCCAAGCCTGCCGATGGTAAGCCTGGACCTCTCCCGTGTGGTGGAGAACGCCTCGGCGATCTCGGTGCTGATGACCTGTGCCAGCGCGTGGATGGAATCAGCCCTCCTCGACCCCGAGGGCGGGCAGCGGCTCGTGATCTACGACGAGGGGTGGCGGCTGATGAGCCAGCCCTCGTTGCTGCGGCGGATTGACAGCCATTGGCGGCTGGCACGACACTATGGCATTTCCAACGTTCTCGTGTTCCACAAACTCAGCGACCTGGAGAACGTCGGCGACCAGGGCAGCGCCATGCGGTCCCTGGCCAACAGCCTACTCGCCAACGCGGAAGTCCGGGTCGTCTACCGGCAGGAATCCGACCAGCTCGCCGGCGCGGCAGCAGCGCTCGGTCTCACTGGCATCGAGCGCTCGCTGCTGCCGGGATTGGGGATTGGACAGGGCCTATGGCGCATCAAAGATCATGCCTATTTGGTTCAACACCAGATGACGCCCGGGGAAATGGAAATGTTCGATACCCGGAGCAGATTGCTTTAGAACCTCCGCAACTTCAGGAATCCTGAAGCCCTTTTTCGGGCGGGAGAAACTCGGCAATGGAACTAACCACCATCGTGGGAGCATGCTGGCATTCTTGCTCTTCGTCCCACAAGCGCGACATACCTGGGTAAACCGCCACCGGCCAGAGCGCCTGGAAGGGATCAGCGTCCTCGGCCAAGTCTGCGTGATCGCCAACGCGCTTGTTTGGGGAATCTACGGTGTGCTCACGGACGCGATCTGGACTGGCGCACCTGGCTTGATCAACGCACCCTTGGCCGCCAGCACAATCGTGCTCATCCTGCGCCGGAGGAGCCACCGCGGCTCCCAGGAGAGGTGTTGGGCGTGCGAGGACGAGATCGACCACGGGGTCTTCATCACGGCTCCGCCCGGGTGGGGATCCGTGATGCCCTGCTCGGCGGTCACACGGAAAGAGGGAGTACTGGTCTTCTCCGCCGAGGAGGCGCTGGCACTCCGGGCCCGAATATTTAGCAGACACGCCCTAGTAGCGTGCACCCAGTGTCCTGCGCCTGATGCTGGTGTCATCAGTGACTTGGTACCGGTCAGCGAAGCTGGTTCACCTCGAAGGTGTACCGCGGGTTGACTAGATCGTCCTGGGCGGCGACGAGGGCCAGTTCCCGCTCGTCCTGAGAGGTGGTGCGCTCCAGCACCGAGTACACCACGTTGGCGGTTCGGCCTACGGCCCGTGCGGCGGATCCGGTATCCAGGTAGGCCGCGAGGAACACCGCACTGGTGAGGTCGCCCGAACCGGTGAACGTCCGGCCCAGCAGGGGTGTGGTGACCCCCCAGGCGCCCTCGTCGGTGACCGCGAGCAGGGTGACGGTATCGGGATCAGCCCCCTCGGCGACGACCGAGGTCACCAGGACTATCTTCGGACCCAGACTGCGGAGCTTATCGGCCGCAGCCAGAACCTCATCCCAGGTGCGGGTGTCCTGCCCGGTCAGGTAGTTCAGTTCGTAGTGATTGGGAGTGAGGATGTCGGCGGTCCTAATAACGTGGTCCCGGACGAATTCCGGGATCCCGGGGAGTACATACATCCCGCGGCCCACATCCCCCATGACCGGGTCGCAGCAGTAAATCGCCTGCGGATTGCGGGACTTCACCAGTTCGACTATCGACAGAATCTCCGCCCCCATGGCGGGCGCCCCCTGGTATCCGGTGAGTACGGCATTGGTCTCCCCCAGCACACCCAGATCATCGATCCCGGCGACGACTTCGCGGACGTCCTCAGGGCGCAGCAGCGGGCCCCGGTAGCCGGCATAGGAGGTGTTGTTGCTGAAATGAACGGTGATCACCGGCCACACCTCGTGTCCGAGGCGCATCAGGGGAAAGGCTGCGGCGCTGTTGCCGACGTGGCCATAGGCGACGGTGGACTGGATTGAGAGAATCGTGCTCACGGTCCCCCATTGTGCTCCCATCTCGTTGAAAAGTCATACACCCGGATTCAGGTGTGCCTAGCCGCCAGGACCAACTGCCCCCTAAGGTGAGCCCATGGGTAGCCGGGGCGCAACGCACTACCCTTATTTCGCGTCCCCCTTTCTCGCTTTGGCTCACCGGGGCGGCATTACTGCCGCTGCTCCTGCGGAGGTGGAGAATAGCGTGCGGTCCTTTGTCGCGGCCTGGGAGGTGGGCTATACCCACCTGGAGACCGACGTGCACGCCACATCCGATGGGGTCTTGATAGCCTTTCACGACGATCGACTGGACCGGGTCACCGATGCGCAAGGCGTGATCGCGGATCTACCCTGGTCCGCAGTCTCGGAGGCCCGGATTGGCGGGCAGGAACCCATCCCCCGCTTGGACGAGCTTTTCGAGACCTTGCCAGAGGCACGGTTCAATATCGACATCAAGTCGACGGCCGCAACCGATGCGCTCGTGCACGCCGTGTACCAACACGGGTCGGAAGACCGAGTCTGTGTGGGGAGTTTTAGCACGCACTCCATCCGCCGGTTCCGAAAGCTGTGCGGTGGCCGAGTGGCCACCTCGGCCTCGCCTGTCGAGGCCGCCGTCTTCGGCGCCGGTCAGGGGATCCGTCGGGCTTGGCCGCTTGGCGGCCAGGCTTTTCAGGTGCCTGAGAAGATCCCTGGTACCCGGGTTCGGCTGGTCACCCCGGGGATGATCGCAGCTGCCCACCTGCGCGGTGCGGTGGTGCACGTCTGGACGGTAAACGACCCGGATGCAATGGAGCGTCTCATTGATCTTGGGGTCGATGGCATCGTCACCGATGAATTGGGCATGTTGCAGGATGTTCTCCGAGAGCGGGGACTGTGGGAAGGGAACCGATGAGGAGTACGTCCGTGTCGACGCCCACGAGCCGTAGCGCGGCCCCGCCTGGGAAGGTGTGGGCTTGGGCGATTTGGGATTGGGGCACTCAGCCCTTGAACACCGTGGTGATCACCTTCGTGTTCAGCGTGTACATCACCTCGTCGCCGTTCGGCCCCACCAATGCCACCAGCCTGGCGTTGAGCCTCTCGATCGCCATCGCTGGGATCATCGTGGCGCTGGTGGCACCGGTGCTCGGCCAAAGCTCTGACCGATCCGGGCGCACCGTTGGCAACCTACGCTGGCAAACCTGGCTCATGGCTGGCCTGGTCGCCAGTCTTTACTTCGTTCGACCTGATCCGGCCTACTTATGGCTAGGGTTGGGCATCCTCGGGGTCGCTTCGATAGTGAACGAGATCGCGACAGTGAACTACTACGCACTGATCGAGGAGGTCTCCACCAAGGCGAACGTCGGCCGGATTTCGGGTCTCGGGTGGGGGTTGGGCTACTTAGGTGGAATCGGTGCGCTCCTGGTGTTGTACTTCGGTTTCATTCAGCCGGAGGTGGGGCTATTCGGGGTCAGCGACGCCGACGCGCTCGATATTCGGGTGTCGATGGTCGTGTGTGCGGTGTGGATTCTCGGATTCACGATCCCTACATTTCTAGTGCTGCACGACCGGCCACGTCCGTCGGCCCCGAGGGAGAGTATCCGCACCGCGTACGGCCTTCTGGGGGCATCGATAATGAACCTGTGGCGGACCAACCGTAGAACCTTGGCCTTTCTCGCGGCCTCAGCGCTGTTCCGGGATGGCCTGAGCGGGGTCTTCGCGTTTGGCGCGGTGCTCGCTGCGGGTACCTTCGGCTTCAGCGCCGGTGAGGTTATAATTTTCGGGGCGGCGGCCAGCGTTGTGGCCGGGATCTCCACGATTGTATTCGGCTGGCTCGATGACCGGCTGGGGCCGCGTCGAGTGATTCTGCTGTCGTTGGGGTCACTGGTGGTGCTGGGAACGGTGATTTTCTTTTTGCATGAGGGCGGCCAGACTGTCTTCTGGACCGCAGGCCTCGCGATGACGGCCTTCGTGGGGCCGGCGCAATCGGCATCGCGGTCTTACTTGGCGCGCCTCATTCCGGAGGGTCATGCCGGAGAGCTGTTCGGACTCTATGCCACCACCGGGCGGGCGATCTCCTTCCTCTCCCCCGCGTTGTTTGGGCTAGCCATTCTGGTGGGGGCTGCGGTGACCGGCCAAGCGGAGACCCAGTACTGGGGCATTCTGGGGATTGTGGTGATCCTGCTGGCAGGATTCCTGGTGATGCTCGCTGTCCCTGACCCTGATCCCGCAGCCGAGGTCGACGTGGTCGGCTGAATTCCACCGGGAACATTCCCCGGGCCGGTACGGTTAAGCCAGATGAAGGAGGACGCATGCCAGACAAGTCGCTGAAGGGCCAGGGCCTCGGCAGCCGGAGTCTCGCCGACGGTGAGGGTGTAGAACTCGCCGCCCGGCAAGAGATCGCCTTCATCTGCCCCAATGCCCATGAGTTCAGCCTCACCTTTGCCGCGGAGGCCGAGTTGCCGACGCTATGGGAATGCCCCAAGTGCGGCAGCGAATCCCGGCGGGCCGATGGCGTGGAGCCGGAGGTAAAAGAGACCAAGCCGGTCCGCACCCACTGGGACATGCTCCGGGAACGGCGCTCGATTGAGGAGTTGGAGGACATTCTGGCCGAGCGGCTGGAACAGATCCGTACAGAGGATTGAGCCGGAACGAACGGTTAGCCGTAGGGGTCAGGCTCCCCAGCTGTCGCAGCTCAGGCGCGTGGTATCTCGTGGCGTCAGGGGGGTTTCGGTGAAGCCTTGAGGTGCAGAACGTACTCCCTCGAACTGTGATCAGCTCCAGTCGGCGGCCATCGAATCGCGGTACTCCCGCATCGCCGCCCCCAGGAAGCGAAAGGACCATTCCTGGGCCAACTGCCGGGTTTCGGTGAAAATTATTGGCACCCGCGGCACCCGGACCTGGCACTCGGCCAGAGCCTCGGGGACGACCGATGGCCGAACGTGGGTGAGCTTGAAGATGGCCGAGTAGCGGTCCTCCACGACGACCGCTGCCCGCGGCACCGTTGCCAACTCCTCCAAACGGTAGATCAAGCGTCCCCCCGTCAGAGAACCGGCTAGATCGGCAAGACTCTTCCGCTCGACCACAGCGATCGATTCCCCCTGGACCAAAACCGTGTAGTCGCCTACCTGCAGCGCTTCCCGCCGGGTAGTCGCCTGCTGGGTGGTGAACTTCCAAGCGTACTTTTCGCGGGTATCGACGACGATCTCAAGGTCACTAAGGCCCGAGGCCCGGGCGGTGGGCAGGACGACGTTGGGGCGGGCGGCCTTACTCGTGCGGGCGTTCTGCCAGAAGATCATCTCCCGCCCCCGGGCCTGGGTGATGACAAATTGGGACCTGGACTCACGGCTACGGTCAGCCTCAATGCTGATGGCCGCACCCCGCCGCTGACAGGTGCGCAGGGGAATGCGCTCGACGATGTCCGGGTCCTCAGGCCAGGAGAGGCCGTGGCGGTGACAGTAGATCTTGGCGGTTCGGGGCCAGGTGCCTTTGGTGCGCAGGACGATCCCGCCGTCAAGAGGAGTGAGGACGATATAGGGCAGCGTCGACTCTTCAGGATTGCGCGCAATCAGGAGTTCCATTCCTCACCCTAGTAGTTTGTCGCAGCTGAGATGTGTGGTGCCGAGCGGCGTCAGGTGGGTTCTGGGCAAGAGGGGGATCCTGACTCGTGGCCGGGTTATCGTTGATGATCAACGGCGCAGCCCAGGACTCACCTGGGGTCGCTAATACAAAAGACCAGCTGCGACAGGCTACTAGTAGTCTGTCGCAGTTGAGATGTGTGGTACCGAGCGGCGTCAGGTGGGTTCTGGGCAAGACGGGGATCCGGAATCGATGCCGGGGTATCGATGAGGATCCACGGCGCAGCCCAGGACTCACCTGGGGTCACGAATACAAAAGATCAGCTGCGACAGGCTACTAGCTCACCGGTGCCAGTGACTTAGCGATATGCGCGTGGAACGCCTTCAACCAGTTCTCGAGGAAGTCGGCAGTCGACGTGTCGGTGACTTCTCCATCATCGGTGAACAGGCCGGGCAGAGTCTGGATGTATCCCTCGGGCTGCGCGAGTTCAGGTGAGGCCAGGAACGACAGGATCGAGCGCAGATGCTGCTGCGCCACCGCGGTGCCGATCCCACCCGGCGAGGTCCCGATCACCGCCGAGGGCCGCCCGGCGAAGGAGTTCTTGCCCCAGGGCCGGCTGGCCCAGTCGAGTGCATTCTTCAAGGCACCGGGAACGGATCGGTTGTATTCCGGGGTGACCAGCAGGATCGCATCCGAGGCTTCAATGGCGGCTTTGAACTGCTTGCCTTCCGCGGGGTAGTCCGCGTCGAAATCCCGGTTGTACAGCGGCAGCCCACCGATCGGGATCTCCTGAAGGCTGAGGTCCGCCGCCGGCGCCAGCAGGCTGAGGACCATAAAGAGCCGCCGGTTGATCGACTCCTGCGACAGGCTCCCGATGAGAACGCCCACGTTATAGCTGGTCATGCGCTTCCTTTCACTCCCGCGGTCCGAGGTACCTCCCCGCCCGGGCCCAGTGAGCACAACTTCGGCTCCCACCCAATCTATTCCGGCCACGCCGCGAGACCTGGCGAGGAATGACCTGCAAGCACCCGCCGATCCCGGAAAATCTCAGGGGACCCCGAGCGCGTCGTTCGGCTGGTTCGCATACGGACCAGGGTCGGCGCTCAACACCTCATCGGTCATGCTAGTTTCGCCGTGGATACTTCCGGGGATAGCGATGCTCGTCGTCGGTCTAGCGGACCCTTGGTCGCTAGTGGCGCTGGCATGTGGTGGGTCTTCGGCTGGGGCGCCGGCCCGGAGGGCGCCACGGCCCGATGGCATCCGGTGAATGCCCACACCATCTGAGGGAGGGTGCCGACCCGCTCGTCAGCGTGTACCCCCAGACCCCGCCCGGCTCCCCGATGCACCCTGTACCCCTACCGATGCTCAAGAGCCGCGAAGTCGACACCCTCCCGGCTTTCACCGAACCCAGGACTAGCCTTCGGCCTGAGCCGCCGTCGGTGGCGACGTACCCAGGGCCGGGAATATGGACAGCACCAGGGGACCTACGAACGCGGCAATCGCTTTCTTCACTCTTACCTCCGGGGGTGGGGTGACGTGTCACCCGTATGGGTGACTAGATCATTGCACTCATCGGGCCGCTCCGGATAGTCAGATCCCGAAATTCGAGTCATCACAGGATCACGGTGAGCACATGATCATCCTGCTGCCGAGGCACCAGTGAGCAAGGGCAGCGCCACTTCATCCACGACGGCGACCAGGAAGGCCTCATCCGGCTGGCCCCGGGTCAGAATATGGTTTTGCAGCAGTGACGGGGGCGTCAGCAACTGCGTCGGGGTAATCTCGGCGTTGATCGGCTCACCGCGCTGCCGGGCGCGCTCAAGGATCTGAACCATGGCCTGGCGCCCATGTCCTCGAGAGATCTGGGCCACACGGGCTGCATCATCGTCGCTGAGCGCCTCGGCGACGATGCCACGGAGCACCGCCCCAGCCACATCAGTGGACTGCTCGGCCATGAAACGGAAACAGACCAGCAGATCAGTCCGCAGGGTGCTCGGTTCGGGGGGAAGCTCCGGGCTTCCGGCCGCCTGATATGCGGCGGCCAGAGCCAGCTCGAACCGGTTCGGCCAACGCCGGTAGATCGACACCTTGCCCGCACCCGCGCGACGGGCCACCGCATCGAAGGTCATGGCGCTGTAGCCCACCGCACGCAATTCGGCAATGGCCGCCTCAATAATCGCCGACTCCAGCGCCTGCCCCCGTCGTCGCGGCCGGGAGCGGAAGTCGCCACTCACGCCGGATTCACCTCTGGCGAGGACGGTTCCGAGACCCCTGGTGGCCCATTCATCGGCGCCAGGTCATCTGGGCGAACGGTGCCGTGGTCACCATCAACCACCACCGGCATGCCTGTCTGGAGGATGGTGGTGCCGTTCCCGGTGCCCATGACCGAGGGGATGCCATACTCGCGGGCCACGATGGCCGCATGCGAGGCGAACCCGCCGTGGTCGACGACGACCGCAGCCGCCCGGGTGAACAACGGCGTCCACGCCGGGTTGGTGCTGGGGCAGACCAGCACCTCGCCCGACTGCAGGGCACCGAACTCCGCTGGCCCTCCGATCACCCGCACTCGCCCACGCACCTGACCATTGCCCCCGCCGACCCCCGTGACCAGGGCTTCGGCACCCGAGCGACGTCGATACAAGGTGGTGGAGGCGATGAGCGGCGATCCGGCCAGCTCGGCATAGGCGGCCCGACGCCGCTCGGCTGGGCCTCGCAGGTCAGCACCTCCAACATCCGGGTCACCGACGGCACGAATGTCGTCCCAGGTCAGGTACCAAACATCCTCAGCCGCAGCGAGCACCCCGGACGCAGCGAGGCGGCGGCCTAGCTCCAGCACCGCACTGCGGACCACCGGCATCGCCCGGGTGATTTCGAAGTGGGTATCCTCCCGCACCGCCACTCCCAGCGACGCCTTGGCGACCAGGGCCCGGACCCACCGCTGGCTACGCGCGCTACCCAGACGTGGGTGGCTCAGCAGCGTCTCCAGGGCTTGCTCGAATACCTCCGGACGCGACTCCGGCTGCTGCCCGAACAGCACCGTTATCAGCCCCATGACGGTTGCCGGGGCCGCCGCCCAACTGGGCTCGGCGACCAGCAGAATACTGCCGGTCTCCCGATGCCCGTAGCGCTCCAGGAACTGAGCAGCCTCAGCCCGCAACCCCGGATCAGCCTGCACCTGCTGCCACAGCTGCTCACTGTCGGGCGACGGCACCGCGATCGCCGATCGCACCCGCACAGCCAGCGCAGCCAGGTCGTCGTTGAGCCGCTGGGTCACGGTCTCGGCCTGCATCAGCAGCGCGGCGAAAAGTTTCCGGTGGCCCAGCGCTGTCGCCAGAATGCGCAGCCGCGCCATGGCGGCGAACCCACCGGGCAGATGTTCCACCCGCAGCGCCGTCATCACCTCCAGCTCAGCCTGCACCAGCTGCGGGCGCGCCACCAGCTCCGCCCAGCTCAACGCCCCCGGCTCGGTCGCCGCCCACCCCGCCAGCTGCTCCCGATAGCGGTGCAGCCGGGGATCGCGCTCCCAGTCGGCCGGGTCGCGCCGGCTCCGCCACAGGGTGCGGACGACTCGTCCTGGCGTTCTCGGGGTCGGGTGCGGATTTGGCGGCACGAACTCCTGCACCACCGCATCCCGGCCGGGAATTATCGCGGCGTGGTTGACCGCCAGACCCGCGAGCCCGCCGGCCAGGCTCTGCACATGCCGGATGATGGGCATCGTCCAGACATCCAGTTCCAGCGGGTAGGGCCGACGGGGGAGCAGCTCCAGGATCACCGGCCCGGTGATCCGCTGACGGCGGGTGAGCGGGATGGGGGCTGGCGGTAGCGCCGTCATCGGACGGGCCTGTAGCACCGCAATCTGGCCTGCAGCCAGCGCCCATTCGATGTCCTGGGGGCGACCAAAGTGGCGCGCCACTGCCCGTCCGATCCCAGCTAGCGCCGCCAGGTCAGCATCGGTCAGCGGGGTGCTGTCCTCAATGGTGCTAACCGTGCCCCCCTCGGGGCGTGCCCGGACAACAGTGCCCGCCTGGCCGGCGGTGCGACTAAGGATCTGATCGTCGGCATCCAGCACGGCATGGTCAGGGGTCACCAGCCCGGCAACCACCGCCTCCCCCAACCCCGCACTGGAGTCTATGATGATCCGGTCCCGCTGCCCGGTCACCGGATCGGCGGTGAACATGACCCCCGCGTGGTCGGCTGGCACCAGCTGTTGCACGACGACGGCGATGGACACCGTGGCCGCGTCGATGCCCAGGCGTTCCCGGTAGCTGATCGCGCGCTCAGTCCACAGCGACGCCCAGCAACGCCGGACGGCCTCTACCACGGCATCGGTACCGGTGACCCCAAGGAAGGTGTCTTGTTGACCGGCGAACGCCGCCCCCGGCAGGTCCTCGGCGGTGGCGCTGGAGCGGACCGCCACCTGGCCACCCAGCGCGGCGTAGTCCTGGGCAATCGCGGCGACGACGTCGGTAGGCAGGACAACGGCGGCGACGGCCTCCTGGCCGGGTTCGCTCAACTCGGCGACGGCCGACTCATAGGCCGCCGTGGTCACCACGAATCCGGCCGGCACGGCGAACCCGGCACCGAGCAGCTCCCCCAGGTTGGCGCCCTTGCCGCCAGCAACGGCGATATCGCGGACCCGGGCATCGGTGAGACTGAGGGTGAGGGGGACGGCTGCCATTCCCAAATAGTAAACGGTTCGTTTACAATCTGTCTATGCTCTCCCGTTGGCGGCGCACTGGTGCCGTGGCCGCAATCCTGCTCGGGATCACCACCTCGGCGCTCATGCAGACAATGCTTGCCACCGCGATGCCCCAGATAGTCACAGAACTCGGTGGCGATGCCCTCTACGGGTGGGTGTTCACCGCCTATCTGCTGGGCGCCACCCTCACCTTGCCGATCTTCGGCCAGCTGGCTGATCGCTGGGGCTCCCGCCCGGTCTACCTGTTCGGGGTCGGGCTCTACGCCGTCGGGACCGCACTCACCGCACTATCGCCCACGATGGGCCTGTTGGTGGCCTCCCGCACGGTGCAAGGTTTGGGTGCGGGTGCCCTGGTACCGGCGGCACTGGCCGGGGTGGCGCGAATATCTGCTGGGCGGCGGGGCCGCGGGTCTCTGTTCGGGTTCATCGGCATCATCCAAGTGGTGGCCAATATCGCCGGACCGCTGGTCGGCGGCTGGTTTACCGATGGGCCTGGCTGGCGCTGGTCGCTGTGGCTGGTGGTGCCATTCGCGGTGGCGGCGGCCGTCCTAGCGGTCTTGAGTTTCACCCCCGACGGCGAGCTGCAGCTGGTGCCCGCACTCAGATCGGTGGCACCGTTGGAGCCCATGCGCCAGCTACAGGCTCAACCAGCCTTGCGATCGGCGACGGCTGGGGCGTTCGCCCTCGGGGTGGTGCTGGTCAGTGCCACCGCCTTGGTGCCGCTGCTGGCCCAGATGGGGATGGGCCGCTCGGCCAGTGAAGCCGGTGCAGTCCTGGCGCCCCTCATGGTTGGGGTCGGGGTCGGCAGCATGGTTGGCGGTCGGCTGGTCGGCCGGGTCGGGCACCTGACGATCCTGCTGGCCTGGTTACTGATCGCCCTCGGGTCAGTCGGGTTGGCGATCATCAGCACCCAGGCCCAGGCGGGCGGCTCGCTGGGGTGGGCCATGGGCAGCGCCGCTGTGGTGGGCGTGGGCATCGGCTCGATTCAGCCGATCCTGCTGATCCGCTCTCAAGAGGCGGCAGCTGCTGACCAGGTGGCCGCCGCAGGAGCGCTGGTTCCGTTCGCCCGCAATCTCGGCGGCGCCGCCGGAACGGCCGCCTTGGGCCTGGTAGTCCTCGCCCCGGATCTGAGAGTGGGCCTGGCGTGGGCCTTCTCAGTTCTGGCGGCGGTGGCGGTCGCGGCGGTGATAGGCCTGCGCTGGCGCCCTGAGGCCGATGCCCGCCTGGCGACCTGATCCGCGTCAACAGATCTCGCTACCGTTTGGTGAACTCAGCAGACCCCGCCATCGAAGAACCACAGCGATACCAACGCGCGTGGTGACCAGAACGGCCCGTCAGGGCCACCGCTCCCGGGCGAAGTCCCGGGAGCGGCGTAGCGATCCTTGGTCGCTAGCTACGGAAAGTGACCGCTTTGAACTTTTCGGTTTGTTCTCGGATGCCCACCTCGGTGGGGAATCGTTCGATAGAACTGGCCCCGTAGAAGCCCACGATGCCGTCGGTGTTGTCGAGGATGTACTGGGCATCCTCGGGGTTGGCAATCGGACCCCCGTGACACAGGCACAGGATGTCCGGGTTGACAGACTTTGCCGCATCGGCGAGCTCCTGCACCTTGGCGGCCGCCTGCTCCAAGGTGAGCGCGGTCTGGGCGCCGATGGTGCCCGACGTGGTCAGCCCCATGTGGGGCACCAGGATGTCGGCACCAGCACGGGCCATATCCTTGGCTTGGTCGGTGTCAAAGACATAGGGCGAGGTGAGCAGGTCCAGGTCATGCGCTAGCCGGATCATGTCTATCTCGGGCCCATAGCCCATACCGGTCTCTTCCAGGTTGGCCCGGAATACCCCATCAATCAGCCCGACTGTCGGAAAGTTCTGCACACCGGCAAAGCCGATGGCCTTGACCTGCTGCAGGAAGTACGGCATCACCCGGAACGGATCAGTTCCATTGACGCCCGCCAGCACCGGCGTGTGCTGGACGACGGGGAGCACTTCGTTGGCCATATCCATCACGATGGCGTTCGCGTCGCCATAGGCCAACAGCCCCGACAGCGATCCCCGGCCCGCCATCCGGAAACGTCCAGAGTTGTAGATGACGAGCAGATCGATCCCGCCAGCCTCGGCGGATTTCGCGGTGATGCCAGTGCCAGCACCACCGCCGATAATCGGTGTCCCGGCAGCCACCTGGCTGCGGAATCTATCGAGAATGTCCTGGCGATTCATGGGTACTCTCCTTCTGCACGCTACTGGATCGAGATGGCTACTGGGGTCGACATGGCTCGTGGGTCCCGCGATCTGATGCGGTGAGATCGCTAGCTATGTTGGATCTGGGCGTGGAGGGCTTCGGCCATGCTCCGGCCAAACCCGGGCTCATTGATACCCCGGTCGGATTCATGAATCACCACCGGCGATCCAGCCAAGCCCGACCGGAGCGCCGAGAACAGGGCTGCGTCTGCGGCTGGATCGTGGAACGGCTGCCCTGGCATATCGATGGCGCTGACCCCACCGAGAGGAAGAAAGAGCTCGGTCGGCCCGGTGGCGGCCACCAGCTTCGCGGCCATCCGGCGACCCAGGTCTGCATTCTCGCCCGGAGTGGTGCGCATCAGCGTGACCGTCGGGTTGTGGACGAACAGGTTCCGCCGGCCGAATTCCGCTGGCACGGTATCCCGGGCGCCGAAGTTGACCATGTCTAGCGCCCCCACGCTCACCACCTGCGGGATGCCCCTTTCTCCGGCCAGGCGCAACCTGTCTGGCCCAGCACTCAGCACACCACCCACGAGATCATCAGCTAGCTCCGTGGTGGTGAGATCACAGACCCCAGCGAGCAGGTCGGAGGCCACCAGCTTCTCCATAGCCCGCCCGCCGGTGCCGGTGGCATGGAAGACCAGCACCTCATACCCCAGGCCGGTCAGGGCCTCCCGAGCTTCATCGGCTGCGGGCGTGGTGACCCCGAACATGGTTAACCCCACCAACGGCCGATGCTGGTCGGCCGGAGCACTGAGCCGGTTCTCATAGGCCTGGGCCATCCCGGCCATCGCGGCCGCCGCATTTCCGAGGACCTGCGCCGAGATCGAGTTGATCCCGGCGACGTCCACTACCGAGTACATCAACGTGACATCGGCTTCACCGACATACGGGGACACCTCACCCGAGGCCATGGTGGACACCAAGAGCTTGGGAAATCCAATCGGCAGGGCCTGCATAGCCGGAGCAGCGACCGATGAGCCGCCGGAGCCGCCGACCGCGAGCAACCCGTGAATCCTCCCCGCACGAGCCAGGTCCCCGACCAGGGCCGCGGCCCCCCGGCCCATCGCGGCCATCATCTCGCCGCGGTCCCGCCGGGATCGAACCCCTGCCGGGTCAACATCAGCGGCCTGGAGCACCTCATCGGAGGAGACCTCAGCCGCGACGCCTGTCGAAAACGAGCCGACATCGATAATGAACGTGGCCACACCGGCGTGCGCTAACTGACGCTGCAGCCACGCATATTCCTCGCCCTTGGTATCGAGCGTCCCCAGCAGAGCAACAGTGGCCATAGCCCACCCCTTCGTGATGCGTGTGCTCAGCCTAGACGGTATGGAGCATGGCCTGCGGTGGTGAGCTGGCGTGCTTCGCCCTTCGGGTCTGTGCCGATGGCGATTCTGGTCGAACTCGGCCAGTCTGGTGGCCCGAAGCCACACCATGACCAGCAGGTCACCTCGCTACTGACCCGCCAACTCGCCGACGCCGGTTTCGACACCTCGGCTCCTATTCCAGGTTCGTGTGCCGTTCGATAGTCTCCCGAAGGGGACGCTCAAGGCGCTCGCTGAGCTGGCGGGCGATAACGTCATAGAAGACGAGCTGAACGATCTCAAAGAGGCTTCCCATCAGCAGCGCGCTGCCGCTCACCTGCAGGTCCGGCGACAGTGTCGGACCGGGCAAGGTGACCACGACATCTGCGGCGTTCGGATTGATCCCGTCCCGCGCCGCGGTGATCACCAACACTCGCGCTCCGGCGCTGCGGGCGATCTCCTGCAGCGCCCGGACACTGGCGAAGTGGCCTGGCCCGGCGCTCACTATCAGCAGATCGCCGGTCCGAACCGGCGGTGCGGTCATATCCCCGAGGACATGCGCATCGAAGCCGAGGTGCATCAGGCGCATGGTCAGCGCGCGCAGCATCAGGCCCTCGCGACCAACACCGTGCAACACGATTCGGTTGGCAGCCAGGACCTCCTCGAGGACAGCGGCATAGCGGGCTTCCGGAACACCGTCGAGGAGGTAGCCCAGCTCCGCTACCGCGGCGTGGGCGATCTGAGGTGAGGGGGTATGCACCATGGGAATCTGCTCCGATTCGACGAGGATCAGGCCAAACCGCCGCCTGAGGGGGCGGTGCCACGCTACCGCGGGTCGCGCGACACTTGCGCACACCCAGGCTGATGTCCCGGGGATTGGGCGGAGGCCCCGCACAGTATGAGTCTGCGGGGCCTCCTGGGTGATCTCGGCGTGGCACCTCGACCGGCGAACTCCTCAGTCCCACGGCATCCACCACGATGCCCCAGACCGATTCCAGCGTTGCGCTGACTCCGGCATGGTTCAGGCCGCGGAACCGGTGAGGCCCGTAGGAAAATCCCACCTCCGCGCGATCACGAGCCGACGATCCGGCTTCCAAGGCGGGGCGCTCGGGCCCGCGAGGGCTGCGCTCACCACCCCGGCGCTGAACCTGGTCATCGCGACCAAGTCAGGGTGCCGCCTAGGGCCGCACCCGACACACCCAAAGTGCCCTGTGTTGAGTTCTACCGCCCACTCTCACGGAGGCGGTCTTCCATGTCTATCGCTCCCCCGTCAGGTGGCGCAAGAGGATCCGAAGAACTACGTAGCGGTAGTTCCACATCCACAGCCTGTCCACCAGTTTTCCTCAGCACAACACCGCCCTGACCCGGTGCCATGCACAGGTTCTACACACACTTCTGTGGACAACAGTTCCCCGGAGGGAGTGTCCGCGTGTCGGACCTGCAGGAGGCCCGACACCATGCTGAGATGGGGGTGACCCCGCCAGGTATGAGATGGCGGGGTCTCGCCGTGCTCGCGAAAAAACGGTCCCGAATGCCGACGCTACCCCTGGAGCTGATCTGCGACCGCCCGACGCAGGAATACGCCGGGCGCATGGTGATTTGTCCCCATCGCGGCCCAGGGATTCGATCCCTATTGTCAACATGCTGGCAATCCGCACAGACCGGACAAGGGAGAATTCAGTGGACGTATTCCTAGACCTGGCGCGCCTCTCCGACGCACGAGACACACTCGCGGAGGCCGAGCGCAGTTTCAACAATGCTGCAGCTATCAACGACTCCCTGGAGATTGCCATCGGGAACCCCCATGGCAAGAACCACTTGAGAGACCGGGTCGGCTGGTTTGAAGCCCATTGGTCAAGCAATCGGGAAGACCTGAGCGAGCGGATCAAGAACGTACGGGTGGGCCTCACCGAGATCATCGACACCTGGGACACCTGGGAACAGCAGGCAACCGCCGAGTGCGAGCAACTCGCGGGGTGTGATTCAGTATGACGACGCTCCTCTATCAATCACCTGGGGGAAACAGGCTGCAGCAGTTCGCTGGAGATCCGACCGGGATTGGCAACACCGCGCTCAGCTACCAAACCCTCGGTCAAGCCATGGAGAACACCGCCGAAACCTTGCAAGACATAGGTGACTCGCAGATAAGTAAGGGCACCGATCGGATCAAAGAGGACGCCAGCAGCATCGAGATAGACCTCCGCCAAGCTGCCATCCGCTACGAGCAGACCGGTGCGGCTCTAGCCCCCTATGCAACGGCGTTGGAAATAGCACAGATCGCCTACCAAACCTGTGAACAACCAATCGAGATTGCCATGGCGGAGTACCGCACCGCGCTGAATGAGGTAGCAATGCCCTCGACACCGCCGCTAACCCCGTCCGCTCCCGAAGAAGCAGCAGCCGCCAACGCAGCTCTTAGAGCCGCCGAAGAGGCACTCAGGGAAGCCTGGCAGCCGTTCGACACCGCCTTCACCGCATGGGAAGAGGCTTACGAGGAGGCGGCCGAAGGGGTCACCGCAGCCATCGAGGCCGCAGGCAATGACGACGGCATCTGGGACGCCATCGAATGCGTTCTCGATCTCATCGGTTACGCGCTCGTCGTGCTGGCCATCCTGGGCCTCTTCCTCTCCGGTCCGGCGGGCTGGGCGGTCCTGATCGCCACTCTCGCGCTCGCCGCCATACACCTCACTGGCACCCTCTACCTCTATGCGAACGGCAAGGCAGGGCTATCTGACGTGCTGTGGAGCGCCTTCGGGCTGCTGACTGCCGGTGCGGGAGTTGGGCTGAAGTTGTTCCAAGCCGCCCCGTCGGGCACCACCCTCCTCCAGAACGCCCGCAGCGCGTCTGCCCTTCCCAGCTTCACCTCCGGATTGCGATCCTTCTCTATGCCTCGGATCCCCTCGGCTCTGAGAGTCAATCCGTTCTCCCGAATGCTGCGGGGCGATTCCTGGGCAGTTCTGAATCAGTGGGGTCCCCGACTGGCCGCCTGGGCCTCAAAGCCCAGACGCATGGGCACTATCGCAGCCCAGTGGGCGAACGCTATCGAGACATCAGCTCCAAAGATCAGCCCACTCGCCTGGGTCTCCCTCGGAAACTGGGTGGCTGGCATCGCCAGTAGCATTTTCACGAGTTTGCCCTTCGACACCGGCAACGATCCCCGGTGATCGCGCGGCCAGCGAGCCGCTACGGTGGCCTCACAGATGTGCCAGCGCTGCGGCTTAATCGTGACCGCTTCGGAAGCCGTGCTGGCGGACTGCGGTTGGTCTTCATCATCTGCGCCATGTTCTCGGCTGCCCAGTTCATCGTTCCGCTGATGCTCCGGTTGGCACTCAACGGCGGCCGCGTGTGGCCCACCGATGAGGTGCATGTGCTGTGGGGCCAGGTGGCGGCCTACCCGGTGCTCAGCATTCCGGCCTGGTTGACGATCACCTCCGGCCTCGTTGGGCTGGCAGCGGCCAGCTGGTACCTGTTCACCCCGGGAGCAGCCGTGGCCGCAGACGCCGCCTACGTCAGCCTCATGTCCGTGTTGTGCTTTGGCATCCTGCCGTGGGCGACTGCCGGGCTCGACCCTGACCCGACCGGCCTGATCAGACCTCCTGGCACCACCGGATACCTTGTGGGCTGGCATTGGCTGGGAACCCCGCTCTCGCTGATCTTGCTCGGCGTCGGGATCATCAACTCTGTACGCACCCGGCACACCCAGACAAAGGACAGACCATGACCCTCCGAGAACAACTCACGGGCCTATCCACGCCGACCGGATACACCCTGCTCACTCCACCTGGATGGGGCCGGTTCCTGATCACCGACGCCGGTCGGGAGCACGCGGTCAACCTGCTCAGCACACGCTTCAAGCATGCAGGACGACCGGAGTTGTACGCCGAAGCCCGTGCAGCGATGCACCGACAGTGGAGCCGCCTAGCGTCGAGCAACGTCCAGGAGATCTTCATGCCGATCGAGCCGCAGCAGGAAGGGGGAACCCCGCTAACCATCGCTACCTCGCCGTGGGCTGCGACTGGTGACTTCGAAGCCAACCTACGCGCCCGGGTAGGGAATGGAAGGACCGTAGAACACCGACAGCACCCAGACCTTGGCAGCATCTTCCGATGGGTCACCGAACGTGATGCCCCCGACAGCATGCCCGGACTCAAGGCGCGTGAGGTTACCTCGGTTGTGCCGTTTCCGGGCGAGGCACCACAGCGCGGCCTTCTGATTGTGTGCTCCATCGTCCACCTCGGCGTTGACGAGTCCGGCCCTGCGCTCGACGCCTTCACCATGCTGGCCGATGCCATCATCTCCACACTTCGCTGGCGGTTTGCATGAGCAAGCTGCCAGCTGGATGGTTCCCCATCCCCTGGGCAGTTTCCACTGAGGAGGCTCCCGGGCTCGCTAAAGCCCTCCTAGCCGAGAGCGGCACTGTTCCGCTGGCTGGCGCAGACGTCGACGTCATGGTTGCCGCGCTCGCATCGGCAATGGCCCGGCTCCCCGTAACTGAATCTATCGGTGCCCGCCTGTGGCACGGGTTCGGACCGTCCGCAACCGGCATGATTGCCGACCTCGCTGTGGAACGCCGTCCGCCATCTAGCCTGGACCAGGCTATCGGCGCTGGCTTTCCCCACGTCGATCTTCAACGTCGGGTCCGCCACGAGGACGGCACGCTGGCGACACTCGCTGTGGTCATGCACGAGACCTCTTCGGAGCCAGCCTTTCTCTTGCGCGTGCAATCCCCCGAGGCCGGCGCGGTAAGGATCGTGGATGTGTTCCACCCAGATCTCCGGGCGATCGGCGTCGTGTGGGAGGATGTGGCTGCCATCGCCCGTGGCTAGGCACTACTCCACCGCAGGCTACTACCGAGGCTCCGCCTCTGACCGCTGAGTCTGGGCTCAGTCGCTGGCACTGCGACAACCCCCTCGCACAATATCGGTCGCGAATATCAGGCGCAGGACACTAGGCGCAAGCGCCTAGCCAGCAGCAGGACGCTCGTCGCCCTCGGCGCCGACCTCCGCCGCCATATCTTCCGGAAGCTCGGCGGTGATGGGCATCCTGCCCTGAGCCGGTGGTGGACCGGAGAGGTCAATCGTGCGTACCGTCCGACCGGTGATGGGACGGCTGACATAGGTGGGCGCGGGGATCGGCAACGGATCCCACAACGACCCGGTCGACTCCACCGGGCCGGACAGTTCGACCTTCCGCTCGGCGTCATCGGCGGGGAGATCGGTCAGCCCGAGGATCACCGTCGGCTCATCCACCTCAGCCCCACCCCGGATGGACTTGGCCCGGCGAGCCAACCCTCGCCGCATCGTGCGCACCGAGATCCGGGCGATCACCAGGAACCCGACGATCAACGCCACCGGAACGGCCAGCCACCACCAGCGCAGCATCTCCAGCAGGACCACACCCGTCACCGTCAGCAAGGCCGCGAGCAGAAACCCCAGCACCCGACGCCGGCGCTGAGCCGCCACCGCATCAATCTTGGCCAGCTCACGCAGCGCGGCCCGACGATTGAGCGGCGTGGAAACCACCGCCAGGCTCTCTTCGGCTGACTGCATCGGAGTGCTGCGGCGTACGACGGTCACCTGCGTGGAGAACGGCTCACCTGGTTCAACTTCATCCAACAAACCGGAGTCTCGTCGGTTCAAGAAAAGGGGAATGAGATAGACGAGCCACACGGCCGCAACCACGCCGAAAACGACTCCCGTAAATCCCATGGTGGCGAGCCTAATTCCAGAAGCCGTACAGATCCGGGCGGCACGCCGCCATCACCGCAGGGTCATTGCGCCAACCGACCGATCACGCCGCCCTCACCCACCTCGTCGGCATGCAGCACGTAAACGATATGGTCTCGCCAGGCACCGTTGACATGCATGTAGGCCCGGCGCATTCCCTCGTCGCGCAAGCCCAGCTTCTCCACGACGCGGATCGACTTGATGTTCTCCGGACGGATAGCAACCTCGAGACGGTGGAGTCGACGTGTCGGCCCAAACATGTGATCGGCTGCCAGCGCCAACGCCGTGGGGGCAATTCCCCGGCCGGCAGCCGCCTCGTCGACCCAGTAGCCCGCCATCCCCCAGCGCGCCGAGCCACCGACGATCCCCGAGATGGTCATCTGACCGACCAGTTCAGTCTGCTGGTCAGCAGACGTCCACATGATCGCCCAGGGCAGCGATCGACCGGCCCGTGCCTCGGCATGGCCCGATCGGACCATGCCGCCAAAGGTAAAGCCAGGCTCTTCAGATTCGGGCGGACGCGTGGCGTCCCAGGGTTGGGTCCAGGCTGCGTTCCGCTCCCGCAGGTTGTTCCAGGCGGCCTCATCCCGCAACCGAAAGGGGCGCAGAGTGACCGCACCGTGGCGGAGCGTGACCGGCCAGCGGTTCCCTCCGCGAAGACTCACTGGCGGCTACCGGTGCCCGAATCCTGATGCCTCAAGGCGATGCACTGCACGGCGGTGCCCGCACCGGCGGGTGCCCCAGCAGGAATCACTGCCAAGACATCGGCCCGTTCTAGATCCCAGGCCATCTGGGAATCCGGACCGGACACCGGATCCACGATGCCCTCGTCGCTGCAGTAGGCGGGCAGGTAGTAGGTGACGTCGGGGGCCGCGTTCACATCCGCGCCCAGTCTGCCATCAATAAGTTCCATCGTGGCTTGTAGGTCGACTTCGTTGAGTTGATTGATGAGCGGCCGGATGAATGCATGGAACGCGGCGTAAACGTTGACCGAACCGCTGGGAATGAAGATGACTGGCGTGCGATCCTCACCGAACTCAGCAAAGGCATAGGGCGCGCGTCCGTTCAAGGCAACTTCGGCATGATCGACGGCAGCGGACGATCCCACAATCTGATCAACCTGGTCTTCGCCGCCGACCACGACTATCAGGTCGGCACGAATCTGCTGGTCGGCGATGGTCTGCCGGACAAGGACCGGATCGGCAGGCAGGAGCCCCACGGGGTAGACCGTGGCACCGGCCGCACGCGCTGCCGCCGACAGCAATGCCGTGGCAGCTTCGTAGCGCTGATGAGGCCGGGTGAGCGGGTCGCCCGGAGCCACCAGCACGTCGGTCACGCTGAGCACCACGATCCGGGGCTGAGGACGGACGAGCACCTTGTCGATGCCGACCTCGGCCAGGACGCCCACCGACCGTGGCGAGAGCACATCCCCCGCCGACAACAACGGCGTGCCATCGGCCATGTCCGAGCCAGCCTTGCGAAGATTCTCGTACAACCGAACCTCCATGCTGAGGTACACATGTCCGTCGGCACCCACCTCGCCATACTCCGAGGGCACTATCGCGTCGACACCACTGGGCAGGATGGCACCCGCCTCAACCTCTATCGCTGCACCGGCAACCAGTGCCACGGCGGCAGCGTCCCCCACAGCAATACTGCCCACGACATACAAGCCGACGGGAGTGGCTGGGGTGGCCCCGACCAGATCAGCTGCCCGCACCCCGTATCCGCCGACAGAGGCCGTGGTCACCAAGGGCAGGTCGAGATCCGCGGTGATGTCTTCACACAACGTCAATCCCACGACGTCATGGATCTGCATCGCGAATGGTCGAAGGGCGCCGACCGCCTCGAAGAGGAAATCGCGCTGCGCCGCCACGGTCCGCTGACTCACGTCGGGCGCACGCATCGGCGGCTGCTCTTCGGGCAGTTCGTCACCCTCGGTGACATCCGTTGACTTCTTGCGTCCTAGAAGGGCCATGAAACTACGATAGGCCCGTGCCGGACAACCCTTGGGCAACAACTCCGCGAGCCTCGCAGAATCATGACCGACTCTCAGCCACGAAGGACGGGTTGCGTGCCCAGGTCAAGGCCGCTCGGGCTCGGCAGGAGCCATCGGCTGAGCGCGATGCTCACCGAGGGCAGCACCTGATCGAGTGCGCCGCAGGCCACTCCCGGATCGCCTGCTACGTCTCTGTCGGAGACGAGCCGGACACCCGGGCACTGCTCACCGCCTGGTGGGACCGCGGATACCGCCTCCTGCTGCCGGTGCTCGCTGGCCATCGCGCGCCCGCCTGGGCTTGGTGCGGCGGTGCCGACGAGCTGAAACCGGGCTTCCGCGGCATTCCCGAGCCCAGCGGAACCACGTTGGACGCCACCGCGCTCGCGTCGGTCTCCATGATCATCGTGCCCGCCCTGCTCGGTACCATCACCGGCCGACGGCTGGGCACCGGCGGCGGTTGGTATGACCGGGCCCTGCAGCACCGGTCACCCAGAACCCCGATCATCGCGGTGCTCAATGCCCGCGAGATCGTTGACCATCTTCCCCACGAGCCGTGGGACGTGCCGGTCAGCCACTTCATCACCGAACTAGGCCTGATGACTACCACTGCCGCGTCCCGATAACGGAATAGCGCGTACCGGCGCTGCCGTTTAGGATGTGCTGTTGTTCCGCTCGAAAGGGAGCTCATGCCCACATACCAGTACCGTTGCGCCGACTGCAATGCGGACCTTGAGGTCGTTCAGCGCTTCACTGACGATGCCCTGACCGTCTGTCCGACCTGCCAAGGAAACCTGCGCAAGGTCTTCAATGCGGTGGGCGTCGTCTTCAAGGGCTCCGGTTTCTACGCCACCGACAACCGCACCCAGGGCAAGAACGACGCAGCCAAGCCCGCCGAGACCAGTTCGGCCACGGCGTCCTCGGGGTCCACCACCGGCAGCACCTCCGGGAATGCCAGTGCCTCGGCCACGACCAGCACCCCGACCAAGGCCGGCACCACCCCCGCCGCCTGAATCCTGCCGGGTGACGCGCCCGGCCCAAAGTCTGGATGTGCAAAAGACTCCGCTCCGGCGCCGGCTGCGTCGGTTCACCTATCTACGCCGCCGCACCCTCGCGGCGGTGGCGACCGGACTCGCCGTTCTAGCCGGGCTCCAGGCGCTCGCCCCGCAAGTCCCCGAGACCGTCTCCGTGGTCGCGCTCACCCGCGATCTGCCTGGTGGCACCACCTTGACCGCAGCTGATGTCACCACCGTCGACCTGCCCGAAACGGCGGTGCCGGACGGCGCCGTCGGGCAGGTGGACGCCGCCGTGGGCCGCACCCTCAACGGCCCGGTCTCCGCCAGGACTCCGGTGACCGAGATGGCGATAGCCGAAGGTCAGTCGCTCGCCGCTCCCGGCTATGTGGTGATCACCCTCCCTTTGTCCGATGACACCTTGGCGCCCTTGGTCCAACCGGGCATCGAGCTCGACCTCATCGACCCCACCGATGGGAGCGTCCTGGCGACCAAGGTCCGCGTGGTCGCCGTCCCCGAATCGAGCTCCGGCGGGATCCTGACCACCGCCAGCCGGGCAGCGCTGGTGGAGGTGGTTCCCGATGTTGCCACCCGCCTGGCGGTGGCGGCCCAATCCGGTGGCGTAGCGATCGCGCTCCGCTGAGCAGGCACGACGACCCTCTGATCAACCATTGGGATCGGCGCTCGGCACTCACCCCGTCTCCCGCTAGTCTGCTCCTCGGACTCCGCCCGCCGGGCAGGGCACGACAGGAAGGCACACGCACCCCATGAAGGGCTTCAAAGACTTCATCATGCAGGGAAATCTCGTCACCATGGCCGTGGCGGTGATCATCGCGGGGGCATTCGGCGCCGTGGTGGAAGAGTTCACCCAGATTATCCTGAGCTTCATCAGCCTGTTCGGCGGCCAGCCCGACTTCAGCCAAGTCACCATTCCGGGGCTCGGCATCAACATCGGCATGTTCCTCACCGCATTGTCGTCGTTCCTGATCATTTCGGCCGTGGTCTACTTCTTCGTGTTCCAGCCCTACCAGCGCTACCAGGACAGCAAGGCCACCGAGGAAGAGCCCGAAGGGCCGAGCACCGAAGACCTCCTCACCGAGATTCGCGACCTGCTCAAGCAGCGCAACAGCTCCTAGCGTTTTCCCCACCGCATCGCCTGGGAACACCTCCGGGCGGTGCGGTGTCTGCGTCCGCTGCCTGGTGAGATATCAGTAGTGGGGGGGCACATCCTCCAGCAGCCGCCGTTCATCCCGGGTCAGATCAGTCCGCCGAGACGGCGGCAGTATCCGGATGGCATCCAGGCCATAGACCAACCGCGCCTCCCGAACAGCCGCCTGTAGTTGTGCGCCGCTCATTCCGCTCCGCAGTTCCTTCGGGACCGGAAACGGCCACACTCCGGTTTCGGAGGCTGCCCGGGCCCGCGCCACCACCCGGCCGGTAGGCCAACCCCGTGCGTCCAGTTCATCGGGCAGTGCACCGATGTCCGGCGCCGGTCGGGATGGCAGCGGCAGGTCTTCACCCACCAGCGCATAGGCAATCGCCCGGTGCCACCGCGCGACCATCAAGCGCCCAGCCGACCAGGCGGGACGGCCGCCGGACTCCCGGAATCATCGAGGGTGGCCGACCCCACCACCTGGACGGGCTCGGCGAAGGTCCAATCACCACGCACCTCCAGCGCGGTCGCGCCCACCAACGAGGGCACTACCTGAACCCGATCGTCGAAGTCGGGCAAGAGCGCGTAGAACCGCGGATCGAGCGTGATCCGCGGCACCTGATCGGCGACGGCAACCAGGCGAGCGTCTTCGGTGAGTTCATAAGCGTCTGAGCGCAACAGCATCAGCTCATTGGTGGTCTTGACCGGGAGAAACCGACTCCGGGGTACGGCTATTGCCTGGGCTCCAGGGAAGACCTCGACAGCCGCTCCCATGGCCGTTTCCAGCTGCACGACTGGAGTGGAGTCAGGGTCGCTGGGGTCGACGGTCTTCTGGTTGCGGATCAGCGGGAGACCGAGCACATTCCGGCGTTCGGCCATCAGGTGTTTCAGCGCCGCGAGATCGACCCACAGGTTGTTGGCGTGGAAGAACCGATGGCGATGCTCATCGGTGAAGTAGTGCATCTCGTCGGGACGTGTTTGGGCGGTATCGCGCAAGATCAACTGCCCATCAGCGCCGCGGATCGCCAGGTGTCCCCCCTTACGGTCGTTGGGGGTGCGCAGGCACACTTCAGCGGCGTAGGGAGCACCAGACGCAGCGAACCAGCCCGCCAGAGTGGGATCTGGTGCGGCACCGAGGTTGTCGCCATTGGCCATATTGGCATAGGAGAATCCAGCATCCAGCAGGGCATCCAGGAGACCGGTGCCCACGAGGGAGGTGTAGATATCGCCATGCCCCGGTGGGCACCACTCCAGCCCAGGCTCTGCTGGCCAGTCGACCGGCTCCAGCCCGTCTCGGGTCAGCTTGGGTTCGAATCCTTGAAGGAAGTCCACCGGGAGGCCCGCCACCGGCAGATCTGGGTAGCGCTCCAGGTAGGTCAGCGTTGCTTCCCGGGTCCGGAAGCTGTTCATGAAAATCAGGGGAAGCCGAGTGCCGTAGGCGCGACGAGCATGGCGGACCTGCTCAACCAGGATATCCAGGAAGGTGCGACCGTCACGGACGGGAAGCAGGGTCTTGGGACCATCCAGACCCATTGACGTGCCCAGCCCCCCGTTGAGCTTGATAACGGCGGTGCGGCCGAGTGCTTCCCGAGCCTCCCCGGCGTCCACGCTCACCCCAGACAGCTCCGGCGGGTCCAGCAGCGGAGTGATAGAACTCTCCTCGATGTAGCCGCCAGCACCGCTGGCCACCTCGTGGTAGTAGTGGGTGAAAACGTCCAGGGCGGCGTTGGTAGCACCAGCACGTCGCATGCGATCCCGAGCCCGATCAAGTGCACTACTCATGAGGCTGATGCTAGCGTCGCGGCGAACCGTTGCCGACAGACAGTAAAGGAGAGCGGCACCAGGTTGAAGGGCTAAGAAGCCGTCTACCCACCCCCAGGAGACATCAACAACCCCGGCGCCGCTCTCTGAGAAGAACTATAGACCCATTGCTAGCCAACGTGGGTCACCTAGTGGGGTGACTTCTCGTCCTTTAGGATGACAACTGTTAACTTAGTGCAAATTCAAATTACAGTTTTGCGCTGACTGCAACGCCGAAGCCCCTGGCTCCGCGGGCAGTTGGTCACGATGTGGCCCCTGGCGGGTCGAGAACCCCTCAGCTTCCTGAGGAATGGCTTGCCAAATCTCAGGAAAGAAGTGCACTATCCGAGATCCTCCGTTTCACATAATGGACACTACGAGACATGCCTGCGCCCCCATCCAGCAGACGTAGACGAAGTGGTAGCTTCTGTCTGTCGAGCACACGGGCCTCTAGCGCAGCCCCACCAGTCTCGGCCTCGTAGCTCAGGGGATAGAGCAGAGGTTTCCTAAACCTTGTGTCGGAGGTTCGAATCCTCCCGGGGCCGCCGTGGTGTCACTAGGGTATTCAGCGTAGCCACAAGGCATTTCATCCGCCGCCACCCCTCCTCCCCTCATGGCCACAGGTGGTCACGAGGGGACACAAACGACCATCCTTATCGCACGCTAAGGATGCGCTGATTAATGCTGCTCTGTGCGGGGACGTGCCGGGCGGGATGAACCGCGACCCCAGATCTGGTGGGTGTACTGGAGGTCCATCGCCAGATGTGGGGGGAAGCGGGTCACCCGATCCGGTGCGCCGCAGCCAGGGCATGATTGATCAGCGCATCCCTAACAGCACGGCGTGACGTAGTCGTGCGACTGCAGGCCGGGCTCAGAATTCCCCCCTTGGCGATCTCCTTCAGCATGTCCTTGTCCAACTCCGCATCGGCCAACAGACGCTTCAAGCGCTGGTTCTCGACGTCGAGTTCCTTCAACCGTTTCGGATCATTGGCCTTGAGTCCGCCATACTGGTTCCGCCACCGGTGGTAGGTGGCTTCGAAGACGCCTAGCTGGCGGCGGACGTCGGCGGTGTCGGCCCTGCGGCGAGGATCCGGTCTGCTTCAACGAGTTTCCGCACGACCTGCTCCGGGGCGTGACGCTTTCGTGTGGTCATAGTAATCAAGCCTTCCCGCCCGCTCACGCGGGCCGCAAGACCCTCATAACACCTGGACCACCCTCAGGGGGTCACGCCACGGACGATTCCTTGACGACCCGGTACGCTCGACCATGGCTTTGCCACGCAGCACGCCTGCGGTGGTCGAGCGTACCGGGGGTCATCATCGCTCCGTGTTGCGTCAACGCAATTTGTCGCAACACTTGCGGCATACCGCCCGATCCCTCTGGGGTCGGGTTTCCCTTTGGCCTACCAGCCTGTCGGTCTTGTGAGCCCTGCTACGGGCGACGGAAGCTGTGATCCGTTGAAGTCTTGCGTGGTGAGTTGGTACCACCAGTGGCCGCCCGCACCCACCGTCGGCGCAGCGTTCAGGGCGCCCGCCGGGTAGCCCTTGGTCGGGTTCTTCACCATGACCGGCCAATCGGCCGTCGTGAGAATCGGCCGCCCTTTGGGCCCGTACGTCGCGAGGGGGTTCGTGGCAACTCGCTCGACGTAGGTTCCGAACTCGAGCACATCTGCGGCACCGTGTTTGTCGAGGGCCC
>JBKEBU010000174.1:0-27379 GCA_047973325.1 Propioniciclava sp. | reverse complement strand
AGTGGGCTGCCGGGCGGACAGGTAACAGGTCGGCCGCCGGGTCGAGGCCGGCCCGGTTGGCGGCGGCCGCGACGGCGGGGAACAGCGCTGCGAAGCGCTGCCCCGGTTTGTCGGTGGCGTCAAGTAGCACCCGGTGCCCCGCCTGCAGCTGCGCCCACTCCGCCCGCGCCACCACATCCCGGGCGCTGAGGGGATCGGCCAGCACCGGTTCGCCGCACTCGTTGACCAGAATCGCACCCTCGCCGCGGACGGCTTCGCTCACCAGCGGCAACGGATCCAGGTCCACATCGAGTGCGGTCGGGTGGAACTGCACCAGTTCGAGATCACGCAACGTGGCACCGGCCCGGAACGCCAGCGCCAGGCCCTGCCCCCGGGAGGACAGCGGATTGGTGGTGTGGGTGTACAGCCCGCCGATGCCGCCGGTGGCCAGCACCACCGTGTCGGTGCGGAGATCGATGATGCCGTCCGGGGTCTCAACGCGGACCCCAGCCACCCGCCCGTCCTGCACCAGAATCTCGCGGGCGACCGCATGATCCCACAGGGCCACCGCGGGCGCTCGCCGGGCGGCATCCACCACGGTGCGCAGCAGCTCAGCCCCGGTGGCATCACCGTGGGCGTGGACGATCCGGCGCCGACTGTGGGCGCCCTCGAGGCCGAGGCGGAGGGACCCGTCGGCATGGCGCTCCCACCGGGTGCCCAGGGCGGTGAGCCAGGCAACCGTCGCGGGTGCGGCCTCGGTGATCGCGGCCACCAGGTCAGGATCGCACAGGCCCGCTCCGGCGGCGCGGGTGTCGGCGGCGTGGAACTCCGGACTGTCGTCCTCCCCCACGGCGGCGGCCAGCCCCCCCTGGGCCCAGCCGGTCGAGGTGCCCGCGGAGATCTCCCCGGCACTCAGCACCAGGCTCCGTCGGGGTGCCAGTTCCAGCGCACAGCTGAGTCCGGCCAGGCCGGCGCCGACCACCACCGGGACACCCACCTCGACGGCGGTGGCCTCAGTCATGGCCGGGCTACTTCCCCGGCGCGCTCAGGTCGAGCATCCGTTGCACCGAGGCTCGTGCCCGCTCGGCGACGTCCTCGTCAACGGTGACCTCATGGGTCATAGTCTCCAGGGCATGCCGGATCGCGCCCAGGGTGTTGCGCTTCATATGCGGGCATAGGTTGCAGGGGCGGATGAAGTCCAGGTCCGGGTGCGCCTGGGCGACGTTGTCGCTCATGGTGCATTCGGTGATCAGCGCCACCTGGGACGGCTGCCGTTCGGCGACGAAGGTGACCATCTGAGCGGTGGAGCCGGCGTAGTCGGCCACATCCACCACCTCGGGCGGGCACTCGGGGTGGGCGAGCACCGTCAGGCCGGGGTGGTCCTGTCGTAGTTCGGTGATGTCGGCGGGAGTAAAGCGTTCGTGCACTTCGCAGGCCCCCGGGTGGGTGATCACTTCGACGCCGGTCTGGCGGGCTATGTTGGCGGCCAGGAACCTGTCCGGGATCATGATGACTGTGGGCACCCCAAGACTCTCGATGATCTGCACCGCGTTGCCTGAGGTACAGCAGACATCCGATTCGGCCTTGACCGCAGCGCTGGTGTTCACATAAGTGACCACCGGCACCCCAGGATGCTGACGCCGGAGTTCGCGCACGTCGTCAGCGGTAATGGACTCGGCGAGCGAGCAGCCCGAGCGCAAGTCGGGGATGAGCACGGTCTTGGCGGGGTTGAGCAGTTTGGCGGTCTCGGCCATGAAGTGAACTCCCGCCAGGACGATGACGTCGGCGTCGACGGTCATAGCCTCTCGGGCCAGCGCCAGCGAGTCCCCGACGATGTCGGAAACCCCGTGGAAGATCTCCGGCTTCATGTAGTTGTGGCCCAGAATGACGGCATTGCGCTCCCGCTTCAGGCGCACGATGGCCTCGATGTCGTCGGCCATTGTCGCCCATTCGACAGCGGGGATGACGTGCTCGACCTTGGCGTAGAGCTCCGCGGCGGTGGGCTGGGGTGCGGTGGGTTGCGGGGCAGTGATCTGGGTTGTCATGGTCCTCCAGCGGTTTCTAGTCCCGATAACCCATTATGCTACATCTGAGCATAAGTGGATGCAAGCCCAGTGTTCGTTGCCCCGGAAGCCGTGCGCGAGGGATGCCCTGATAGTGCTGTTCTGTGCGAGGACATGTCAGGCGGGATGAAACCGCAACCCCAGATCTGGTGGGGTGCTGGTCGCCCATCGCCAAATCTGGGGGAAGGGATTCGCCCGATCCGGTGCACCACAGCCAGGGCATGACTGATCAGCGCATCCTTAGCGCACCCGGCTGGTGGGGAGTTTGGTGCCGGCGGCCTGGCGTTCCTGGTGGACGGCCCGCCGGTACCGGTGAAGCCGGGCGGGCCGACCCCCGGTATCGGCGAAATGCGGGGTCTCCTCGACCAGGTCCTGCTGGTCGATGAGCCGCCGGAAGTTCTGGGTGTGAATGGTGCGCCCGGCCAGCGCCTCGACGCAGGATTGCAGTTCCCGCAGCGTGAACTCCTCCTCAAGCAGTTCGAAGACGACTGGACGATACTGGATCTTGGCCCGTAACCGGGCCATAGCGGTGGCGAACACCCGGCGGTGGTCACCCAGCATCCGGTCGCCGGCGACCAGATCCCCATCGGGGCGGCGCCACCGGTCGGGGCATTCGGGCACCAGGCCGGCTTCGTAGAGCAGTTCGTAGCGCTGCAACGCCAGCTCGGGCTGCCACGGATGCCCGTCCAGCCCGAAGGTCACCGCGCAGCGCAGCTGCCGGACTTCGGTCGCGTCCGGGTCGGCGGCCGACCACTGCGCCAGCAGGGTGGCGACATAGGGGGAGCCGCCACGCAGGTCCTCCCACGGCATCAGCTCGTACCAGGACCGCCAGCCACCCAGCGTGGTACCCGCCCGACCGGTATCGGCGGTGAGGCCAAGGTAGGAGATGGACAGCTGCAGACTCGGCGCACCCGCTCGATCCACATCGGAAAAGGTGTACAGCTGCTCCAGATAGCCCAGCTTCTGCCCGGTCTGCTGTTCCACCCAAGCCCGGGTAGCCGCCTGCATCGAACCGTCCGTCGGTGCCAACGGGCCCGCCGGTAGCCGCGGCGGGTCGCCCAGGGTGAGCACGCACGGCTCCCCGTCAACCATCGCCATGATCACACCCAGCACCTCGGCCGATAGGGCACCCACGCGACCTCCTCGGCCGACAGGATAGCGGGCCATGGGACGGGCCTGCCGAGCCATGAGCCCATCGCCGGCTGGCAGCCCCAGAGGTGCGGCACCCGGTGGCGAAGATCATCTCACAGGTCACGCTCGTGGAGGTGTACTGGGTGCTCTCCCACTCGGTGCGTATGCCTCGAATGCAATATTTGGCGGTGCTCAGGTCGCTGGTGTCCACACAAGTTCTTGAGTTCGACGACGGCGAAAGCGTGGTTCGGGCCCTTGCGCTCGCAGAGGAGGGTGCCGATTTCGCCGATACTTTGATCGAGGGGACCATGGGGCTGTTTGGCGCCACCGAGACGGTCACGTTCGATCGCAATGCAGCCAAGAACCTCGGGTGGCGGCTGCTCGACTAGGCGAGCTCGGGTCGAGCGTCGAGCAGGTCCGGTCGGAATCGGGGCGCGGACTCCGCGGATCGGAGGGGAAGGGGGCATCCGCGGAGTCCACTTCTGGCCGACGGGGACGAGCCCCGTCGCCACTATCGACTCATTCGCCTTCCCGCCGCAGATCAGTGACCAGCTCGGCAACCTCCGCCGAGGCAGCATTCTCCGGCTCGATCACGACAGTGGACTTCTTCGGCTCGGGGGCCGGAGTCGCGCTCTCAGTCATCGAACGGGCGTCGGGATCAGCGCTGCTTTCGTCGACGACCGGCCAGGTCACTGTCGCCGGGAAACCTTCTCCAGCTGGCGCCTTGATGGTCACGGTTCGTCCGGACCCGATCCGCACCCACGCCGACAGCTCGCCCCCGTAGGCCTGACCGAACGAGCTCTTGCCGCGCTTGCTTCCAGCCGGCGCCGTCACCGGAACCTCAACCCGAGAGCCAGACTCGTTCTTGATCCGAAGCTTGTTGCCTTCGATGACGGTCGCCACCTCGCCCACCGCACTCTGCCAGGCCGCCTGCCGGGCCAGCATCTGCCCGGCCTCGGCGAGACTCGGGTTGACCAGCGGGGCACTGGCGGCAAAGGTCGCGCGGTAGTTGTCGATGACTTCGTCCATGACCGGATAGATAAGGCCATCACCGGTCAGGTTGGACTGGTGCGCATAGTGCGGCCGCGGATCGTTGCCCAGCACGTGCCCGAAGGCGATCCGGGCCTCCATCGGCACGATGTAGTCACCGAACCCGCTGGTGGGATCGAGGGGCTTGATACACGTCATCACGTCCGGGTGGATCTCACACAGCCCCGATCCCCCATCGCTGGCCGAGGTGTAGATCCAGTTGTACTCATCGACCGCCTGCTCCTTGGTTTCAGTGTTGTAGTAGATGTTCATCGGATACCGCGGCACCGTGGTCGCGCGTCCGATCTTGCGGATATTGAACTCCCGCGAGGCATCGGACGCGATCCACTTCACCCCCGTTCTGTTGAGGGCGCCGGCAAGGTTCGGGTTGTCCTGCGACAGCTGCGGCAGAGACTTCAAGCCGGAATGCTCGCCAGTCACCAGCTCGGAGCGGCGGTAGCCCGTCAGACCAACCGCCGAGGCATAGGAGTTGTTCTTCCGTATTTCTTGGATCAGAGTCGCCCGCGGAATGTAGTTGATGCTGCCGTTGGCCTTCACCGCACACTGCCATGGCTCGACAGTGAAGTCCTGCACGCACCCGAGATAGGCGTGGCTCCAGGTGTGATTCACCCAGCGCAGGGCTCCTGCATTGGCCAGCAGCGCCGACTCCAACGCGTCACCTCCGGAGGCGGCTTTCTCCTCCTCGGTGCCGGCAGCGTTGAAAACCATGTCCAGCTTGAGCTTGGCGTTCTGCTGCCAGTCCACCAACGCGGTGGCATCGGCTGCCGTCATTCTGGTGCTCGCACCGGGGGCGTCTGGCGGATACAGTTCCGGGTCACAGTCGTCACCGATGGTGCAGTTGCCGTCGATGCTCCACAGGGCGTCCGGGAGCAGCACATCGTCGATATGGGTGCTCAGGTAGTTGCGACTGTACGACGTGGACATACCGCGGGTGACCCAACTGACGACCCCGTGCCCGATCGCCTGCCAGTGGTTCTGGTAACGATTGGACGCGAACGTGAGGACGAGCGTCTCCCGGCCATCCTGGGTCGCGACACCCATCAGGGCGCCTTGTTCCTGAGTACCGGGGATGGGCGCGGTCAGAATCGGCTGAAACTCCAGCTCTGGGGTCGGGGCAAGCGGACGGGAGAGGTAGCCATAGGACTCCGGCACGTCGCTTGCAATATCGTCCAGCGTCACCTGGGTGAGGGACGAGAAGCCACTCTCGGCACCGTACGGGGTCACCGTGGCCTGCATGCCGTCGACCGAGCCCGAGTAGCTCGGGTAGTCCAGGCCAAGGCCGGGATGGGGCCAGGTGTAGGCGGCGACCTGACGGATACCGAAAGCCTTGGCGAACCCGGCCAGGGTAGCCCGCTCATCGGCGCTGAGGGCTGCCGGAGCCTCATTGGGTCCGACAATGCCGCTGACGTGAGCCCGGACCGCCGTAGCTGACGCGGTTACCAGGTAGTCCTCGGTAAGTTCGGGGCGGTTAGCATCGTTGAGGTCCAGCCGGGTGAGGGGAACCCCTTCCCGGGTCAGCCGGTCAGCCATGGCCGCCACCATGGGTGAGCCGTCGTCGAGCACCAGCACATTCAGTTCTATCGTCGCCTTGAGCGGGCCGGCAGCCTGGGCCGGTGGCAGGACAGCAACCATGCCAACCACCGTCAGCAGTCCAGCCATCAGCGCTGTGAGGCCACGCAGGCCTCGGGGATTCTTCTTCACCGTTCACTCCTCTCCATGGTCAGATGCCGCAGGGAGAACGAACGCACACCAGGGGTCTGGCCTGGTGCAGTTCGTCACACGGGGGATGCTGCGTGCCCAGTGTGATACCGATGTTATTCAGATGTCTAGAGGGTTGTTGTGGAAATTTCTATGAATATTCGCCCTTGTCACCCGCATGAAGCACGGATCCATGCTGTCCTGCGGGCGGACGTGCCGGGTGTGGCTAGTCGTCCCCCGACCACGTCAATAGCGCGGGGAATCCTGCACCGACCGGAGCCTCGATGGTCACCGTTCGTCCGGGCTCAACGTGCACCCAGGCGGATACCTCACCGCCATAGGCCTCACCGAAAGCACTCCGGCCCTGCCGGCTGCCCGCCGGTGCGGTCACCGGCACCTCGACCGGGGCATCAGACTCTCCGGTGATGCGCAGCTGATGGCCTTCGATGACAGTCACCACGCCGTCCGAGGCACCGCTCCAGGCTGCCTGACGAGTCAGCGCCTGCCCCGCCTCAGCAAAACTGGGATTGACCAATGGGGCACTGGCCGCGAAGTCCGTGCGGTAGGCGTCAACGACAGCGCTCAGGACCGGATAGAGCAGACCATCACCGGCGAGATTGGTCTGATGCGCGTAGTGCGGACGAGGATCATTGGACAGCACGTGGCCGAGCGCAATCCGGGCCTCCGTCGGAACTATGTAGTCACCGAATCCAGTAGCCAGATCGAGGGGCTTGATACACGTCATAACCTCCGAGCGGGACTCGCACAGCCCCGATCCTCCATCGCTCACTGTGGTGTAGACCCAGTTGTACTCATCAACCGCCTGCTCCCGGGTCTCGGTGTTGTAGTAGATGTTCATCGGATACCGCGGCACCGTGATTGCGCCGCCAATCCGGCGGATATCGAACTCCCGCGAGGCATCCGTGGCGACCCAGGCCACGTTGGTCTCATCCAGGGCCGCGGCGAGGTCGGGATTGTCCTGCGGGAGTTGCGGCCGCGACGCCAAACCCGAGTGCTCCCCGGTGACGAGTTCGGCGGGATCATAGCCGGGCAGGCCGGCCGCGGCGGCATAGTCGTTGTTCCGCTGGATCTCCTCGACCAACGTCGATCGCTCGATATAGGCGACGGCACCCTCGTTTTGTTCGCACCGCCACGGGTCAACAGAAAAATCCTGTTCACAACCGAGATATCTGTGGTCCCAGGTGTGATTCACCCAACGCAAATCTCCGGCGTCAGCCAGCAGCGCCGACTCCAGCGGGTCGGTGCCGGAGGCGGCCTTCACCCGCTCGGTGCCAGCAGCATTGAAGGCCATGTCCAGCTTCAGGTTGGCAGCTCGCTGCCAGGCCAGCAACGTGCTGACATCAGCTGCCGTCATCCGGCTGGTCGCACCCGGAGCGTCTGCCGGGTATAGCTCCGGGTCGCAGTCATTGCCAATGGTGCAGTTCCCCTCCACGCTCCACAATGCGTCGGGGAGCAGGACGTCGTCGATGTGAGCACTGAAGTAGTTCCGGCTATACGAGGTGGATATTCCCCGGGTGATCCAGCTGACCACCCCGTGCCCTATGGTCCGCCAGTGATTCTGGTGAGGATTGACGGAAAACGTGAGGATCAGCGTCTCCCGGCCGTCCTGAGTCGCCACACCCATCAGCGCACCCTCTTCCTGGGTGCCGGGGATGGGCGCAGTCAGCATCGGCTGGAATTCGAGCTCGGGAGTCGGGGTGAGGGGACGGGAGAGGTAGCCATAGGACTCCGAAACATCAACCTTGGCATCGTCCAGCGTCACCTGGGTGAGGAAGGCGAAACCGTTCTCGGCACCGTACGGAGTCACCATGGCCCGCATGCCATCCACCGGGCCTACGTACCCACTCTGCTTGGGGTCCTCCAGGCCGAGGCCTGGGTTCGGCCAGGTGTAGGCAGCCACCTGACGGATACCGAAAGCCTTGGCGAACCTGTCCAGAGTGGCGCGTTCGTCGGCGGTCAGGACGGTGAGGGCCTCATCGGGTCCGACAATGCCGCTGACGTGGGCCCGGGCGGTGGTAGCTGACACCGTCAGCAGGTAGTCCTCGGTAAGTTCGGGGCGGTTAGCATCTTTGAGGTCCATCCGGGTGATGGGGACCCCCTCCCGGGTCAGCCGATCAGCCAGGGCTGCCACCATGGGTGAACCATCGTCGAGCACGAGCACATTAAGTTCTATCGACGCCTTGAGCTGGCCGGCAGTAGGCCCGTCCGGTGAGCAACCACCAACACCCAGCGCCGCCAGCAGTCCGGCCAACAGCGCTATCAGGCCCTGGGAACCTCGGGAAACGTGCCTCACCGCTACTCCTCCTCCACTCTCGAGTACACGGGAGGGACGAGAGCTTTACCATCGCACTGGGATGACACTCTTCGCCACCCGGGGGTGCCGTCCGCCCAGTCTGGTACCCACGCACCCGACCTGTCTAGGGGGCATCTATCCTTGTGAAGCCATCATTGTCCGGACTGGCTTCAGCTGAGCCACCGGCTTGACCGCCCGCATCGAGGGCGGAATCGGGGAGCAGGGCGAGCCTCGGTGTACGGACATTCCAGGTCGGCCAACTCCCCCACCCTGGCGCGATGTTGCGCTCAATCCGTCGCCTGCGGCACCCCCAGCCGATCCATAGCCCGCAGCAGGCTCGCATAGGTGCCCACTGTGGCTCGTAGCTCCTCATCCGTGAGCACCGACACCAGGGTGTCGAAAAGTGCCCGGTTCATCGCATCCAGATCAGTGATTGCCTGAACTCCTTGATCCGTCGGCAACAGATGCCGGACGCGCCTATCATCGGCATCGTGCCGCCGCTCCACCAGGCCCTGTTCTACCAGACGATCGACCAGTCCACTCACCGTCGGCGCCGACACACCCAGCCGCTTGCGCAGTGCTGTGGTCGTTGTCCCCGGCTCCACCACCACAAAAGCGAGCACCCGCAACTGCTGCAAGGTGAGCTCACTCTCGAAGGCCAGGGGCGGTCCCATCGACAGCGCTCGGATCCGGATCTCCTGGTCCTGCGCGCGTAGGCGCGACAGCAGGTCGCCCCTCAGGGTGCCCCCCGTTGGTGTGCTGTCGGTCATCACTGAGTCCTGCCGGCTGGAATCACGTAGCGTATCGCAGCCACTCGGCTGCACTCGCTACCCCGGGTGAGCCCGGGTTCCGCTCTTCGGCATGACCCCAGCAGGTGCTCACCGGCCCGGCACGCCAGGCCTGGAGTCGGCGGTCAGAGGCGGCGCCTCGGTAGTTAGCTCCGAGCTAACATTGCCCAGGTTGTTCACGTGAGGAGACCGATGATCGGTTTGTTGACCCGGGCCAGTCTGACCCATCGCACGGTGGTCATGCTGCTGGCGGCACTGGTGGCTGGCTTGGGAGCCTATACGGCTACCGCGCTGAAACAGGAGCTGATTCCGAACATCGAGATTCCGCAGGCCAGCGTCATCAGCGCCTACGTCGGTGCCACCCCTCAGGCTGTCGAACGCGAGGTCACTACACCCCTGGAGGATGCCATTGAGGGGGTATCCGGCGTGACCCAGGTCACCTCAACCTCCATCTCCGGGTTCTCCCAGATTCAGGTCGCCTGGGAGTTCGGCCTGGACGCCGACACTGTACAAACCCAGATCCGGAATGCCATCTCCTCGGTGCAAACCACCTTGCCCGACGATGTGACACCCACCGTGGTGGCTGGCAGCTTTGACGACATACCCGTGATCGTGCTCGCGGTCAGTTCCAACAGATCCGAAGCAGACCTGTCCAAGGGTCTGCGAGACATCGCAGTCCCGGCCCTGCAGAGGCTCGACGGGGTCCGTTCGGTCACCCTCTCCGGAGAGCGGACTCGGCAGGTAGCTATCACCCTCCGGCAGGCCGACATCGAAGAGCTAGGCATCGATGCCGACCTGCTCAGCCAGACCTTTGCGGCGAGTTCCCTGCCGATCCCAGCCGGAACGGTGCAGGGTGACACCGCAAATCTGGACGTCCAAGTGGGCACGCAATTCACCTCCATAGACCAGATCAAGGCAATGCAGATCCAGGGCGCCGATGGCCCGGTCGCGCTTTCGGAGTTCGCCGACGTCGTCGAGGAAGACGTCGCCCAGACCTCGATCTCTCGGGCCAGCGGACGCCCCGCACTCACGCTGTCCATCACCAAGGAAACCGCCGGCAACACAGTTGCGGTCGCCCACGAGGTCAACACGATCCTGCCCACTGTGATCGGGCAGCTGGGCGACGGCGTCGAGATCTCAACAGTCTTCGACCAGGCCCCCTACATCGAGCAGTCGGTGCATGACCTCACCGTCGAGGGCGGCCTGGGGCTGGCCATGGCGATCCTGGTGATCCTGCTCTTCCTCCGCTCGATCCGTCCCACCGCGATCACCGCCCTGTCCATCCCCATCTCCCTGCTGATAGCGCTGATCGGGCTCTGGGTCGGCGGCTACACCCTGAACATCATCACGCTGGGTGCGCTCACGGTAGCCGTCGGGCGGGTGGTCGATGACTCCATTGTCGTGGTGGAGAACATAAAACGCCACCAAGCCCTCGGCCGGTACGGGCCTGCGGAGATCGTCCGCGCCGTTCGGGAGGTGGGCGGCGCGGTCACGTCCTCCACCCTCACCACAGTGGCTGTTTTCTTGCCTATCGGGCTGGTCGGCGGACAGGCCGGGGAGACCTTCCGGCCGTTCGCGATCGCCGTGAGCATCGCCCTGCTGGCATCCCTGGTGGTCTCCCTCACCGTGGTGCCAGTCCTGGCCTCCTGGTTCATGCGTCCTCCGGCCGACACGCCGAAAGCTCGCGAACGGGCCGCTCGCTTCGCTGAGAAGGAGGCGACCGGGATCGCCGCCGACCGGGCCCGCGATCAGGCCGCCTTCGAGCGCAAGCACGCCACGCTCCTTGCCCGGTTGGAGCGCCGGAAGGCCACACCGGAGACGATTGCCTACCAGGTCGACAAGCTTCGCGCCCGCTATGGGGTCGGCGACCTCGCGGCGCTCGACCTCGCCGCCGACAATCACGCCGAGTCGGCAGCCAAGCAGACCTGGCTTCAACGCGGCTACCTACCAGTGCTGCGCTGGTCGCTCGCCCACCGGGCGCTCACCTTGCTGATAGCAGTCGCAATCTTCCTCGGCACCATGATGCTGACGCCCCTCCTCAAGACTGATTTCATCGGAGCCGCTGGGGCCACCAGCCTGCAGATCAACCAGGAGCTACCCGCGGGTACCAGCCTGACTGAGATGGATGCCGCCGCCCAGCGGGTCGAGAAGATCATCACGAATGAGCCCACAGTGGAAAGCTGGTCCACCACCGTCGGCTCGGGCTCTGGCGCCTTCAGCTTCCTGAGCGGGGCCTCGGACACCAACGTCGCCTCGCATGCCATCACCTTGGAACCGAATGCCCCTGGTCAAGAGATCGCCGACAAACTTCGGAACCAACTGGCCGACCTGGGCGCCGACCAGATAGGCACCACCGAGGTCTTCGTCGGAGGCGCCAGCGGCGAGATTGCGGTCTATGTGGAGGCCTCCGATCTGGACGCGCTGACTACAGCCAATGCGCAGGTACTGGACCTATTCGAGCGCACCGAAGGGTTGTCGAACATAGAATCTGACCTCACCGAAGCCAAGGCGATGCTCCAGGTGACCCTGGACGACGACGCGGCCGCCGCAGCCGGCATGATGCAAGCCCAGGTGGGCGCCGCCGTGGCCCGGGCTACCCGGGGGCAGCAGATAGGCACCCTCACCCAGGACGACAGCACGCTCAACGTCCTGTTGTTCGCCCGGAAGCCGGTCACCTCCCTTGAGGAGTTGCGCAGCGTGGTGCTGCCGGTCACTCAGAAGCAGACAATCGACGCGCGTACCGCCGCCGCTGAGCAGGCTCAAGAAGATGCCGACGCCTTCGCCGACCGCCAGGAGGCCGAGGCCACCGAGGCCTACCAGGATTCGCTGCGCCAACTCCGGGAAAGCCGCGATGAGGCCGCCGATCAGCTGGCCGAGCTGCGAGCCACGTTGCGACAATTGCAGCAGGCACTGCGGGCGCCGATTCCGACGCTGCCCCCCGGCGTGCAGGTTCCGGTAGACCCGTACGCCGAGATCAGGCAGCAGATCACCCAGATCGAATCGGCGATCACCGGACAGCAGGCCCAGATTGAGGCTCTGGACGACCAGTACGACTCCCTGGTGGAACAGCGGGAGAAGTCCCAGGCAGTGGCCAATGAGCAGGCCGCCTTGCAAGAGGCCGCTCAGGACGCCCAGAAGGTGACCGCAACCCCGCTCACCCTCGACGAGATCGCCGACATCGACGAGGTGGAGGCTCCCGCCTCGATAAGCCACGTGGCCGGTGAGCGGACCGCCACCGTCTCCGCGGTCCCGACCGGATCAGATCTGGGTGGCACCACGGCTGCCTTGCAGCTCGGCCTCGATGCCCTCGATCTTCCCGACGGCGCCAGCGTCTCCATCGGCGGGGTGTCGGCCGAGCAGCAGGACTCCTTCGCCCAGCTGGGGCTGGCCATGCTGATCGCCATCGCGATCGTCTATCTGATCATGGTGGGCACCTTCGGCTCTCTGGTTCAGCCACTGGTGCTGCTGGTTTCGATCCCGTTTGCGGCCACCGGCGCGGTCGGGTTGTCGTTGATCACCGATACGCCGCTGGGAATCCCCTCGATGATCGGGTTGCTGATGCTCATCGGGATCGTGGTGACCAACGCGATCGTGCTCATCGATCTGATCAACCAGTACCGACGCGATGGTGTGGGAGCCACCGATGCGATCATGCATGGCGCCCGGCTGCGCCTACGGCCGATAGTGATGACCGCGTTGGCCACGATCATGGCGCTGGTGCCGATGAGCCTCGGGCTCACCGGCGGCGGCGTGTTCATCTCGCGCCCCTTGGCGATTGTGGTTATCGGCGGGCTGGTGTCGTCGACCTTGCTCACGCTTCTCCTGGTGCCGGTGCTCTACAGCCTGGTTGAGGGTGCCCGGCGTCGATTCAGCATGACGCGGACCCAGCCACGCCCTCCGGCCGCCCTGCCAGCAGCCATGACGGGCGGAGACGCAGAAAGCCCGTCGGTGGCCAACCCGCTCGTGGAAACTATCACCGTTGACGATAGCGGCCAGGATCCGCCACCGGCCCACTAGTAGCGTGTCGCTGCTAGTCCGACCCCACTCGCCTGGACTGGACTCGCTCGTGCGATCTACTTCGGGTGCACTGTGCGAAGCAGCAGCGGCACACTCGCCCAGCCGCCTACCGGGGCAACCTCCCGGACCGGGGATCGTTGCGGATCGAGCTCGATCCAGGCGGTACCCGCGAGCAGCGCCCGCAGGCCAACGCGTAATTCCAACGTGGCCAGGGTGCGTCCCGGGCAGGCGTGCGGACCGGTGCCATAAACCAGATTCAGCGGGGAGTTTCCCGCAGGATCCCGGCGGTCCGGATCCCCGAAGACGTCCGCATCCCGGTTGGCCGACGTCCAATGCAGTTTCACCTTGGCCCCGGCCGGGATGTCGACACCGCCCACGTGCACCGGGCAGGTGGTGATCCGCCGGTTGGAGGTGAACGGATTGTCTATCCGGAGCACCTCGTCCACCACCGCATCGAACTCGGCATCCGGCACTCCGGCCCGCAACCGGCGCTGCAGGTCGGCGTCGGTGGCCAGCGCATAGGCCAGCACCCCCACGCACAAGGCTATCGATCCCAGATCACCTCCGGTCCAGTTCCGCAGGATCGACGTCACTTCCTGATCCGTGAGCGAGCGCCCATTGACATCGGTGCGCAGCAGCCGGGTGGTCAGGTCATCGGGAGCATCCGGACCCCGCCGGTCCGCCATCAGGCGCGCGATGATCGCATCAAACTCGGCCGCCACCGCTACCCGCTCTTCATGATCGGCGGAGCGGGCCGCATCGTGATTGCGGCCCACCCACGCGACCAGTTGTGGCCCCAGCTCGGGCGGCCAGCCCAACCACAGGCTCTGCGCCCGCACAGCGAAGGCCGCGCCGATATCGATAGCATCCGCAGCCTCCGGGAGCCCGGCGACCAGATCCTGAGCCGCCGCAGCCAGTGGCTGTTCGAAGGGGATCAGCGCCTCCACAGACATGAACGGGTCGAGCGCCGCCCGCATCGCAGCATGGTCGGCACCATCGAGGCCGTTCGGCACCTGCACGAACCTGGAGACCCCGCTGGAGAACGTTTCCGGGTCGGTGGCCGCCCGCACGACATCCGCGTGGCGGAGCAGCACATACTCCTCAAGTACGTTGTAGACCACCGGATGCGCCGCCCGTAGATCGTCGGTATAGGACCGCAGGTCGCGCCCGGCGGGGTCGATATCACGCGGATAATGCTCGAAGTTGTCATCGTCTAGCTCTAGGTCTAGGTCCCCCGGTTCTGACACGTGAGGCAGCTTAGATCAGCCAGCCAGACTTCACCGAGGGTCCGCAAAAGAGCATCCAGAAGCGGCCGAGGCCTGGCCTGGACACGTGACTGAACCGCACTCGGCGCGTTCCGCCGGGGTGCTGCTACCGAGCGGCCTTGGCGTTGACGCCGGCAGTTCGCTCGCGGAAGGCTGCCAGCCGATCCTGGAGCCGCGCCGAGCGGGGCTGACGGGGTTGGGATTCCTGTTGGACGGCGACGCTGGCGTCCAGGACGGACGCGATCGTGCGCCGCTCCCCCGAGTGCAAAGCCGCAACACCGACGCCGATGAGTCCGGTGGCTTGCCCGCGGAGCCGCCGGACCGGACGGCCGAGCGCATCGCTGAGGAGTTGCACCACAGCATCAGAAATGGATCCGCCCCCCGAGACCACCACCCCGGTGGTGGGCGACTGCCGCATCAGGTGCTCGATCCGGGTGACCTGGGCCAGGCAGATTCCTTCGGCGACAGCAGCCACCAGAGCATGAGTGCTGGTGTCCATCGCGAGGCCGGTGAGGCTGAGCGCACTTTCTCCTCCAGGGGCATCGCCGGGTCGCCCGGCCCGGGCCGGCACGAAGACCGGGTCACTGGGACGTGCCTCGAAGGCGCTCACGGCAGCCTCCAGCAGGTCGTAGTCCACCTCACCCTGGTTGACCAGACGGAGCACCCAATCCAGCGCGGTGCTGGAGTGCGGCGCCCCCATGCAGACCAGCAGTTGGTCGCGCCATCGGCTGAGGGCCAGGGGCCGCACCGACTTCACCAGGGCGGCGGGGTTGTCGGCCACACTCACCCAGCGCTGATTCATCCCCCAGGTACCCATCCCCACGGAAATGAGCTGGGAATCGGTGATACCCGAGCCTAGTTGCGTGGCGACATTGTCCACCAGCCCGGCGGTCACCAGCGCCCCGGCAGGCAAGCCCAGTTCGGCTGACACTGTCGGATGCACAGGCCACACTGTGTGGTCCGGGACTGCGTCGGGAAACAGCGGCAGCTGCCCACCAATGCCCAGCGCCGCCGCCACCTCCGGGTCCGGCCGGACCACGGTGGACGCCTCCGGGCCGAACCCCACCGGATACAGGCCCGTCGTGGTCGCCGCCGTAATCTCGGTGGCCACCACCCCGGTGAACTGCGCCCGGAGCGCATCCTGACAACTCACGATGGCCGTGGTCCCCGCGCCCAGCGATTCCTCAGCATCGCGGAGCGCTCGCACGATCACCCCCGGCTGACCCGGCCACAGCGAGCTGCCGGTGCGCCTCCGCACCACCGTATCCACCCCAGATCGATGCCAGCGCTGCACCAGTGCGGTAGCGCGGGTATCGGTGGCGAGGACAGCCGGGCGCGTGGGTTGCCCCGCAGGGTTGAGAAAGTAGGCACCATTGCCATGGCCGGTGATGGCCACCCGACTCACCTCACCGAACGCGTCCGGTGCACGTCCGCGGAGGGAATTCATAAGAGCGCTGGTGGTGGCCCAGAGTTCGTTCAGATCGCGTTCGGCACCACCATCGGGTCGGGCCAGGCTCCTCACTGGGGCCGAGAGCTGGTCCAGGATGGATCCGTCCCACCCGACCAGACCAGCCTTCACATACGAACCGCCCGCATCCACAGCGAGCGCCACCTCAGGCATGCTCCGATGATATCGGCCGCTCCCGAGGTGGCCCTCGTGCGACGAGCCAGCAGGCATGGCTGATAGTTCGGCTAGCCGCGGAGGGCGTAGCTGGCCAACGCGCGGCGCAACTCAGCGGCCACACCATCGGCGTGCTCACGTTGCCAGATATTGCGCCCATAGATAACACCTCGCGCGCCACCGGCAATGGCCGCCGCCGTGGTGCCCACTACCTCCGGGACACTGCGCAGCGGCCCCCCGAGCACCAGCACCGGCACGGAGCAAGCCGTCACCAGGCGCTGCATCTGCTCCACGCTGCCGGGGTAGTCGGTCTTGATTATGTCGGCACCCAGTTCACAGGCAATCCGGGCCACCCGGGAGGTTTCGCGGGCACGCACATCCCCGTGGTTGGGGGAATCCCAGGCAACCGCCTCCACGATGACCGGGATCTGGAGCAGCTCTGCCTCCCGGATGACGGCGCTCAGCGCCCGGATATTGGCCGACCACAGCGCCCGGTCAGCCGGGTGCGATTTCAGGAACAGCACCACGGCATCCGCCCCCAGACTGGCCGCGTGGGCCACATCACAGATGAGATCGAAGTGGTTGCCCGATCCTAGGAATGGCCCGTCGACATAGGGAAAGTCGAGGCGGCAGACCAGCCCAGGGGCTCCGCGGAAGCCGAAAAGGTGCCCATATCTGTCGATAAGCCCCGGGCCAAGCAGGACCGCGTCGGGGTGGATGTCCACCACCCGCTGCACGAAGAGTTCCGGATCTTCCGCGTAGGGTTCGTCACCTCCGGACACTGTCCGGTCTGCAGCCACCATGAGGGCCGGGGTGCCCACCGCACCCAGAATCCGGCCCTGACGGACACTCTTTCCAGCCATGATGGCTTCCTCTCACTAGGTGATCAGGGCTTGAGCGGTATCTTCATCGGTGACCAACGTTCCCAGAAAGCCGCCCACCAGCGCCCCGCGGATGGCGGCCACCTTGTCGGGACCGCCCGCCACCCCGACAACCCGGTTCATCCGTTTGAGCTCCGAGATGGGCAATCCCACCTTGCGGCCGGCGCTAGGCTCGCTCAGCGGAGCCCCGGTGCTGGTAAACCACTCCCCCAGCATGTCCCCCACAGCGCCCTGCTCCCGCGCCCAGGAGAACTCTTCGGCGGTGTAGAGGCCCAAGCTCTCCAACCGGGATCCCGGCTCAGCGCTCCCGATTCCAGTCAGGAGCACATCGCACTCCCGGGCCCGGCGCAGGGCACCTTCAACGACAGGTTCCTGGCGGAGAGTCTCGGCCACCGCGGCCGTGGACACCCGCAACGGTGCCTGGATAAGTTCCAAAACGCGGCTCACTCCGTTAGATTCCTTGCGGGCCAACTCGGCGATGTAGGAGTCGATCCCGCCGGCGGCGCTGACGAACTGGACGCCACGCACCGCCGTCGCATCCAGCGCGAGGAGCGTTTTCAACACCACCTGCCCCCACCCGATAGCCACCGAAACTCCAGGGCGGATCATCGACCGCATCAGCACATCGGCAGCCGCCTTGGCGAGGCGATCATTCAGCGCGCCCGAACCGGATACCGGTGGCACCACCACGGCAGCGGCCAGACGATAGCGGTGGGCGAGTAAGTCCGCCAACCCCTTGCTGGGCAGGTAGCGGGTGTCGACGAAGGTCCGGACGATGCCCGCACGCTGCGCTTCCTGCAGGATCCGGCCAACTGTCTGGCGGGATACCCGGATGACCCGCCCGATCTCTTCGCCGGTCATACCCTCCTCGTGGTAGAGCCAGGATGCGTGCGCCATCAGTTCCTTGGAGTAGCGCCCCTCACTCATCCGTCACCTCATCACTCGCAGCCTCGTGGCGTCCCCTACCTGTCAGAAGTCGTAGTCGTCGATATTGTCGGGGGTGAAGATCAACGGCTTGTTGTATTGCATTTCGCCACCCTCGAGGATCTCGTAGGTGCCGCGCTCCCCCAGGTCTACGGTCTCACCCACGGTGCCCTGGATTTCCCCGGTGACCAGCCGCTGGGCGACCACGGTGGCGATGTAGCCGAGTTCGGCGGGATCCCACATGCAAAAGGCCTGGGAATGTCCGGCCTTGATGAACTCCGAGACCGAACTGGGAAGTGCAACGCCAGTGCCCCACATCTCCCCCGCTTTCCCGGCATCGATGATGGCCTGCTGTGCGGCCGGAGCCGACACCGCCGAGGACGAGATCACCACCTTGAGGTCCGGGTGGGCCTGGATCAGGTTCCGGGTCACCTCCTGGGACTTGGCCGCATCGTCACCAGCGAACTGCACGGTGTCGACGTAGCTAAACATCTGGTAGTCCGGATCGTTGTCGATGAACTCCTTCATGAACTTGACGTGGGCGGCGTGGTTGGGTGCCGAGGGCGAGGCCGAGATGAACGCCACCAGCCCGCCATCGGGCGAGTTGAGCTTCGCCGAATCCAGCATCGTCTTGGCTGCCAGCTCGTAGGACAGCTGGTTCACGAATATGTCGCGCGCATCGGCAGCCGCGTCAGCGTCATAGGTCACCACCTTGATGCCGTCACCCATGGCCTGCTTAAGGGCGGGCGCCACCGCATCTCCGTCAATGGCACTGACCACGAGGGCGCTGGGCTTCTGCGGCAGCGCATTGGTGAGGGTGGCGATCTGGGCGGTGGTAGTGGCCTGATCAGAGCCTATGTACTCGAACGTGAAACCCCCGTCGGCCGCGGCCTGCTCGCCGCCGGTCCGGGCCACCTCAAAGTAGGCCAGACCGGTGAACTTGGGTGCCATGAAGATCTTCACATCACCCGCCGCAGCGGCCGCGCTAGTGCCGGTAGCGCTGGCGGTGGTCGGGGCGGCATTCGGATCTGTCGTCGAGCAGCCGACGAGGCTGGCCAGTGCTCCGGCTCCGACGACTCCCAGGAGGGTCCTGCGGCTGGTGGTCATGTTTACTCCTTCATGTGGGTAGCGAGGTTGAGCGGTCTGTTCGGGTTAGTGGCCGGCCTGCCGGAGGCGGTAGCGCTGGGCGTAGCTGGCCAATCGGGGAATGAGTAGGGCGATCACCAAGATGCTGCCAATCACCAGGGTTTGGGTGGTGCCGGGAACGTTGGCTAGCTGCATGCCGGTCTGGATGGTGAGCATGAGCACCAAGGACAGGAAAACTCCCAGGCCGCGCCCGATCCCACCATTGACGCTGACGCCTCCGAGCACGACGGCGGTGATAACTGTGAGGATCGCACCGTCGGCGTTGTCGCCGCGGGCGGATTGGTACTGGCTCACCCAGACCCAACCAGCCAGCCCGGCCATCATGCCCGCCCCGGCGTAGGCAGCGATTATTATCTTCCGCACCGGGAGGGCGGACATGTCGGCGGTCGGGCGGCTCAAGCCGATGGCATAGCTGTAGCGACCAACGCGCATCAGCGCCATCACTATCGATACCACGAGCCCGACCACGAGTCCGAGCACGATCGCACTGGGCAGTCTGCCGATCCAGGATTGGCCCAGCACCAGGTAGCTCGGATCAAGTCCGGTGATGCCGGCATCACCGGCCAGCACATAGGCCAGCCCCCGAAAGGCGCCCATGGTGCCGAGAGTGACCGCCAGAGACGGCAGCCGGTACACCGCCACCAGGAGCCCGTTGATAAGGCCAAGGGCGGCGCCGACCCCGAGCGCGAGCAGCAGGCACACTATCATCGGCAGCCCGGCCTGCGCGCCGAGCGCGTAGGCAACCGCCGCCACCGCAAGCGTGGAGGTGAGGGAGAGGTCGATCTCGCCGAGCACCACCACCGGGAACAGTCCGAAAGCCATCAGGATGAAGATGGTGAAGGCAGCGGTGGAGTTGATCAACGTACCCGCATCCAGGAAGTACGGGGACAGGTTCGCCGACACCAGCACCGCGACGGCGATGAGCCCGACCAGCATGACCTCGACGCCGTAGTTCTTCAGAGTGGTCATGCTTCCACCCCCCGCCTAGGCGCGAGCCGACGTTGGATGAACGCGTCGACGCCGACAGCAAGAACCAGCGCAATCCCCTGGATGAGGAGCCGGACCGAGTCGCGGGTGCCCATGAGCACGAGCCCATTGTTGATACTGGCCAGCACGATGGCTCCGATGGCAACCCCGATCACGCTGCCGGATCCGCCGAAGATGCTGACCCCGCCGATCACGACAGCTGCCAGGATCTGCATCTCGTAGGTCCACCCGAGCAGACTGTTGATGTTGCCCACCTGAACCCCGAGCAGCAGCCCGGCTAGCGCGGCGAGCACCCCGCTGCCCAGATAGGCAGTCATCAGCACCCGGACCGGTTTCAGCCCGTAGTACTGGGCCGCAGCCTGGTTGGACCCGTAGGCATACAGCTGGCGTCCCATCGGGAGCTTCGCCAGGGCGAACGCGGCGAGGATGACGACGATGGCGGCGGTCCAGACGTACATGGAGATCCCGAGCGGCTGGGAGGAGTACAGCGCGCGGATCCAGCCGGGTAGTTCACCGCTGGTAACCTCCTGGGCGCTGGCGTACAGCGACACGAAGCCGCGATAGATCGACAGCGTGCCCAGGGTGGCGACCATGGAGTTGAGCGAGAACACCGCCACCAGCACGCCATTGATCGCTCCCATGGCCAGGCCCAGCGCTACCGCAATGAACACCACCCAGGGACCCAGCGCCGGGTTGGCTCCGGCGAGGTCGAAGGTCACATAGGCGCTGACGCCCATGATCGAACCGACCGACAGGTCATAGTTTCCGGTCAGGATTACCAGGGCTTCGCCGACCGCAGCGACGGTGAAGATGGCGGCAGTGAAGAGGATGCTGTTGACGTTCTCCCAAGCCAGGAACCGGCCGGTGGTGATGCTGAATACAACAATGAGTATCAGCTCGAAAGCAACCACACCCAGGATTTTTGTCCGGTCCACGCTGAGGCGGCGCCGGGTGCTGCGGGGCGTGACCAGTGCTTCAGTCGACATGAGCACCACCCAGGGTCGCGTACATCATTATTTCCTCGGGGTTGGTCTGGTCGGCCACCAGGTCGGCGGCAATGGTCCCCTTGTGGACGACCAGCACCCGGTCACTGACCGCCATCACCTCCTGCATGTCGGAGGAGATGATCAGGACCGCCTTCTGCTCGTCGTGGGCGGCGCGGCGGATAAGGTCGTGAATGGCCGCCTTGGTGCCCACATCAATTCCATGCGTGGGTTCGTCGAGGATCAGCACGTCGGGATCCTTGACCAGCCAGCGTGCCAGGGCGACCTTTTGCCGGTTGCCACCCGAGAGCGAGGAGACCAGATCGGCGGCCGCGCCCTTGACCTCAAGCTCGGCTAGCCCACGCTCAACCAGGTCATCGCGTTGACGCGACTGGATGAACCCCAGTGTGGATAGGCTTACCAGGCTGGGGAGCTCTATATTGGCCGCTAGCGTCGCCTGCGGGATCACCCCGGCGACATCGCGATCCTCCGGCAGATAGATAAGTCCGGCATCGACAGCGGCCGCCGGCCGACCCGGCGGGAGCTGGCGGTCCTGGATGGTCACGGTGCCCGCAGTGCGCGGCACTATCCCGTAGACCAGTTCTGCGATCTCGGTGCGGCCGGCGCCCACCAAACCGGCCATGCAGGCCACTTCCCCGCGCCGCACGGTGAAGGAGGCGTCGCGGATGTTCGGCGGTCCGGCCAGCCCGCTGACCACCAGGCAAGGATCACCCACATGTTCTGGGGATGGTTGCCGCTCGATGTTCAGTTCCCGGCCGACCATGAGTGCGATCATCTGGTCTTCAGGCAGGTCGGCTGCAGGTTGCGTGGTCACCACCGCCCCATCCCGCAGGACGGTGATCTTGTCGGCGAGCAGTTGGACTTCCTCTAGCCGGTGGGAGATCCAGATGATGGAGGTGCCGGCATTCCGCAGCTCGCGCACCACGTCATAGAGCTTTTCGGCCTCGGCCGGGGTGAGAGCGCTGGTGGGCTCGTCAAGGATCAGCACTTTGAGGTCGTCATCGACGGCGCGGGCGATTTCCACGAACTGGGCTTCGGCCACCGTCAGCGTCGACACCGGCTGCTGCGGGTCCAGGGGATAGCCCACCCGGCGTAAATGTTCGCTGGCTCCGGTGTGCATCCGGGTGGCGTCGATCAGACCCCGCGCGGTCGGATACCGGCCGACAAAAATGTTCTCGGCTATGGAGAGATGCTGGAACAGCTTGGGATCCTGGAAAACCACAGAGATTCCGTGGGCCCGGCTGTCCAGGGTCGTGGCGAAGTCGCACAAGTCACCGTCGAGGTACACCTCGCCACCGCGGTTGGCCTGGATCAGGCCCACGATGATGCCGACCAGGGTGGACTTGCCGGCGCCGTTCTCCCCGACGAGGGCATGAATCGTTCCGGGCTCTATCCGGAACGACACCTCGTGGAGTGCGCGTAGCGCACCGAAGTTCTTGCTGACCGAGCGCAGCTCCAGCCGCGGCGGCATCTCGTCGCTGCGCTCGAGACTGACCTCATCCATGCCACGTTCCCCCAGTCATCCTCGCCTGGCCAAAACCCTCGCGGGGGGCGATCCCCGCTGGTGCGGAAGTCAGCGTACGAGCGCTTCCTCCCGCATGTCAGCCAAACGCGCACTGATTGAGCGAACGCTCACAGCGTCGATCCCGATCCTGTTTATCAACGACGGGCTCGACCAGCCCCCCCCCCCGGCCCCACCGAATGACCTGGCAATACGCTGCCACCTCGGCGGCCGTATCACCGTCCTATCAGTACGGGAGTACGGGTAGTCTGGGGGAATGAAGACAACTATTGAGCTACCGGACGCGCTCGCGGCCGAGGCTAGGGCTCTCGCGCATGCGGAGCACACCAGCCTGCGTGAACTTATGATCGGTGCCCTGCGTGCCGAGATTGATCGCCGTAGCGCAGCTCCCGCGGCCGACTTCATATTTCCCACAGCCACCGGCAAAGGTCTGACTGTCGGACTGGCCCCCGGTGACGCCATCGAGCGCTCCTACGGCTTTTCCGCGTGATAGCAGTCGACACCAACATCCTGGTCTATGCCCACCGCCAGGACAGTCCGCATCACCGCGCGGCCGCAGCAGCATTGCACCGGCTCGCGTCCGGAGCAGCCCGGTGGGCAATCCCCTGGCCATGCCTCCATGAGTTTCTCGCGGTGGTTACACATCCGCGTATCTACCGGCCCCCGACGAGCCCACCGATTGCCTTGACTGCAGCCGGTGCGCTGGCTGCGTTGCCGAACCTGCAGTTTCTGCCCGAAGCCATGACACATCTGGTTGAGTTGCGCGCGATGATGGCCCGCGATGGTGTCACCGGCCCCCGGGTACATGATGCCCGCATTGCAGCGATCTGCCGGTCGCACGGAGTCAGCGTGCTCTGGACCGCTGATCGTGATTTCTCGTGGTTCCCCGAGCTGCGTACTAAGAACCCGCTCACAGACCTTCCGTAGGAGCCGGAGCTTCCTCGCCGCACACCCTGATCCGGCGAGCTGCACCCACCAGATGCGGCCACCCAGACCAAGGCCGGCTGCCCCTGAGGATCACCGGCTTGGTTCTCAGGGACGACGGCTAGAGTTCCTCCATGCCGAACTCGACCGCGGGTCGACACTTCGCGGCGCTGCTGGGGGGCGCAGCGGCAGTTCTGGGCATCGGCCTGGGTGAACTCACCGCAGCCCTGGTGGCCCCCGAGTCCAGCCCGCTCTCTGTGGTGGGCAGCGCCCTGATCGACGTGGCGCCTCCGGCGGCCAAGGACATGGCGATTGCACTCTTCGGGACCGCCGACAAGATTGCCCTGCTCACCGGGATCGCGATAGCACTTCTGGCGGTCGCGGCCCTCGCTGGCATCCTGGAATGGCGGCGACCACCCTGGGGGGTAGCCATCGCAGCGGGTTTCGGCGGCCTGGCCCTGGTGCTCGCCCTGACCCGCCCGGATGCCGGGACACTAGCCTGGCTGCCCGCTGCGGTGGCCGGGATGGCGGCCGCCATCTCACTGCGACAACTCACCGCCGGCGCCAGCCGAGCCCGCCACCGGGTGGGATCAGCCCCGGGCTTGAGCACGGCACCCCAGTCCTCGCCCGGCATGCCGGGAGCAGCCGGACCGCCCCTGGATCGTCGACGGCTCCTGATCACCTCCTCGGCGGTGGGCGCCGCCGGGTTGCTCAGCCTGGCGGGTGGCGGCCTGGTGCAGGCCTCACGGGGTGCGGCCACCCTGGTCCGGTCCGCACTGCGGCTGCCGCCGCCCACTGTGCCAGCACCGCCCATCCCTGCGGGTGCAGATCTCACCCTGCCCGGGCTGAGCCCGCTGGTGACGCCGACCGCTGATTTCTATCGGATAGATACCGCCTTGGTGGTGCCCCGGGTGGAACCGGCCGGGTGGAGCTTGCGGATTCATGGCCTGGTCGAGCAGGAGGTCGTCCTGACCTGGGATGAGCTGCTGGCCCTCCCCCTGGAGGAGTCCTACACAACCTTGATGTGTGTCTCAAACTATGTCGGTGGCGACCTGGTCGGCAACGCGAAGTGGCTGGGCTATCCGATCCGCCGCCTCCTGGAACGCGCCCGTCCTACCGCTGCAGCGGACATGGTGTTGTCCCGCTCGGCCGACGGCTTCACCGCCTCGACGCCACTGGAAGCGCTCACCGATGACCGGAACTCGATTCTGGCGGTCGGCATGAACGATGAACCGTTGCCGCCAGAGCATGGATTCCCGGTGCGCATGGTGGTTCCGGGCCTGTACGGCTATGTGTCCGCGACCAAGTGGGTGGTCGAGTTGGAGGTCACCCGCTTTGATCGCGCTCAAGGCTACTGGACGCCCCGGGGTTGGGCCGCCCGGGCGCCAGTCAAGGTGCAATCCCGGATCGACGTCCCGGCCCGGGGCAGCACCCTGGCGGCCGGAGCCGCCGTGATCGCCGGGGTGGCCTGGCACCAGCACGTCGGGATCGCCGCAGTCGAGGTACAGATTGATGATGGCCCCTGGCAGGAGGCCACCCTGGCCACGGCAGTATCGGCCGACACCTGGGTGCAGTGGAGTCTGCCCTGGCAGGCCACCTCCGGGCAGCATCAGCTCCGCTGCCGAGCCACCAATGCCCACGGGGAAACCCAGACCCCCGACCAGACGCCCCCGGCTCCCGATGGCGCTACCGGTTGGCATGAGATCACGGTGGACATCCCCTCGTGACGCGGCTATCGGCGGTGAACATCGCGCCGGTGGCCGAGCGTGCTGCGCCCACCCCTCCGCGGTCACCGCGGGGATGGTGATTGTCGGCGCACGTCCGCCTCAGCGAGGTGATGGTAGGGCGCTCCGATAGCATGCTCGGCCTGTTTCAGCGCTTCATCCACGAGGGCAAGGGCATGCTCATCCACCAACCTGTAGAACACCCGAGTGCCTTCCTGCCGAGTGGTGACGATCCGGGTCAGCCGAAGCTTGGCAAGGTGCTGCGACACTGCTGTGGGATGTTTGTCGACGATGTCGGCCAGTTGCGCCACTGAATGCTCACCGGCGCCGAGCGCCAGGATGAGTCGGATCCGGGTGGCCTCGGCCAGCATCGAGAACACCTCCACGGCAACGTCGACCGGCGGGTTGTCTGGGTAGCGTCGTGGCCCATCCACATGTGCCATGGATGTGGCCCCCTTCCTCGTTCAGGCGGCCTGGGCGACTACGGCGGTCCGCCAGCCACGGCTGGCCACCACCGCGGCCCCGACCGCCAACCCGGCGAGCACGCTCGCTGCCAGCGTAAGGCTGATCGCCCCCAGCCATCCAGCGATCGGATAGGTGAGCAGGAAACAGGCGTGAGACAGGGAGAACTGTGCCGCGTAGACATAGCTGCGATTGGTGTCGTCGGATTCCCGGGCGAGCAGCCGCGACGACGGAGTGCTCATCATCGAATTCCCAGCACCAATAATTATCCATAGTCCCAGCAGGAGCCACCAGGCTCCGAGCCAGCCACCCTCGGCGACGACGGTCATCCCGATGGTGGCCACCAGCCCCAGGGTGCTCAACCCCGCACCTACAAGCATCAGCCGCCGATCACCCAGCCGGTCCACCATCCGGGGAACATTCAGGGCGACGATGAGGGAACCGGCGCCATAGCAGGCCAAGGCCAGGGCCACCTGGCTGTTGTCGCGCCCGAAGCTACCCAGCGTGTAGACCACGGTGTTGACCAGCACGAGCGCCGTGGTCGCACCGACCACCAGGTTGATCGCTAACAGGAATCGCAGGCTCGGCCGGCTAGCGAAGATGGTGGCTCCCAGCAGGGTCCGGTGCCACAGCGAGCCTTGTTGTTCCGCAGCTGGCGGAGCGGGAAGCGAGGTCACCAGCACCAGCAGCGCCGACCCGGCGAATCCGATAGCGGTGCCGACGAAGAGCAGCGGGAATTCAATCAGGGTCAGCAGGGCGGCCGCCAATAGCGGGCTCGCCAGGGCCTCCAGGTCGTAGGCCAGCCGGGACAGCGACAGCGCCCGGGTGTAGTCCTGCTCGTCGGGAAGGATCACCGGGATCAGTGACTGGAAGGCCGGGGTGAAGGTGGCTGAGGCCGACTGCAGGACGAACACCAGAACGTAGATCTGCCACACCTCAGTCAAGAACGGCAACAGCAGCGCTATCGCCAACCGGATCAGATCAGCCCCGACGAGGACCGCCTTCTTCGGCAGCCGATTGACCAGCGCGGCGACCACCGGAGCCACCCCGACGTAGGCAACCATCTTGATGGTGAGGGCCGTCCCCAGTACCGCCCCCGCACTGGTTCCGGCGATGTCATAGGCGAGCAGACCCAGAGCGACCGTGAGCAGCCCGGTACCCAGGAGTGCGATCACCTGGGCACCGAAAAGGTTCCGGTACCGAGGGTTGCGGAGCACCGTGAGCATGACTTTACCTCTTTATCTGCGTATGCATGAAGATATGCAGCTGTACCCTAGCAAGGATCGTGAGGCACAGACCAGCCGGTCACTCGGTAGGGCAATAGCTATCGGACCGATGGAATATTCGCGCTGCACAGAAGGTTGCAGCGGCATGAGGAAGATCGGTTTCTTGTCATTCGGGCACTGGTCCGACTCCCCCCATTCCAAGACCCGATCTGCCGCCGAGGTGCTCCATCAGTCGATTGATTTGGCGGTCGCGGCTGAAGAGGTGGGCATCGATGGCGCGTACTTCAGGGTGCACCATTTCGCGCACCAGCTGGGCTCCCCGTTCCCGCTACTGGCGGCCGTGGGCGCCCGGACCAGTCGCATCGAGATCGGCTCCGGCGTCATCGACATGCGCTATGAGAATCCGCTCTATATGGCGGAGGACTCCGGCGCCGCCGACCTGATCTCTGGTGGACGACTGCAGCTGGGAATCAGCCGCGGATCGCCCGAACAGGTGGTCGAGGGCTACCGCTACTTCGGCTACACGGCGCCCGAGGGCAAGACCATGGCCGACGTCGCCCGGGCCAATACCGAGACCTATCTCCAGGTGATCGACGGGGCCCGGTTCGCCGAGCCCAGTCCCCGGCCGATGTTCCCCAACCCCCATCCGGGGC
>JBKEBU010000166.1:0-1765 GCA_047973325.1 Propioniciclava sp. | reverse complement strand
CGTGCCGCAGGCCTACTACAACGCTCAGGAGGGTCGGACCCGGCTGACCACCGAGACCGGCGCTGGACAATGGGGCTCGGCCCTCGCGTTCGCTACCCAGATTTTCGGGCTGTCCTGCGACGTGTGGCAGGTGCGCAACACCTACGACAGCAAGCCGTACCGCAGGATTCTTATGGAGACTTTCGGCGCCTCGGTAACGCCGAGCCCCTCCGACACCACCGAAGCCGGGCGCGCCCTGCAGCAACGCTTCCCCGACACTCCCGGGAGTCTCGGCATGGCCATCTCCGAGGCCGTGGAAGCCGCCGCCACCGACCCGCAAGCGTCCTACGCTCTGGGATCGGTCCTCAACCACGTGACGCTGCATCAGAGCGTCATCGGGTTGGAAGCAATCAAGCAGCTGGAGAAGTTCGGCGAAACCACGCCGGACTACCTGTTCGCCTGCGCCGGAGGTGGCTCGAACCTCGCCGGGATCTGTTTCCCGTTCCTGCGGGAGAATCTGGAGGGCCGCGCCCAGGTGAAAATGGTGGCCTGCGAACCGGCCGCCGCACCCTCCCTCACCCAGGGCGAGTACCGCTACGACACCGGCGACGTGGCGGGCCTGACTCCGTTGCTCAAGATGTATACCTTGGGCCACGATTTCGTTCCCGACCCGGTCCACGCCGGGGGGCTGCGCTATCACGGCATGGCCCCGCTGGTGAGCCACGCCTATCATGAGGGGCTGATCTCAGCGGTGGCGGTACGGCAGCGGGCGGCATTCGCGGCAGGCGTGCTCTTTGCCCGCGCCGAGGGCATCGTGCCAGCGTCAGAGTCCTGCCATGCCCTAGCCGAGGCCTTCGACCAGGCTCGCCGGGCCACCGAGGAAGGGACTAGTCCGGTCATCCTGATCGGGGTGTCCGGCTCGGGGCAGCTTGATCTGCCCGCCTACGCCGACTATTTGTCCGGCACCATCATCGACGCCTAGCCGCTGGCCATCCATGCCCCCGGCTGCGCCGGTCGGATCGGGTGATCGGCGAGAAGGGGAAGAGCCTCTACTCCCGGTTAGGCCCACCCTGGCCTGCGGGCGGTGGCGGAGGCGCTGCCGGAGGCGGCGGATAGCCGTGCCCTGGGGGTGCCCCTGGTGGCGACTGACCGTACTGGGGTGCAGGGTATCCCACCGACGGACCACCTGGTCCGGCCGGTCCAGCCGGTTGTGGTGGCCTGTGCGGCGAGAAACTGGCCTTCCGCAGGGTGTCGCTGAGCAACTCCCGAGCCTTCCCCACATGTTTGTGCTCGCACAGGATCTCGTACTTGGTGGCGACCGTCTGGGTCACCGAGGTGAAGTCGCGCTGGCCACGACTCAGGGCGTAGCCCAAGATTGCGAACATCAACCCCACCCCGACACCTATCAGCAATGCGGTGAGAAGCTGGCCCAGGATGTTCCCCTCAAGCAGCAGCATCATGAAGATGGCCACGATGAACCCCGTGGACAGACCACTCATCACACCCTGGCCGAGGACCGTCCCCCACGTGCGCCGGCCAGTGACCCGCTCAACGAGCTTCAGATCGGTGCCCACGATGGCCAGATTCTTCACCGGAAAGTCCTGATCTGCCAAGCTGTCGACGGCCTTCTGCGCCTCCGAGTAGGTATTGAAGACTCCCACCGACTGGGGGTATTCCAGCCGGAACAGTGGCGATTCCCCGCCTTGCGGTTGCTGCAGGCTCACCAGCGCTCCTTACTCCTAGGGAACCGTGGTTCTCCACGATAGCCCGGTTCCGCTCAGACAAG
>JBKEBU010000107.1:0-2407 GCA_047973325.1 Propioniciclava sp. | reverse complement strand
CCGGGCGCTGCCTTGCTGGCGCAGGTGCCGGGGGTGCGGACCGCGGTTTGCGCACTGGTCGCCGCGTGCGCGACGGTGATTGCGCCGGTGGAGGCAGCCTTGGCTGGCACTGCCTGGGCGGCCCTGGCCTCCGAACGCGCGGCCCAGCAAAGCGCTGGTCCGGCATCCTTTCGGATCGCCCTCATCGATGCGCTCAGCGCCCTGCGCGGTGATGAGATCGCCAACTATCTCAATCTGGGGGACTGAGCAGGCCGGTCTCCGGGCCGGCGGCGACCGTAGACTGCACGGGTGAGTACCCAATCAACTGGCCTGCAACAGGCCACCCGCTGGTCCGCCCTGATAAACGCTCTGGCCGCCGTCGTCCTGGTCGGCATAGGCCTGGTGATGGCGTTCGGATCACCCGATCTTCGGTCCTGGCATTCAACGGCAGCCATGGCCTTCATGGTGACCTCGCTCGTCACGGCCGCCCTGGTCGTGGTTGTGGGTCGGCCCCGGAAACTGACCGGCCTGATCATGCACGCGGTGGGGCTGCTGGTGTTGGCGGTGGTGCAGTTCGGGCTGGGCGAGATGGGCGGCCTGGTCATGGTGCACATAATCCTGGGACTGTTGATCGGGATCGGGGCCATCGCCCTGTACCCGTTGGCCGCCAGGCGACTCCGGCCAGTGACCGAAGCCACCTGACGCTCGTGAGGCTTCCGTCTTAGTCGAGCTCTCGGCGAGCCGCCCCCTTGTCGGCCGAGAGCGCCAGCGAGGCGTAGATCTTCAGCGCATTGCTGACGGTTCGATCCCGGTCTACCGGTTTCCAGCCGGCGGCATCCTGCTCGGCCCGTCGGCGGTCCAGCTCGGCGTCGTCAACCTCAACATTGATGGCCCGGTCGGGGATCGAGATGGAGATGATGTCCCCATCCCGGATCAGGCCGATGGCCCCACCTGCGGCCGCCTCGGGAGAGATATGGCCCAGGCTCAGACCCGAAGAACCGCCCGAGAACCGGCCATCCGTGATCAGTGCGCACTTGGGTCCCAGACCGACCCCCTTCAGATAGCTGGTCGGGTAGAGCATCTCCTGCATGCCGGGGCCGCCCTGGGGGCCCTCATAACGGACCACAACCACATCGCCGGCGCTGATCTGGCCGCCCAGGATGGCTTCGACGGCCTGCTCCTGGCTCTCGCTGACCTTGGCAGGCCCCCGGAAGACCCACTGGTCCTCGGGAACACCGGCGGTCTTGACGATGGCGCCGTCGAGGGCGACGTTGCCGCGCAGCACCGCCAGCCCCCCATCGGCGGTATAGGCGTGTTCGACCGAGCGAATACATCCATCCTCGGCATCGGTATCCAGATCGGTCCACCGGTTGGTGGAGCTGAAAGCTTCGGTGGTGCGGACCCCACCGGGAGCGGCGTACCAGAGATCGAGGGCGTCGGCGTCGACCTTGCCGCCTCGGATGTCCCACCGGTCCAACCAGGTTTGCAGGGAATCGGCGTGAATGGCGTGAACCGAATCGTCGAGCAGGCCGCCTCGGTGTAGTTCGCCGAGGATGGCCGGCATCCCGCCGGCCCGGTGGACATCCTCCATGGAGTACTTGGTGGTGTTGGGCGCCACCTTGGACAGACACGGGGTGACCCGGGAGAGCGCATCGATGTCGTCCATGGTGAAATCAACCCCAGCCTCCCGGGCGGCCGCCAGGATGTGCAGCACCGTGTTCGTGGAGCCGCCCATGGCGATATCGAGCCGCATGGCATTGCTGAAGGCCGCTTTGGTCGCGATTGAGCGCGGGAGCACGGAATCGTCATCATCGTCATAGTGGCGCTTGGCCAGCTGGACCACCAGCCGCCCGGCCTCCAGGAACAGCCCCTCGCGCTTGGCCGCGGTCGCCAGCGTCGATCCGTTCCCAGGCAACGACAGCCCAAGAGCCTCAGTGAGGCAATTCATCGAATTGGCGGTGAACATGCCCGAACAGGAGCCGCAGGTCGGGCAGGCGTTCTGCTCAATGGTGGCAATCTGCTCATCCGACACCGACTCGTCAACAGCCTTGACCATGGCGTCGATGAGATCGAGCCGGGTCTCATCCGGGGCGCCGGAAACCACCCGCTCGCCGAGAACGCGGCCGGCCTCCATCGGACCGCCGGAAACAAACACTGTCGGAATGTTGAGCCGCAACGCGGCCAGCAGCATGCCGGGGGTGATCTTGTCGCAATTGGAGATGCACACCAGGGCGTCGGCGCAGTGCGCATTCACCATGTACTCCAGGGAGTCGGCGATCACCTCCCGGCTCGGAAGTGAGTAGAGCATGCCCGCATGGCCCATCGCGATCCCGTCATCGACGGCGATGGAGTTGAACTCTTTGCCAACCCCACCGGCCTCCGCGATCGCACCCGCCACCAGCTGCCCCATGTCCTTGAGGTGGACGTG